>DEKZ01000479.1 GCA_002354135.1 Massilia sp. UBA2709 | reverse complement strand
CGCGCTCAGCGGCCCGGTCGCGCGCGGCGATGTCGGAACCGTCGCGCGCCAGCAGGCGGCGGTTTCGCGCTGGGATGCCCCGACCGGACGCCTGTACGAGGCCCTGGTCGAGGCCACGACCGCGCTGGCCGAACGCAAGCGGCGCGGCCAGCCCTGAACTTTTCCTGTGCGCCTGCGTGCGCATACCAATTGAATGATCGAGGAGTATCGATGTACCTGAGCGCATGGGCCACGCTGGCCGTCCTTGGCGTGTATTTCTGGACCGGCGTGGTCGCCGGCATGGCGCGCGTGCGCTATCAAGTGCCGGCGCCGTCGATGGAGGGGCCGGAAGCCTTCCAGAGCCGCCAGCGGGTGCAGGCCAACACGCTCGAACAGTTGCCGCTGGTGCTGGCGCCGTTGTGGCTGTGCGCCTGGTACCTGGGCGACACCTGGGCGGCGGCCGGCGGCATGCTCTGGTGTGTGGCGCGGGTGCTGTATGCGCTGGGTTACTACCGGGATCCGGCCAAGCGCGAACTCGGCTTTATTGTTGGCATGATTGCATGCGGCGCCCTGGTCGCCGGTGCAAGCGTTGGATTATTGACGCATTAACGATGCATTAGAGCAAGTTTTCTGCATCAATACATCGACAAAGTTCCCGAACGGCAATAAGCTTTCCTGTTGAATCCGTCATATCCCGGCGGCCGGTGCGTCGCGCCGGGCCGGTCCGACGCAGGAGGCAGCATGTTGTTTTTGAAGAGTACCGCAACCACCAAGGCCCCAGGCATCTACGAAGTCGATGTCGCTGCCAAACCGCCCGGCAAGACCTTTGCCGTGTATCTCGCGACCGACCCCGACAACCCGCCGCATTCGGTGCTGGCGGCCCTGGCCGAGCTGGGCTTCAAGGGTTTTTACCAGAAGAACTACACCCACCGCGACGGCGGCCGCGTGCTCGACCTGCACTTCGAGAAGGACGGCACCGACCTGTTCAAGGGCTGGAAAGCCGAGGAATGCAGCGCCAACCTGGCCGCCATCGACACCCTGTTCGGCCATGTCGGCATCGCCGTCACCCCGCGCGTGATGACGATGGCCGAAGCCTACGCCTGAGTTGCACCTGGACCGCAGGCATCCAGCCTGCTCAGGCGCCCACGTCGATGTGGTAGAGCGCCCACGGGCAAGCCCCGAAACGCTGGTTCAGCGGCAGCGCCGCCATGTCTGGCACCCGGTCGGCATCGATCACGGCCCATAGCGGGCCCAGTCCGCCCAGCGCCATCGGCTGCCCGTCCAGGTGGGTGGCGATGATGAAACGCTGCGCGCGCGCCTGCTTCAGCGTCACCGCCACCGCATAGCCGTCGACCGCACGCAGCGCCAGCCGCGTGCCTGGGTCCGTGCGCGCCCCGGCCTGCGCCAGCACGTCCAGCAGCAGCGGTCCGCGCAGGGTATGCGGCTTGCCGTCGTATTCCAGCGTGGGGCGAATCGTTTGTGCCGGCAGGCGCGTCAGCGCCGCGAAATCCAGTGTGCAGGCGCGGCTGAACGCCAGCTTGTGCTTGGCCATCATCTGGTCGAGCGCGGGATCGAGCGCGCCGCGGTTCGGACGCGTAATTGCTCCTGTAATGGTCAGGAGCGCCGGGCCCTTGCCTGGCTGCATTTTGTTTGCCGCCGTGGCGGGCAGGGCGGCCGTTGCCAGCGCCGCGCCGAAGAACTCGCGCTTGTTCATGCGACTTGTCCGCTCAATGTGGGTGTAGTGTGCGTGTAGGGAAAGCACATGATAAGCGGTAAAGTTGCTAGATGGACCTGTTTGACCCTCCCGGCACATTGTTGCCAATTCCCATCGAAGATGGTGCGCTGGCCTTGATGGCGCGCCTGCCGCTGCCGTATTCCACCGAAGAAGTTTTCGCGCGCTTGCGCGCCGAGACGCCATGGCGCCAGGACAGCATCGTCCTGTTCGGCAAGCGCCACCTGCAGCCGCGCCTGACCGCCTGGTACGGCGACGCCAGCTATACCTATTCCGGCCTGCGCCTGGACCCCTTGCCGTGGACGCCCCTGCTCGCGGCGCTGCGCAAGGCGGTGGAGCATGCCTGCGGCCGGCGCTTCAACAGCGTTCTTCTGAACTATTACCGCAATGAACGCGACAGCATGGGGATGCACAGCGACGACGAACCCGAACTGGGACCGGAACCGGCTATCGCATCCCTGAGTTTTGGTGCCACGCGCAGCTTCATACTGCGGCATAAATACAACAAACGTACGCTCAAGCTCGAACTGGACGATGGCAGTCTGTTATTGATGAGTGGAATGCTGCAGAGTTACTGGCTCCACGGCATCCATAAGGCCACGCGCTCTCTAGGAGAACGCATAAATTTAACCTTCCGGTACATCGCTTAATGTGACGTCTTCACACGTCAATTTGACGCTAAAAATAACTGAACCATAAGTCATTTATGTTACGTTTGCTTACAGTTCTTACGGAATCGGCACTGCCTTATCCTTTTGACCAGTGCTATCTTGGACTCATCGCGATTCATTAAGGAATGGCGAGCCAGTCTAAAAACGTTGAAAAAGGATTCCGTATGAAAAAGCTCATTTTTGCACTGATCGCAGGTACCGCCGCCATGACCGCCGCCCAAGCCCAGTCCACCATCACCCCGCGTCCGTACGTCGGCGTCGGCGCTTCCGGTGCTGACCGCGAGTACAACGTCCCGGGCGCCGCCATGGTCGATAACGACGGCTACAAGTTTTCGGGCAAAATCTTCGGCGGCGCCGAACTGAACGAGAACTTCGGCGTCGAGGCCGGCTACACTGACTTCCGCAAGGCCGACGGCCGCTACACGGTGAACGGCGTGAATGCGCAAACCGAAACGGATGGCTACGGCGCTTACATCGCCGGCACCGCACGCGCACCGCTGAACGACAAGTTCTCGGTCTACGGCAAGCTGGGCGTGACCCACACCAAGGCTGAACTGGATTCGGCCACCCCAGGCCTGAGCCGCAGCGAGAGCGACAACGGCGCCTATGGCGCGGTTGGCATGCAGTACAACGTGAACCAGCAAGTGTCGCTGATCGCCGAGTACGAGCGCTACGGCAAGAAAAAAGACTTCGGTCCGAAGCCGGACGTCTTCACCATCGGCGCGAAGTACCAGTTCTGATCGACGCCTCATGACATGACAAAGGGCCCTGCGGGGCCCTTTTGTTTTGCTGTCGCAGGATGGGTTGTCGAGGCCGGGACCCCGACAACGAAGGCCCTATCGACTCCTGTGCCTGCCTGTGTGCCGGCCGAGGTATCAGGGATGCAAGCCCAGCTGCAGCGGCGCCGCCGGCGCCAGGTGCGCATGCCTCCAGGGCGGCAGCACCAGGGCCTCGGGCGCCGTGAAGCCGGACGCGATGAAGCGGTGCAGCGAGGACCAGGGCCACTCGCAGGCGCCCTGGCACAGCCCGTGGCGTATCGGATCGGTGTGCATGTAGTCGATCAGGGTCGCGTATTCCCGCTCGTCCTGGATGCGGTATTGCTGGTACTGGCGCTCCCAGATCGCGCCGTCGGGCGAACTCGTCACGAGCGACTTGCGCAGGGCCTTCGAGAAGGCGATCTTCACCGCGCGCCAGCGGCTCGAGCAGTCGTGGTCGCCCGGCGGCAGCGTCCACATCGCGTGGGCGTGATCGGGCAGGACGACCCAGCCGTCGACGTGGAAGGGCCGGCGCACGCGCGCCTGGCGGATCGCGTCGCCGAAGGCCGAGATATGGTCCGTCAACAGGGAACTGCCACGGTCGAGCAGCCGAACCGTGAAGAAGAAGGTCCCACCGGGGACCCGGTTGTCGCGGTAGTCTGTCATGGGCAAAGTGTGCCGATCGAGAATGGAGGCCATGTCGATTGGCGCAAAGGGAAGGCGGGAACTCTCAGCCTCATCAACCGGCGATTCTACACACGCTCTGCCGTCGACCGCGATCCATTTCCGCGAGTAAAAAAATGCCCGGCACTGTGTGCACAGTACCGGGCATCTTGAATGCTTCCACAGGAAGCATTCCGATTCAAAAGCGAAAAGACTGGCTCAGGTCGTCAGCGGCTTGTAGCGAATCCGCTTCGGCTTCGCGCCTTCTTCGCCCAGGCGCTTCTTCTTGTCGGCTTCGTATTCCTGGTAGTTACCGTTGAAGAAGGTCACCTGCGAATTGCCCTCGAAGGCCAGGATGTGGGTCGCGATACGGTCGAGGAACCAGCGGTCGTGCGAGATGACCATCACGCTGCCGGCGAATTCCAGCAGGGCGTCTTCCAGCGCGCGCAGGGTTTCCACGTCGAGGTCGTTCGACGGTTCGTCCAGCAGCAGGACGTTGCCGCCTTGCAGCAGGGTCTTCGCCAGGTGCAGGCGGCCGCGTTCGCCGCCCGACAGGTTGCCGACCACTTTCTGCTGGTCCGAGCCCTTGAAGTTGAAGCGGCCGAGGTAGGCGCGCGACGGCATCTCGAAGCGGCCGACGCTGAGCATGTCGGCGCCGCCGGTGACGTCCTCGAACACGGTCTTGTTGTTCGACAGCTCGTCGCGGCTCTGGTCGACCAGCGAGATTTTCGCCGTCTGGCCGATGATGACTTCGCCGCTGTCCGGCTGTTCCTTGCCGGCGATCATCTTGAACAGGGTCGACTTACCGGCGCCGTTCGGGCCGATGATGCCGACGATCGCGCCCGGCGGGATCGTGAACGACAGGTTGTCGATCAAGAGGCGGTCGCCGAAGGCCTTGCTGACGTTCTTGAACTCGATGACGTCGTTGCCCAGGCGCTCGGCCACCGGGATGAAGATCTCCTGGGTCTCGTTGCGCTTCTGGTATTCGTATTCGCTCAGTTCGTTGAAGCGGGCCAGGCGGGCCTTGGATTTCGCCTGGCGCGCCTTCGGGTTCTGGCGCGCCCACTCGAGTTCCTTGGCCAGCGCCTTCTGGCGTGCCGATTCGGTCGCTTCTTCCTGCTTCAGGCGGGCTTCCTTCTGCTCCAGCCAGGACGAGTAGTTGCCCTTCCAGGGAATGCCGTGGCCGCGGTCCAGTTCCAGGATCCATTCGGCGGCGTTGTCGAGGAAGTAGCGGTCGTGGGTAATGCCGACCACGGTGCCCGGGAAGCGCAGCAGGAACTGCTCCAGCCACTCGACCGATTCGGCGTCCAGGTGGTTGGTGGGTTCGTCCAGCAGCAGCATGTCCGGTTTCGACAGCAGCAGCTTGCACAGTGCCACGCGGCGCTTCTCGCCGCCCGACAGCACGCCGATCTTCTGGTCCCAGGGCGGCAGGCGCAGCGCGTCGGCGGCCATTTCCATCTGCAGGTTCAGGTTGCCGCCGTCGGCCGCGGCGATGATCGATTCCAGGCGCTCCTGCTCTTTCGCGAGGGCGTCGAAGTCCGCGTCTTCCTCGGCGTAGGCGGCGTACACGGCTTCCAGCTTGGCTTGCGCCTCGAAGGCCTCACCGAGGCCCGATTCGACTTCCTGGCGCACCGTCTTTTCCGGATCGAGCTGGGGTTCCTGCGGCAGGTAGCCGATGTTCAGTCCCGGCATCGGGCGCGCTTCGCCCTGGATGTCGGTGTCGATGCCGGCCATGATCTTCAGCAGGGTCGATTTACCGGAGCCGTTCAGGCCCAGCACGCCGATCTTTGCACCAGGGAAGAACGACAGGGAGATATCTTTCAGAATCTGACGTTTCGGCGGGACGATTTTGCCCACGCGGTTCATGGTATAGACGTAATTTGCCATCTTAAGTAACTGTTATGTAAATCAAGGTGCACAGCATACGATAGAAGGGCGCCAAAGACACCCTTTATCGCGAAATGTAAAGATTCAGCCGCGCTTTTGCCGGGACCTGATCAAACCTTCTCCTGCAAACAGGATCAAAGCCGCCCAAATCAGCGCGAAACCGACCAGGCGGTCGGCAGTGAAGGCTTCCTTGAACAGCAGCACGCCGAGCAGGAACTGGATGGTCGGCGCCAGGTATTGCAGCAGGCCGAGGATCGACAGTGGAATCTGGCGCGCGCCGCTGGCGAACAGCAGCAGCGGGATGGCCGTGATCGGGCCCGCCGCGATCAGCAGCCAGCGCGTGGTATCGGACGGGGTGTTCAGGAAGGCGTTCTCGCCGTGCATGGTCAGCCAGCCAACGTAGATGGCGGCGACCGGAAACAGCACCATGGTCTCGAACGACAGTCCCTCGAGGGCGCCGAGCGCGGCGGTCTTGCGCAGCAGGCCGTAGGCGCCGAACGAGGCCGCCAGGCACAGGGCGATCCAGGGCACCGAACCGGATTGCCAGGTCAGCCAGGCCACGCCCAGCGCGGCGATCGCAATGGCGATCCACTGCACGCGGCGCAGGCGTTCCTTCAGCAGCAGGTAACCGAACATGATGTTCACCAGCGGATTGATGAAATAACCAAGGCTGGCCTCGATCACGTGGCCATTGTTGACCGCCCAGATATACAGCAGCCAGTTGGCGCTGAGCAGCAGGGCGGAGGCGACAAAGCTCCAGAACACGCGTGGCTGGCGCACCTGTTCCAGCCAGCGCCACTGGCGGCGCAGGGCGAGCACGATCAGCAGGAAGGCGAGCGACCAGATCATGCGGTGCGCCAGGATCTGCATGGAAGGCACTTCCTTGACGGCGTGGAAATATAAAGGGAACAAGCCCCAGCACAGGAAGGCCAGGGCGGCGGAGAAGATGCCGGTACGCATGGGAAATCGGATGAGGAGAGTTGCCAGTGCAGCATTATCGGCGAAGTGGCGAGCTCTTGCCGGAGGCACCCCGTTTTGGCGCGGAACGAACCTCCCGCAGGGCTAACGCGCGACCATCCACGGCCTCTTCGGGCAAACTTGCAACACTTCCCGCCGTGGTGCGCCGGTGCGCCGAATACTTCTTGCAATTTTCTTGTCGTTATTTTATGGTGCGCCGCACCAGAACAACAATATGGTGCAATCTTGACGTCGCAAAATAACAAAAGCAGCCTGGCGGCACTGACGCTGGCTGCCGTTGGCATCGTCTACGGCGATATCGGTACCAGCCCGCTGTACACGCTCAAGACCATCTTCGATCCCACCCACGGCCTCGCGCTGAACACCCCCAATCTGCTCGGCATCGTGTCCCTGATCTTCTGGGGACTGACCCTGATCGTCTCGCTCAAGTACGTCACCCTGGTGCTGCGCGCCGACAACCGCGGCGAGGGCGGCATCATGGCGCTGATGGCGCTCACCCTGAATTCGGTCACGCGCACCTCGCGCTGGCACTACCCGCTGATGGTGGTGGGCGTGTTCGGCGCCACCATGTTCTATGGCGACAGCGTGATCACCCCGGCCATTTCCGTGCTCGGCGCAATCGAGGGCCTGGAAGTGGCCACGCCGGCGCTGTCGCATTACGTGGTGCCGATGGCGGTGGTGGTGCTGGTCGGCCTGTACAGCCTGCAGCGCCACGGCACGGCCGGCATCGGGCGCTGGTTCGGGCCGGTCATGATCGTCTGGTTCGCCGCGCTGGCGATCATGGGCGTGATCAACATCGCCAAGGCGCCGGTGATCCTGCAGGCACTGAACCCGCTGCACGCGGCGCGCTTCATCATGGAAAACCGGTTCGTCGCCTTCGTCGCGCTGGGCGCGGTGGTGCTGGCGCTGACCGGCGCCGAAGCGCTGTACGCCGACATGGGCCACTTCGGCAAGAAGCCGATCCGCGTGGCCTGGTTCATGATCGTGTTCCCGGCCCTCGCCCTGAACTACCTGGGGCAGGGCGGTCTTCTCATCACCGACCCGACCGCGGTGGAAAATCCCTTCTTCCACCAGCTCGGCACCTGGAGCGTGTATCCGCTGGTGATCCTGTCGACCATGGCGGCGGTGATCGCTTCCCAGGCCACGATTTCCGGCACGTATTCGATGACCAAGCAGGCGATCATGCTGGGGCTGCTGCCGCGCATGCGCATCCTGCACACCTCGGAAAGCGAGATCGGCCAGATCTACATCCCGGCGGTGAACTGGCTGCAATTGATCGTGGTGCTGATCGCCGTGATCGGCTTCGGCTCCTCGGACCGCCTGGCCGGCGCCTACGGCATCGCCGTCACCGCGACCATGCTCGCCACCACGCTGCTGACCTTCTTCATCACCCGCTACCGCTGGCACCTGCCGCTGGCGGTGTGCCTGGGCGCGACCGGCTTCTTCATGATCATGGACATCGCCCTGTTCTCGGCCAGCACCCTGAAGCTGCTGCACGGCGGCTGGTTCCCGCTGCTGCTGGGCGCAGTGCTGCTGACCGCGATGCTGACCTGGAAGCGCGGCCGCGAACTGGTGTTCGAGAACCTGGAAAAGCACGCGATTCCGCTCGACGCTTTCCTTGCTTCCCTGTTCGTGGCGCCGCCGGCGCGGGTGCCGGGCACCGCCATCTTCCTGCGCGGCGAAAGCGACGGCGTGCCGCACGCGCTCCTGCACAACCTGTCGCACAACAAGGTGCTGCACGAGCGCGTGGTGTTCCTGACCGTGCACATCCGCGAAGAGCCCTGGGTGGCGTTGCCCGAGCAGGTGCAGGTGGTCGAACTCGGCCACAACTGCTTCCAGCTCAATATCCATTACGGCTTCAAGGATGAACCGGATATCCCGGCCGTGATGGCCCACTGCGCCACGCTGGGCCTGCCTTTCGAGATGATGGAGACCTCGTTCTTCATCGCGCGCCAGACCGTGATCTCGACCCCGGGCCGCGGCATGGCGCCGTGGCGCGAGCACATCTTCGCGACCATGTCGCGCAATGCGCGCGCCGCCGCCGACTATTACCAGATCCCGCCGAACCGCGTCATCGAGCTCGGCACGCAGGTCGAAATCTAAGGACTTGCCCCGGCCAAGTACTTATACAAAAACGCTACAAAAAGCGGACAAATTCGTTCCGACCCTCGGGTAAGGTGCAGTGTTTCCTCACAAACATATGTATCTATCCGGGAGAAGAAGAACATGCGAATCCAGTTTCCGCTGATGGCCGCCTCCTGCGCGGCCGTACTGAGCCTGACAGCCTGCGGAGGCGGCGGCGCCGACGAACCGGAGGTCATCAGCATTCCGGCCGCCCTGAAGACCATCGACCACGTGGTCGGCACCGGCGCCGAGGCGGCCAACGGCAAGAAGCTGACCGTCAACTACACCGGCTGGCTGTACAGCACCACCGCGGCCGACAACAAGGGCGCCCAGTTCGAGACCGGCACCTATACGTTCACGCTGGGCGTCGACCCGGTGATCGCCGGCTGGACCCAGGGCCTGCCGGGCATGAAGGTCGGCGGCAAGCGCACCCTCCACATCCCGGCCAACCTGGCCTACGGTAAATATGGACGCGGTCCGATTCCGCCGAACAGCGGGCTGGTGTTCGATGTGGAGCTGCTGAAGGTCGAGTAAGCGCCCGGGCGGGGCGCCCGCGGCATCCCGTCCTACGACGTGCCGTGCGCACCTTTCCCTTGTGTAGGATGTCATCAAGGCGCCAGCGGCGCCTGCATCCGGGCGCCTGGCAACACCTCCATGGCGGCGTTGCATCGCCTCGCCGTACGTACAACCCGTCTTCGGCGGCGCATTGCCCTCGAGGTGACGCCAGGCGCTCCCAGTCGACTCAAGGAGCACAAGAGCATGTCGCAACACATCACCCCCCAGGAAATCGAACAACTGACCCCCAGCCAGCGCATTTACGCCATCGTCGGCGCATCGTCGGGCAACCTGGTCGAGTGGTTCGATTTCTACATCTATTCCTTCTGCGCGCTGTATTTTTCCGCCGCCTTCTTCCCATCCGGGAACCCGACCACCCAGCTGCTCAATACCGCCGGCATCTTCGCCGCCGGCTTCCTGATGCGCCCGATCGGCGGCTGGATGTTCGGCCGCATCGCCGACCGCTACGGCCGCAAGAATTCCATGTTGATTTCGGTGCTCATGATGTGCGGCGGCTCGCTGATGATCGCCGTGCTGCCGACCTATGCCCAGATCGGCACCGCGGCGCCGGCCCTGCTGCTGCTGGCGCGCCTGTTCCAGGGCCTGTCGGTGGGCGGCGAGTACGGCACCAGCGCCACCTACATGAGCGAAGTCGCCCAGCCGGGCCGGCGCGGCTTCTTCGCGTCCTTCCAGTACGTGACCCTGATCGGCGGCCAGTTGCTGGCGCTGCTGGTGCTGGTGGTGCTGCAGCAGCTCTTGACCGAGGCCGAACTGAAGGCCTGGGGCTGGCGCATCCCCTTCGTGCTGGGCGCCTGCGCGGCCCTGGTCTCGCTCTACCTGCGCCGCTCGCTGACCGAGACCACGAACGCCTCCGAGCGCAAGCGCAAGGAAGCCGGCAGCGTCGCCACGCTGCTCAAGGATCACCGGCGCGCCTTCATCACCGTGCTCGGTTTCACCGCCGGCGGCTCGCTGATCTTCTACACCTTCACCACCTACATGCAGAAATACCTGGTCAATACGGTCGGCATGGACACCAAGACCGCCAGCGCGATCATGACCGTGGTGCTGGTGATCTACATGTGCCTGCAGCCGGTGTTCGGCGCGCTGTCCGACCGCATCGGCCGCAAGACCTCGATGATGTGGTTCGGCGGGCTGGCCGCAATCGCCACGGTGCCGATCATGACGGCCTTGCGCGGCGTCGCCAGCCCGGTCATGGCCGGCATATTGATCGTCTGCGCGCTGGCCATCGTCAGCCTGTACACCTCGATCAGTGGCCTGATCAAGGCCGAGATGTTCCCGGTGGAGGTGCGCGCCCTCGGCGTCGGCCTGTCGTATGCGGTGGCCAATGCCATCTTCGGCGGCTCGGCCGAATATGTGGCGTTGTGGTTCAAGCAGGCCGGGATGGAGTCGAATTTCTACTGGTACGTCAGCGTGATGTGCGCGATCTCGTTCATCGTTTCGCTGCGTATGCCCGACCCGACCAAGTCGGGCATGCTGAAGTAGAGCGCCTGGCAAACCCTCCATGGCGGCGTTGCATCGTCTCGCCGTACATGTGTACTGTCTTCGACGATGCGCCTTGCCCTGAAGGCTTTGTCAGGCGCTCTAAAAGGCGAAAGATGCTGCGCTTAGCGCAGCATATCGATGTGCATGATGCCGTCTTCGTCGTAGGGCGCGGAGACGGTTTCGAAGCCGAAGCCCTGGTAGAACTGCTCCAGGCGCTGCTGGGCGCCGATGCGGATGCGGTGGCCCGGGTGTAGCTGCTCGGCGTACTGGATGCCGTGGGCGACCAGCTCGCGTCCCACACCCGAGCCGCGCACGTCATTCGTGGTCAGGATGCGGCCGAGGCTCATCTCGTCGTATTTCGCGCCCGGCGCCAGGCAACGCAGGTAGGCGACCAGCACGCGCCGTCCGCCGATGTCGCGCCAGCCCAGCAGGTGGTGGGCGTCGAGGTCGTAGCCGTCGATGTCCGGATACAGGCAAGTCTGCTCCAGGACGAACACCTGCTGGCGCTGGGCCAGCACTTCGTACAGCTGCGCGTTGGTCAAATCGGCGAAGCTGCACCACTGCCATTCAATCATGTGTGTTTCCAATCAGGTAAAGAAGAATCAGGCCGCCGTCTCGAAACCTTCGAGCACGTTGACCGTGTGGATGCCGATGTCCGATCCCAGCCCGCCCTCGAACACGAAGGCGGTCGGCAGGCCGAGCCAGGCGATGCGCTCGCCGATGCGCAGGAAGTCCCCGCCCTGCAGGCCGAATCCTCCCTCGCCGGCGGCGGTGTCGACGCCGAGCGAAACCACCAGCGCCTCGGGCGCGAACATGCCCAGCCTGATGCAGGCCGTCTCCAGCGCCGCCATCCACTGCTGTGGGTTCGCTGCGCGCGGCAGCGGCAGGTTCATGTTGTAGCCGAGTCCTTCGCCGCTGCCGGTTTCGTCCGCGTGGCCGAGGTAGTAGGGGTAGTCGGTGTGCGGGTCGGCGTGGATCGAGACGAACAGCACGTCGCTGCGGCCGTAGAAGATGCCCTGGGTGCCGTTGCCGTGGTGGTAGTCGATGTCGAGGATCGCCACGCGTTTCAGGCCATCGTCGAGCAGGTGCTGGGCGGCGAGCGCCGCGTTATTCAGGAAGCAGTAGCCGCCGAAGAAGTCGACGCCGGCGTGGTGGCCCGGCGGGCGGGTCAGCGCAAAGCTGCCGCACTCGCCCAGGCGCAGCGCATGGGCCGCGTTGATGGCGCAGTCGGCGCCGGTTTTCGCCGCGTTCCAGGTGCCGGAGGTGAGCGGCGTGCCGCTGTCCATCGAATACAAGCCGAGTCTGCCGGCAAAACTGTCCGGCTCGATGTCGTGGCGCATGCCGCGGATCGCCCAGCTCGAGGGCAGGGCGTCCTTGTCCGCGTTGGCCGGGTCGAGCGCGAGCCACTCGCTCCAGGCGTTGCGCAGGAAGTGCAGGTAGCGCGGACTGTGGATGCGTTCCAGCGATACCAGCGGCACGCGGTGCGGGGTGACGATCTCGCCCAGGCCGCGGCGCTGCAGTTCGGCCAGCACCAGGTCGATGCGCTCGGGCTTTTCACGACAGGGCACCATGTCGCCGCGATGGCATTCGCGCCGCCCGCGGTGCTGGGCATGGTGTTCGTTGTAAAAAGTGAGCAAGGCATCCCCGGTATGGACGATGAGCGATCAGCTATGGTTGCCGCACAGTGTACTGCTGTTATAGGCCGCGACGAAATCGTCGAAGCTGCCCGTATCGGTCTGTTCGATGATCGCCTGTTCGGCCAGCGAAGCGGCGGCCTGCTCGGCGAACGCGGCTTCCTCGGCCGGCATCAGCGGGCTTTCGCGGAAGTAGGCCGCGTGCAGCTGGCTCTGGCGCAGGCCAAACGCAGCGGCCGAACCGAGCGAGCGCACTTCCTCCAGCACGCGCGCCGATGGCGTCTTGGCCGGGTCCGCGATCTTCGCCTTCTGCAGCGCCAGCGAGGCTTCGTGCACGCCCGGTTCGTTGTGCTCCGAATCGAGCAGTTGCGCCACCGGCCGGATGCGCTCGATCAGTTCGTCGGCCCAGGCCTGTAGCGATACCTCTTCGCCGTCGCGCGTCAAGGTCAGGCCGGGCTTGCGGCCTTCCTTCACGGTGCGGGCGAAGTTGCGCGCGTGGATCTCGCCTTCGGCCGCGCTGATCAGGGGGCTCTCGTCGAGCGCGCAGAACAGCAGGAAGGCGTCCAGGAAGCGCCCGGTCTCGATGCCGACGCCGACCGGCTCGAACGGGTCGACGTCGAGACAGCGCACCTCGATGTACTGGACGCCGCGGTTGCACAGGGCCTGCACCGGGCGCTCGCCGGTGCGGATCACGCGTTTCGGGCGGATCGTCGAGTAGTACTCGTTCTCGATCTGCAGCACATTGGTCGAGAGCTGGATCCACTCGCCGTCCTTCTTGGTGCCGATCGCCTCGTAGGGCGCGTAGGGACGGTGGACGGCGTCCATCAGGCTCGTCACATAGCTTTCCAGGCTGTTCTCGTGCGGACGCAGGCCGGACTGGGCGTCGTTCTGGTAGCCCAGGTCGCTCATGCGCAGGCTGGTGGCGTAGGGCAGGTAGAGCGTGTCGTTCGACAGCTCTTCGAGCTGGTGCGCGCGGCCGCGCAGGAAGCTCTTGGTCAGCGCCGGCGAAGCGCCGAACAGGTACATCAGCAGCCAGCTGTAGCGGCGGAAGTTGCGGATGGTGGCGATGTAGCTCTCGGACTGGAAGTCGCGCAGGGCGCTGCGGCGTTCTTCCTGCACGCCCTCGCTGGCCAGGATCAGCTCCCACAGTTGTTCCGGCAGCGAGTAGTTGTAGTGGATGCCGGCGATGCACTGCATCGCCTTCCCGTAGCGCAGCGCCAGGCCGCGGCGGTAGATGTGCTTGAGCATGCCGATGTTCGACTTGCCATACCAGGCGATCTCGATCTCTTCCTCGGGCGGCAATTCGCCCGGCATCGATTCGCTCCACAGCATCTCGTCGCCCAGCTTCGAATACGCGAAGCGGTGGATCGCGTCGAGACGGTGCAGGGTCAGGCCGATGTCGTGCTCGGCCGGCGTGATGAACTCGAGCAGCGCTTCGGCGTAGTCGGTGGTGATCTGCGGGTGGGTGAGCGCCGAGCCGAGCTGGACCGGATGAGGCGTGCGCGCGAGCTGGCCTTGGCTGTCGATGCGCAGCGTTTCGCGTTCGATGCCACGCAAGCCCTGGCCGAGCAGGCCACGGTGCGCGTCGTCGTCCAGCAGGGCCAGGCGGCGGGTCAGTTGGTTCGACACAGTGTTTCCTTTCTTATACTGCCTATTCGATTGGTGCAGAGATTAACCGAAAAATGGACTGCGCGTCGGCGGCCGGTCCATTTCCGGCCGGCGATATTGACCTGCGGGGCAAACGGCCCTGGCTGCTGGAACAGGCTCTTAGCCCGCGGCGCTTTCCGGTGCTGCACCGGCGCCCGCGGCCGGCTTGGATGGCGGCGCGGCAGCGGGAGCGGCGGCAGGTTTCGAAGGCGTTTTTTGGGCGGGCGGCGCAGGCGCAGGCGTGTCGGGCGCGGCCTCCGGTTTGACGGCCGGCTTGGCGGCTGGTAGGGCC
>DEKZ01000134.1 GCA_002354135.1 Massilia sp. UBA2709 | reverse complement strand
CGGCCGCGCGCCAGTTGCCATCCGCCCGCGCCCAGCACGTACAGGGCTCCGGCCAGGCCGAGCGCGGTGCTTGCCCACAAGGCCAGCATCGCCGGCCATGGCGTTTTACGGTAGTGATGCAGGCCGTTGCTCAGGAAGCGCTCGCCGTCCCCCGAGGTCAGCAGCACGTGCGAGGCGGCGGTGCGCTCGCCGGCCCGGAACAGCATGCCACCGGCGGGCTGCAAATAAAGCGGATCGGCCTGCAGGGTGCGCACCTGGAGCCGGGCGCCGTCCTGGCGCAGGACGACGGGATTGAAGACCGTATCGACCCAGGCCAGGCTGGCCACCGCGTTCCAGGCCGGAACGTAGACGCCTTCCCAGTCCGCGATGCCCGGCGGCAGCGACGGCGCGGGCGCCGCCGGGCTGCGCCGTTCCACCCGTAGCGCGTCGAGCAGCAGTTGGTTGAAGCGTTCATAGCGGGCCGTTTCGCTGTCGGTGTTCATGGCCACGAGAAAGGCCTTGCCCTGTTCCGGATACAGGCAGAACATCGCGCGAAAGCCGATCGAGGTGCCTGGATGGCATTCGCCGATGACGCCATGGCGGTCGCGCAGGGCCAGCGCCAGGCCGTGGCCCATGCGCAGGCCGGCCTGGGCCGCCTCGGTCCGCGTCGGCGCGGCCAGCTCGGCAAGCAGTGCGGGGGCAATGAAGGGCTGGCCGTCGATCCTGCCGTCATCGAGGAGGAAGCGGGCGAAACGGGCCATGTCGCCGGCCGTCGTCGTGAACTGGTCCGAGGGGCGATGGAAGACGGGAATCGCCGGCTGGGTGACGCCCTGTTCGAAATGGCCCATGGCCATGCGTGGCTCGGCGGACGGTCCCGTCTGGCTGCGGAAAAAGAAGCTGCTGTCCTTCATGCCGAGAGGGCGCAGCAGTTGCCTGTCGAGGTAGTGTTCGTAGCGCATGCCGGTGACCGCCTCGAGCACCATGCCGAGCAGGAGGTAGCCGGTGTTCGAGTAGGCGTAGCGGCTGCCGGGCCGGCGGTTCAACGTCAGCAGAGGGTTGCCGCGCTCCAGGGTGGCAATCAAGGGCAGGTCCGGGTGGGCGGCGAGACTGAATACCTGCGAGAAGCGGAAGTTCTCGAGCCCCGCCGTGTGGTCGAGCAGGTGCCGCACGCGCATGGGGTCGGTGCGCCGCCAGGGATTGTCCACCTGCAGCTGGGGCAGCAGTGTCGAGACCTCGGTATCGAGATCGAGTACGCCTGTGCTCGCGAGGCGCAGCACGCCCATGGCCAGGACCAGCTTGGTCACCGAGCCGACCTGCACGATGCTGTCGTCGGTCATGGCGGCGCCGGTCGCGGCGTTTTTCAGGCCGGCCGCTCCCGTCACGGTGCCGTCCGGTCCGACGGTGGCCCATACTGCGCCGCTCAGTTTTTCCTCGATGAGGCCACGCGCCATCTCGGCTTGCAGCGGGGCGCTGCGAGCGTCAAGCATGGTGGACAGCAGCAGGCCCGCGATGCATGCGCGCAGCAGGCGCAGGCCGGCAAGGCGCGAGGTGGTTGCCATGGAAGGCCTTCGCTTTCTGGTCGGGTTTATCGGCGATAATTGCAAAAGTGTAACTTAGCAATGCACACCGGTATCCAGACAGAAAAGCTAGTTGCGAGACTACCTTTACGCTTCTTTACTTCGTAAAACGGTGCAAGGAAGACGGGTCGTTTTAAAATCGAAACTTTACGCGTGCGCCACTTCTTGTAATCAACAACGCTTGTCATCAACAACGTTGGCGCGAGCGATGCCATTCAACGTCAACAACAGCACACCGATGGTCCAAGGAAATCGTTCTACCCAAGGCGGCCGCCAGACTGGCGCCGCCACGTCGCCGCGCCAGCGCGTTCTTTACCTGGCCGTGGCCCTGGCAGTCTGCGACCTGGCCGCCATGCGTCCGGCCACTGCGCAAACCACGCCCGCTACGGCGCCGGCCACGGCCACTACGGCGCCAGCCACGTCGGCTCCGAAGGCCGCTCCCGTGAGCGCCACGCCGGCCGCGCCCGCAGCCGTCGCCGGCACAGCACAAACCGCGCCGGCCCCGATCCAGTCCGTCAACGTGGTCGGCGAGCGCCAGAACAACCGCATCGACCGCCAGGTCTACGACGTCAAGCAGGACGTGAACGCCTCGAACGGCAGCGCCGCCGACGCGCTCGGCAACGTGCCTTCGGTCTCGGTCGATGCGGACGGCACCGTGTCGCTGCGCGGCAGCACCAACGTGCAGATCCTGGTCGATGGCAAGCCCTCGGCCATGCTGCAGGGCGAGAACCGCGGCAGCGCACTGCAGGCCATGCCTTCCGAGGACATCGATTCGGTCGAGGTGATCAACAACCCGGGCGCCGAGTTCGGCAACGAGGGCGGCGGCGGGCCGATCCTGAACCTGGTCATGAAGCGCAACCGCCGCGCGGGCGGCTTCGGCGTGGCCAACGCCAACCTCGGCACGGCCGGGCGCTACAACGCGGCGCTGAACGGCGCCTACAACACCGGCCTGTGGGGCTTGCAGGGCGGTATCCACGTGCGCCACGACGGACGCGATTCGACCTACGAGAACGAGCGCGAACGCATCGACCCGGTCACCGGCGCCACCCAGCGCAGCACCCAGTCCACGACCAGCACCGGCCTGAACGACAGCGTCGGCCTGCGCGGCCAGGCCAGCTACAACATCGGCCAGGACGACACGCTGGAAGCGAGCCTGATGGTCATGCAGCGCGATAACGACCAGCAGGTGCTGGACCATTACAACGTGGCCGACGGCACGGGAGCGGTCACCAGCGACTACGCGCGCGCCAGCCGCAGGACGGGTGACAGCAGCAACGGCATGGCCAGCCTACGCTGGGACCACAAGGGCGAGAAGCTGGGCGAGCTGTTCAAGATGGACCTGCGCCTGTCCGGCAGCGAGAACGACAGCGAGACCGACTCCACCAACACCTATACGGTGACGCCGCCGCGGGCGGCCGACAGCCGCAACCTGCAGGACGTCGACAACCGCACCCGGATCGTCGACTACACCGGCGACTACGAGCGTCCGCTCGACAGCGGCGCGATCGTGAAAATCGGCTACAAGTTCTCCGATACGAAGAGCGATTTCGACAACCGCTACTACGACTTCGACCTGGCCAGCGGCGCGCCGAGCGTCAACGAACGCCTGACCAATGCCTTCGAATTGGACCAGCGCGTCGCCGCCCTGTACGGCTCCTACCAGTGGAAGCTCAGCGAGCGCTGGGGCGCCCAGCTCGGCCTGCGCGGCGAATACACCGACATGAAACTCGACCAGGTGACCAGCCGCGTCGAGGCGAACAACAACTACCTGAACTGGATGCCGAGCGCCTTCGCCACGTATAAGCTGGCCGATCGGACCAATCTGCGCTTCTCCTATGCGCACCGGATCCGCCGCCCGAACGCGAGCGACCTGAATCCCTTCGTGGTCTACCGCGACGAACTGAACGAATCGCGCGGCAATCCCTGGCTGAAGCCCGTGAAGACCGATTCCTTCGAGGTCGGCTACGAGACCAAGGCCGGCCAGCTCGACGCCAACGTGCGCGCCTACTACCGCAACGACCGCGACATGATCCGCAGCCGTCAAGTGGCGGTGAGCGACACGGTGATCCTGACCACGCTGGAAAACGGCGGCAGCAACCGCTCCGGCGGCCTCGAATTCACGCTCAGCGGCAAGCTCACGCCGACCCTGTCGCTCAACACCAGCGGCAACGTCTTCGTCGTCGAGCAGCAGCAGATCGACCTGCTCGGCGTCGAGAACAAGCGCAGCGCCACCTCGGTGAACGTGCGCGGGCGCCTGAACTGGCAGATGACGGCACAGGACCAGCTCCAGCTGATGTTCAACGCCCAGGGCAAGACCCTGACCGGCTACGGCTACCGCGAGCCGAGCGCCACCGCCAACCTGAGCTACCGGCGCAACCTGACTCCGACTCTGTCGTTGGTCGTGAACGCGAACGACATCTTCGATTCGCAGAAGGCCGAAACCGTCACCGACTCGGCCACGCTGCAGGAACGCGGGATTCGCCGCTACGATGGCCGCATCGTGTTTGTCGGCCTGTCCTGGCGCTTCGGCGGCGTGCAGGCGAATCGCCGTCCGGACGGGCCGCGGGGCGAGGGCTGGCGCGGCGGTCCGCCGCCGGGCGGGATGCCGCCGGGTGGCTTCGGCGGGCCGGGGATGTGAATGAAATAAAATTTCATGCTGCACTCTTGCATGAAATTTTATTTCGCAGGCTGGGGTGGCGGCAAGATCGCTTCCAGAGCCGGCAGCCGTGCCCGGTGGGCACGGGGCGCCCACCCTACTTGTTCTGCTCCAAGGGCTCGCGAAATCCCGCCCCGCCATCCTCGCAGCGCAGGTGCCGCAACAGCTTGCCGCGCCGCTCGACGGTGATGCCGTCCTCGAACTCCGGCATGGCGCCGTCCTGCGCGCGGCCCACGCGGCTGTAGACGGTATAGGTGTAGCCGCCGCGCTGGAAGGCGACCCTGGTGATGCCGCCGCCGATGAGCGGCTCGGTCTTCACGGTGAAGGCCGGGCGGGCGCGCTGGCCCGGCTGCGGGTAGCGCAGTTCCACGGCCGCCGGCTTGCCGAAGCGGTAGCTCAGCCCTTGTGCGGGGCTGGCGGCGCGGCACAGCGAGACGATCTTGCCTTCCACGCTGCAGGCGAAGACGACGGGCTCATCCGCCAGGCACAGCGATTCGGCCGGGGCCTGCGCCCAGGCGGACGACGCGGCCCAGCAGGCCAGCGCCACGATGGATTCATATACCCAATGCTGTCTTGATGCTCGCAAGTCGCGCTCCGCGGTCTTCCAGTCCGTTCAGGCCGCCGTTGACGGCACGGGTAACACCCTCGAGGTCGTCCAGGTCGGCAAGCGCATTTACTTTACTCGCATCCCAGTACCAGAAGGCCGATTCGATGGCGTATTTGAGCTCGCTCAGCAGCAAGTCGGGCTCCGCCACGAAATCGCGCGGGTCGCCCGCATCGCGTGCGTTGTGGGCGGCGCTGAAGGCGGCGTAGTTGTCCTTGCCCGTGAGCTGGACCAGGCCGCGTCCGCGGTAGCGGTAGCCTTCGCCCGAGGCTTCGCTGCCATTGCCCAGGCGGTCGGCGTACACATAGCTGAGCAGGCGCTCGGCATTACCGGCATACACATCCTGTTCGGTCCACAGCTTGGGACGCAGGCGCGCCGGCCGGCCGTCGGGACCCAGGCGGCATTCGTCGCTGGCGCGGTCGTACTGCGCGCGGCCGCCCTTGCAACCGAAAATCTCGCGCATGCGCGTGGCCGAATAACGGCCGTTCTCCTCGGTCGCGCGCAGGCTGCTCTCGTGCCCGATCTGGGCCAGGAAGTGGGCCATGCGCAGCGCCGTGTCGACCCCATAGCGGCGCGCGCTGGCGTTCAGGCCGTCGACGATGGCGGCGTAGTAATCCTCGGGATTGGTGGGTTCGGCCACGCGCAGCAGCGCGACGGTGACCGTGACGGGCGCGCCGCCGCTTTGCGGCAGCGGTTGCTGTGCACGCGGCACGCGGGAACGGGCCGTGCCGGGAGGGGATCGTCGAAGGCGCGCCATGATCGAGTCCGAAGGTTGGACTCATCATGGCACAAGGCGGCCGCCGCGCACCGTACACAGCGGCGCGGGGTTTGTGCTGGCTTAAGCGTTCGCTTGCGCCCTGCCGCAAGCGTTTCTTCGATGACAGCCTCGCCCGCGTTCATATTTTCCTGTCATCCTTGTTGACTTATAAATGAGAATCGTTATCATTAACATTCTCATTTGTGGTGCCGTGCTGCCGCGTCAGCGCATCCGTGATGCATGCCGTGCCGGCCGCTCCTGTTCTTTCCGCTACTCGATAAAGGTCAACGATGGATATGCATGCGCAGGCACACGGGCGTTACAACTTGAACCAGATCGCCCTGTCGGTCGTGCTGGCACTGCCTCTGCTGGCGCATGCCGAGGCCGACGACCCGGTGGCCGGGCAGCCAGTCCAGCAGGTGCTGGTGAGCGCGCAGAAAGCGCCTGCCGCCGGCGCCTACGACGCGCAGGCGCAAAGTTCGGCCACCCCCTTGGCGCTGTCGCTGCGCCAGACGCCGCAATCGGTGTCGGTGGTGACGCTGCAGCGCATCGAAGACCAGAACCTGACATCGGTGGCCGACATCGTCGACAACGTCACCGGCGTCTCGGTCAACCAGTACGAAACCAACCGCGCCGGCTTCACCGCGCGCGGTTTCGACATCGACAACCTGCAGGTCGACGGCATTCCGACCACGTACGAGCAGGCCTGGAGCGCGGGCGAGGCCATCGGCAGCGTCGCCGCCTACGAGCGCGTGGAGGTGGTGCGCGGCGCGACGGGTCTGATGACGGGCGCGGGCAATCCATCGGCGGCGATCAACCTGGTGCGCAAGCGTGCCGACAGCAAGAAGGTGACGGGCTGGATCGAAGGCGGCATTGGCAGCTGGAACGAGCGCCGCCTGCTGGGCGACGTGTCGGCGCCGCTGAACACGAGCGGCAGCATTCGCGGCCGCGTGGTCGCCGAATACGTCGACGGCGACAGCTGGATCGACTACCTGAAGAACCGCAACCACAACGTCTACGCGACCATCTCGGCCGACTTGGCGCCGAACACCCGGCTGGCCGCCGGCTTCGGCCACCAGGACCTGAACGGCAGGGGGCCGATGTGGGGCAGCCTGCCTTACTGGTACAACGACGGCACGCCCGCCGACTGGGACCGCTCGACAACCACGGCCGCCGACTGGACGCGCCTGCTGTCGACCTACGACAACGGTTTCCTCAGCCTGGAGCACACCTTCGCGAACGGCTGGAAGGCGCGCGCCAGCTACAGCCGAGGCGAGCGCCGAGGCGACTCCTACCTGCTGTATTTGTCGGGCATGCCGGATCGCGTGACCGGCGCCGGCATGAGCGACTTTTCCGGTTCCTACAGCATCCGCACGAAGCAGAATGACCTGGGCCTGCACCTGGGTGGCGCCTTCGAACTCGGCGGGCGCACGCACGAGGCGGCCTTCGGCTACATGCGCATGAAGCAGGAATTCGATTCGGACAACCGCGCGGCCGATTTCGGCGGCGTGAGCTCGGCCGTCACCGACTTCAACAACTGGAATCCGGCCGCCTATCCGGAACCGCGCTGGGGCGCGCCTGCCTTCTACGAACGCAGCCAGACGAAACAGGAGGCCTTCTACGGCATGGGGCGCTTCTCGCTCGCCGATCCGCTCAAGCTGATCGTCGGCGCCCGCCTCACCGACTACGAGAAGGAAGGAGGAGGCCTGTGGACGGCCGCCTACGCCATCAGGCACGACCACGAAGTCACGCCCTACGCCGGCCTGGTCCTCGACATCAACCGGAACTACTCGGCCTACGCCAGCTACACCGACATCTTCCAGCCGCAGAACCGCAAGGACCTCGACGGCAAGCTGCTCGACCCGATTGTCGGCAAGAGCATCGAAGCGGGCGTCAAGGGCGAGTTCTTCGGCGGCCGCCTGAACGGCTCGCTGGCCGTGTTCCAGATCAGGCAGGATGGCCTGGCCCAGGAAGCGGGCATGATCGATCGCGATGGCAGCGGTCCGCTGGTGCCCGAAACGTATTACCGCGCCGCCGAGGGCGCTACCAGCCGCGGCTTCGAGTTCGACCTGTCGGGCCGCCTGGCCCCGGGCTGGAACGCCAGCGCCGGTTACTCCCAGTTCCGCGCCAGGGATGCCGCCGGCATGTACGTCAACAGCATCTATCCGCGCCGCCTGCTGCGCCTGTTCACCACTTACCGCCTGCCGGGCGCGTGGGAAAACCTGACCGTCGGCGGCGGCGTCAACTGGGAAGGCCGTACCTGGACGGTCGATCCGCTGGCCCCGAGCACGACAAGCGGTCTTATCGAGCAGAAGGACTTTGCACTGGTGAACCTGATGGCGCGCTACGAATTCAACCGCCAGCTGTCGGCCCAGCTGAACATCGACAACCTGTTCGACGAGACGCACTTCGGCATGTCCGCATCCTATGGCGGCGTCAACTACCGGTCTCCGCGCAGCGCGTCGCTGACGCTGCGCTACCGTTTCTGATCACAGCAAGAACGAGGTTGCCATGCGCGCTTTCTGGACGTCCGCCCACCGTTACGCCGGCCTGTTGACGGCCGCCTTCCTCTTCGTCAGCGGGGTCACTGGTGCGATCATCTCGTGGGACCACGAGCTGGACGACCTGCTCAACCCGCACCTGATGGAGGCGCACACGCCCGGCGCCGCCCAGGATTCGCTGGCGCTGGCGCACCAGGTCGAGGCGCGCTATCCGCAGGTGCGCGTCTCCTACATCCCGCTGCACGTGGAAGAGGGCGAGTCGCTGGCGCTGGGCGTGTCGCCGCGCTACGACCCCAGGACCGGCGAGCTGGCCCAGCCCGGGTTCAACCAGGTCTTCGTCGACCCGGTCAGCGGCGCCGAACTCGGCAAGCGCGAATGGGGCGCGGTCTGGCCGATCACCCAGGAGACCTTCGTCTCCTTCCTGTACCGCCTGCACTACACGCTGCACATCCCCGAGATGTGGGGCATCGACCGCTGGGGCATCTGGCTGATGGGCGCGATCGCGATGGTCTGGATGGTCGACTGTTTCGTCGGTTTCTACCTCACCCTGCCGGCGCGGCGCCAGGCAAGGGCTGCCTTGAGCGCTGGCGCGGGCAGCAAAGCGGAGCCCGCCGGAAAAACGTGGTGGCGGCGCTGGCAGCCCGCCTGGAAAGTGCGCTGGCAGGGCGGTTCGGCGAAACTGAACTTCGACCTGCACCGCGCCTTCAGCCTGTGGACCTGGGTCCTGCTGTTCATCCTCGCCTTCACCGCGTTTTCGCTCAACCTCTACCAGGAGATATTCTATCCGGCGATCAGCAAGGTCTCGCAGGTGACGCCGACGCCTTTCGATACCCGCACGATGGCCGACAAACGGCACCTGATCGAACCCAGGCTCCCGATGGCGGACGTGATCTGGCGCGCGAGGAGCGAGGGACAGCGGCGCGGCTGGGAGGACCCGGTCGGGGGCGTCTATTATTCCCAGGAATACGGCATCTACATGGTCAGCTTCTTCCAGCCGGGCGGCGACCATGGCGCAGGTGGCGTGGGGCCGGCCCTGCTGTACTACGACGGCGTGGACGGGCGCCTGCTGGGCGAACGCCAGCCATGGAAGGGGACGGCTGCGGACATCTTCGTGCAGGCCCAGTTCCCGCTGCATTCGGGGCGCATCCTCGGCCTGCCGGGACGCATCCTGATTTCCTTCATGGGTGTCGTGGTCGCCATGCTCAGCGTGACCGGGGTGGTGATCTGGTGGCGCAAGCGCGTCTCGCGCCGGGTGGTGGCGAGCCAGCGTCAATCAATGCTGCAACGCGCATGACCCGTAGGGTGGGCACGCCGTGCCCACGCGAACACGTGCGCTGTGTTGTCAATCGAACGCGGCGATTAACTTATTAAAACCGATACGTTATCGCGGATCATTCGAGATGTTTCAGGTGTGCGCATGGATGGGCGTTAATCACCCAACACGAGGCGTCGTTCCGCGTGGGCACGGAGTGTCCACCCTACGGATCGGCGCATCGTTATGGCATGCATCGCGGGCCCGCACATCGTGAAGGCCGACGAATCGCTGGTTCAAGCCAGGCGTGCAAACACCCGCTTCGCCGCCTCGACCGTCTCGGCGATCACGGCGTCGTCGTGCGCCGCCGACACGAAGCCGGCTTCGAACATGGCGGGCGCAAAATACACGCCTTCCTCGAGCATGCCGTGGAAGAAGGCATTGAAGCGCGCCTTGTCGCCGGCCATCATCTGGCCGTAGGAGGCCGGGATGGTCTCGCTGAAGTACATGCCGAACATGCCGCCCACCGAGTCGCCGCAGAAGGCGATGCCGGCTTCCTTCGCGGCGGCCGTCAGGCCCGCGATCAGCTTCTCGCCGGTGGCGGTGAGCTGCTCGTAGAAGCCCGGCTCCTGGACGAGTTTCAGCGTGGTCATGCCGGCGGCCACCGCCACCGGGTTGCCCGACAGCGTGCCGGCCTGGTAGACCGGGCCGATCGGCGCCATCTTCTGCATCAGCTCGGCCTTGCCGCCGAAGGCCGCCACCGGCATGCCGCCGCCGATGACCTTGCCCAGCGCGGTCAGGTCAGGCTGGATGCCGTACATTTCCTGGGCGCCGCCGAGGCCCACGCGGAAGCCGCACATCACTTCGTCGAAGATCAGGATGGCGCCATGTTCGGTGCACAGTTCGCGCATGCGCTGCAGGAATGCCGGCGTGGCGCGGATCAGGTTCATGTTGCCCGCCACCGGCTCGACGATCACGCAGGCGATGGTGTCGCCCATGGACTGGAAGGCGTCTTCGAGCTGGGCGATGTTGTTGTAGTCGAGCACCAGGGTGTGCTTGACGAAGTCTTCCGGCACGCCGGCCGAGGTCGGGTTGCCGAAGGTCAGCAGGCCCGAGCCGGCTTTCACCAGCAGCGAGTCGGCGTGGCCGTGGTAGCAGCCTTCGAACTTGACGATCTTGTCGCGCCCGGTGGCGCCGCGCGCCAGGCGCAGGGCGCTCATGGTCGCTTCCGTGCCGCTGGAAACCAGGCGCACCTGCTCGATCGAGGGCACCAGCTTGCAGATTTCCTCGGCGATCTCGATCTCGCCTTCGGTCGGCGCGCCGAAGGACAGGCCGTTGGCGGCGGCGTCCTGCACCGCCTTGATCACTTTCGGGTGGGCGTGGCCGACGATGGCCGGGCCCCAGGAACCGATGTAGTCGATGTAGCGCTTGCCGTCGGCGTCCCAGAAATACGGGCCTTCGGCGCGGGTGATGAAGCGCGGGGTGCCGCCGACCGAGCGGAAGGCGCGCACCGGCGAATTCACGCCGCCGGGCGTGCTTTTCTGGGCGCGTTCGAACAGGATGTCGTTGCGGGAGCTGGTTTGTTCGGTAGTCATCTTGTAGCCTTTTTTTATTGTCGGCCTACCAGGGGCAGGGTCCGATAGAAACGGTTGGGGACGAACTTGCCCATGCCGAAACGCTGGGCATGGCGCAGCGCGCCGTAGGTGTAGTCCTGGGCGGCCTGCAGGGCTTCGGTCGCGTCCATGCCCTGCGCCATCAGCGCGGCGAGCGCGCCCGAGAGCGTGGTGCCGGCGCCGACGAAAGGACCGGGCAGGTGCTGCCAGTCGATCGTGGTGACGGCGCCGTCGCGGTCGTACAGGGTGTTGGCGCGGTTGTTGCCGCTGCCCTGGGTGCAGGTGACGAGCACGTACTGGCAGCCGCGCGCGGTCAGTTCCGCGACATCGGCTTCCAGGTTGCCCTCGACGCCCGGCTCGCGCCAGGTCTCGGCCATGCGGCCCAGTTCCGATTGCGAGAGCATCAGCACGGTCGCCTGGGGCGCGAGGATCTGGCGGATCGCCACGACCGTGTCTTCGTCCGACATGCCGGCATCGGGCAGGGACGAGAGGAAGGGATCGACGATCAGCGGCACCTCGGCGTAGTCGGACACGATCTCGGCGATCGCCGCGGCCTGCTCGATGCTGGCGATCGCGCCGATCTTGACGGCGGCGACCGGCATGTCCTCGAGCACGACACGCGCCTGGTCGGCCATCCAGCCGACGTCGATTTCGTGCAGGTCTTCGACGCGCGCGCTGTCGGCCACCAGCAGGGCGGTGGTGACGGTGAGGGCGTGACAGCCATGGGCGGCGAAGGTGGCGAGGTCTGCCTGCACACCCAGAGCGCCGACGGGGTCGGACACGCCGAAAGTGAGAATCAGCGGAGACGGTTGGTTTTGCACGACGGGTAGATTAAGATACCTGATTCCCCATTTTACTAGATAGAAGGAACGACACCGTGAGTAACGAAACGACGGCGACCGCGTACCAGACCTGGATGTGCCTGATCTGCGGCTGGGTCTACGACGAAGAAGCCGGGGCGCCGGAAGACGGGATCGCGCCCGGTACGCGCTGGGCCGACGTGCCGATGAACTGGACGTGCCCGGAATGCGGCGCGCGCAAGGACGACTTCGAGATGACGGCGATCTGAGTCGCTGTCGAAGATACTGCGGCGTCAGATGTAGGGTGGGCGGGTCTCCCGCCCACGCGNNCGGCGAGGATCGAACGGCGGGGGGGGGGGGGCCCCCCCCCCACGCGTCGATTGTTGGCATAGGCGAATTCGCGCCGGTGCTGGCATCCGATATCGGATCGGTTACGGCTGATCAAGCATTACCTATCACCGCGTGGGCGGGAAACCCGCCCACCCTACGGGCAAAATTGCTGCATTCTGATCAACTAAGTTATCAATTCCACTCCACCCGATAACTGAATTTCTAGCCCTTCCGACAAGCTTTTCTCCCCTGTATTTGCGAATAGTTGACTTTGAGCAACACATCGCGCACAAGCCGACAGCCCTATGCTATCGTTGCGGTCCATGCTGAAGTGAAACGAACATGACGACATCGCAGCAAGCCTCCGGCCCCACCATCATGGTGATCGACGACAGCAACACGATCCGTCGCTCCGCCGAAATCTTCCTGACCCAGGCCGGCTACCAGGTCGTGCTGGCCGAGGACGGCTTCGACGCGCTCGCCAAGATCAACGACCATCATCCGGCGCTGGTGTTCTGCGACATCCTCATGCCGCGCCTGGACGGCTACCAGACTTGCGCGCTGATCAAGAAGAGCGCGCGTTTCCATGCGACGCCGGTGGTCATGCTGTCGTCCAAGGACGGCCTGTTCGACCGTGCGCGCGGCGCGATGGTCGGCTCGAGCGCTTATCTCACCAAGCCATTTTCCAAAGACACCCTGCTTGCGGCTGTTCGCGAGCACACGGCTTCACAAGCCTGATCCAACCGAGTACGGAGCCCACCGTGGCCATTCAAAAGATCCTGATCGTCGACGATTCCCCGACCGAACGTTTTTACCTGACCGACATCCTGGTGAAGAACGGTTTTTCCGTTTCCACCGCCGACAACGGCGAGGACGCGCTGCTGAAGATGCGCGCCGACCGCCCCGAGCTGATCCTGATGGACGTGGTCATGCCCGGCGCCAACGGTTTCCAGGTGACGCGTTCGATCGCCCGCGATCCGGAACTGTCGTCGGTGCCGGTGATCATCTGCAGCAGCAAGAACCAGGAAACCGACCGCATCTGGGGCATGCGCCAGGGCGCGAAGGATTACTTCATCAAGCCGGTCGACCCGCAACAACTGCTGGCGCGCATCGCCGCCCTGGGCGCCTGATGAACGCCGCCGCCAACGGCGAGGAGCTGGCGCCGGCATCCTCGCGCCGCACCCGCCTGCGCGACTACCAGGCGCAACTGCTGGCGCGCATGCAGGCGGCCCAGGAGGGCGCGGCCC
>DEKZ01000331.1 GCA_002354135.1 Massilia sp. UBA2709 | reverse complement strand
CACCTGGCGCAGCAGCTGGCGGCGTTCGACGCCGAGCACGCGCAGCAGGGCGAACTGGCTGCGCCGCCGCATCACCGCCAGCGCCTGGGTCGAGAACACGAGGAAGGCGCCGGTGAACAGGGCGACCAGCGCCAGCACCGTCAGGTTGACGCGGTAGGCGCGGCTCAGGTTGTTGTTGCGGCTTTCCTGCTCGCTGTCGTTGGGCTGCCCGATGCGAAAGCGTCCCGGGAATTCGCGCTCCAGGTCTTGCGTGAGGCGCTGCTCGAACTCTGCGCGGTTGACGCCGTCCTTCAGCTTCAGGTCGACCCGCGAGAGCTTGCCGAGCTGGCCGAAGCGCCACTGGGCCGCGCCGATGTCCATCACGCCGATGCGCTGTCCCGGACGGGCGCGCTGCACGGGACCGGCCACGCGCAGGCTGAAATCGTGCGTGCCGGCGCGCAGGGTGAGCAGGGCGCCGCCCCGCAGGTTCAGCCAGCTTTGGGCGGCGGGCGAGAGAAAGATGGTGTCGTCGGCCAGCACGTCGGCGCCGCGCCCTTCAGCAGGCACGCCGAGCAGGTCGGGGGCGATGTAGCCGGCGCGCAGCGGGTCGATGCCGACAATGCGTAGGGCGCCTTTCGCGGCGGGCACGGCGGCCTGAATCTCGAGCACCGGGGACGCCAGCGCCACACCCTCGTATTGTGCGAGGCGCGGGTAGATGGCTTCGTCGAACAGCGCCTCGCGCCCAGCCACCTGGATGTCGGCCTGGCCCGAGAGGCTCTTGATGGCAGCGGAGAATTCGTTGAAGGCGGCGGCGTTGATCAGGTGGATGGCGAAACCCATGGCGACGCCGACCGCGATCGCCGCGATGGCCAGCAGGGCGCGCACCGGATGCGCGCGCCACTCGCCGAGCAGCAGCCAGCGGGACAGGGTGTTCAGGCCGGACATTCCACCGCCAGCGCCTGCGCCTGCCGCTGCGCCTTCTGGCGCGCGCTTGCCAGCGCCTCGCCGCGCAGCCCGCGCAGGTCTTCTTCCATCCACTTCTGCCGCAGGCGCAGCCGTTCGCATTTCTGCCGCAGCGCACCGGCGGCCTTGGCGGCGCGCTGGCGCTCGCGTTCCTCGCGCACCTCGAGCGCGGCGCGGTCTTTCTGGAGTTCAGCCAGGCGCAGCTTGTCCGACGCCAATTTCTCGGCGGCAGCCTTGTCGGGCGGCGGCGCAGCCTGCACGGCCAGTTCGGCGCCGGTACCGGCGGCGCAGGGCTGGTCGCCGTAGCTGACCTTGCCGTTGACCGTGCACTTGTAGATCGTGTTCGCGCTACCTGCCGCCACGGTCTGCGCCAGCGCGCAGGCGGCCATTGCTGCCATCAGTTTCAGCATCGATGCTCTCCTGGTCTCAAAGAATTTTGCCAGGGTTCATAATGCCGAGCGGGTCGAGGGCGCCCTTGATGGCACGCATCATGTCCAGTTCCACGTCGTCCTTGTAGCGCTTCAGTTCCTCGCGCTTGAGGGCGCCGATGCCGTGTTCGGCCGAGATCGAGCCGTCGAAGGCGGCCACGTTGTCGTGCACGATGCGGTTGATCGCTTCCTGGTTGGCCAGGAAGGCGTCGTGCGAACCGCCCTGCGGCGGGGCAATGTTATAGTGCAGGTTGCCGTCGCCCAGGTGGCCGAAGCAGACGACCTGGCAGCCGGGAAAGTGTTCCACCAACTGGGCGTCGGTGGCGCTGATGAAGTCGGCGATGCGCGAGATCGGCAGCGAGACGTCGTGCTTGATGTTCTTGCCGGCCGCCGCCTGGGCCAGGGGAATGTGCTCGCGCAGTTGCCACAGGCCGCCCGACTGGGCGCCCGAGGTCGCGACAACCGCGTCCATGGCCAGGCCCGCCTCCAGCGCAGTCTCGATGCCCGACTCGAGCAGGGCCACGGCATGCTGCTCGGACTCGCTGCTCGACACTTCCAGCAGCGCGTACTGGGCATGCGCCTGCGCGAAAGGACGCGGCAGGTGGGGGAAGTGTTCGGCCACCAGGCGCAGGCAGAAGTGGGACATCAGTTCGTAGGCCGTCAGGCTGGACCCGCACACGTCCTGCATCAGCGAAAGCAGGCCGAGCGCGCGCGCCGGCGAGTCGATCGCCACCAGGGCCGTGACCGCCGCCTTCGGCTGCGGATAGAGTTTCAGCACGGCCGAGGTGATGATGCCGAGCGTGCCTTCGGCTCCGACGAAGAGTTCGCGCAGCGCGTAGCCGGTGTTGTCCTTGCGCAGGCCGCGCAGCCCGTCCCAGATGCGGCCCTGCGGGGTGACGACTTCCAGGCCAAGACAAAGGTCGCGCATGTTGCCGTAGCGCAGCACTGCGGTGCCGCCGGCATTCGTCGAGAGGTTGCCGCCGATGGTGCAGCTGCCTTCGGCGGCCAGCGAGAGCGGAAACAGCAGGCCGGCCTCGCCCGCCGCGTCCTGGATCTGCTGCAGGATGCAGCCGGCCTGGACGGTGATGGTGCGGTTGATGGTGTCGATGCCGTGGATGCGGTTCATGCGCCGCAGCGAGAGCACGACGGCATCGCCGCTGGCGTCGGGCACGCTGCCCAGCACCAGGCCGGTGCGTCCGCCCTGGGGCACGATGGGCACGCGGGCCTGGGCGCAGAGCGCCA
>DEKZ01000339.1:10122-10326 GCA_002354135.1 Massilia sp. UBA2709 | reverse complement strand
TGGCCGGCGCGCGCGGCGCGGGCAATGCCGGCGGCGCGAACGCCGACTTGCCGGCCGCGTGGTCGGCGACCCGTACGCGGCCGCTGTGCCCGTATCCAAAGGTGGCGCGCTACAAGGGCAGCGGCAGTGTGGAGGAGGCGGCGAGCTTCAGCTGCCAATAGTTCGCCCGTTGTCTGGTTTTAACGTAGGGTGGGCTCTTGAGCC
>DEKZ01000339.1:0-10057 GCA_002354135.1 Massilia sp. UBA2709 | reverse complement strand
CCGGCTGAACAGGAAACCCTGGAACAGGTCGCAGTTGGCCGCCGCCAGCGCGGCGTGCTGGGCGCGCGTCTCGACGCCCTCGGCCACCACGTGCATGTCGAGCTTGTGGGCCAGCGCCATGATGCCGGCGCACAGGTCGGCGTCCTTGGGGTCGTCGGCAATGTTCTGCACGAAGGAACGGTCCAGCTTGAGGTAGTTGACCGGGAGCTGGCGCAGGTAGGCCATCGACGTGAAGCCGGTGCCGAAGTCGTCGATCGACAGCACGACGCCGCCCCGCCTGAGCCGGGTCAGGATGTCGATCGCGAGCTCGGGATCGGACATCATCATCGACTCGGTCAGTTCCATCTCCAGGCTGCCGGGCGCCAGCGCGTGCCGGCGGATGGTCTCGAACACATAGTCCGGCAGCTCGGCGCTGGTCAGCTGGCTGGTCGAGAGATTCACCGCCACCGGCACTTCCCCCATGCCCTCGGTGCGCCAGCGGGCGACCTGGCGGCAGGCTTCGTCGATCACCCAGCGCCCCAGGCCCAGCAGCAGGCCAAGCTGCTCGGCCAGGGGAATGAAGCGGTCGGGCGCCACCAGGCCCACGCCCGGACGGTTCCAGCGGATCAGGGCTTCGAAACCCGCCACCGTGCCGTCGCGCCGCATCTTCGGCTGGTAATGCAGCGCAAATTCGCCCGACCCCATCGCCGCGCGCAGGTCGCGCTCCAGCGCCACCCGCTCGGCCACGGTGGAGCCGAGCGAGCGCGAGTAGAAGCGGTACTGGTCGCGCCCGTTGTCCTTGGCCGAATACATCGCCGCCTCCGCCCGTCCGAGCAGTTCGTTGGCGCTGTTCCCGTCTACCCCGGAGAGGCTGATGCCGGCGCTGAAGGTCAGGTGCAGGGGCTGCTGCAGCACCGGATAAGGCTGGGACAGGAAGGCGCGGATCTGTTCGATCTTGTGCGCCAGGTCCTCGACCGGCCCGGTCAGCGGCAGCGTGAAGGCGAACTCGTCGCCGGAAATGCGCGCCAGGTGGCCGATCGCGACGTTGCATTGCTGCAGGCGCTTGCCGACCATCTGGATCAGCAGGTCGCCGATCGGCTGGCCGAAATTGTTGTTGATGTACTTGAACTGGTCGAGATCGAAGATGACGACCGCCAGCCGTGGCGAGACCTGGACGGGCGCCAGCAGGTGCTCGTCGAGCGCGGTCTCGAACCGCAGGCGGTTGGCCAGCCCGGTCAGGGAATCGGTAACGCGCTCCTGTTCGAGCCGCTTGCGCAGGCCGCGCAGCTCGGTGATCTCGGTAGAGAGGCCGAGCACGCATACCGGTTGGCCGGGCAGGTCGAGCAGGATCTTGCGCGTCCAGAATACGTGCTTGTTTCCCTGGGCGTCGGTCACCAACTCCTCGGCCGCCTGCGGCTGGCCGGCCAGCACGGCGCGGTCGTTCTCCTGCAGCGGCGCGACGATGTCGGGCGGCAGGAAATCGCTGTCGGTCCGTCCAAGCAGCTCGTCGAGCTCCACACCGAAAATCTCGAGCACGCGCCGGTTGGCGTACAGGTAACGCCCCTCGAGGTCCTTCATGAAGATGGAACTGTCGACGTTGGAGAGGATCGTGTCGACAGGAGGTTGCGCTTGATGAGTTCATCCAGGGTGCGCCGCTCTTCCGTGATGTCGGTCGAGATGCCGCACAGGCCGATCACACGGCGCTCGGCGTCGAACAGCGGCAGCTTGACCGTACGAAACACGCGACGCCCGCGCCCGGGCAGGTAGAGCACCTCGTCGCGGTCGAGCTTGTTGCCGGTGGCGATGACTTCGCGGTCGGTGACGAGGATGGTGTCGCAGCGCATCAGGTCGACGAAGTCGCCGTCGCCGCGGCCGACGATCGCGGACGGGTCGGCGTGAAAAACCAGCCCGAGCGCGCGATTGGCAAACAGGTAGCGCCCGTCAACATCCTTGACGTAGAAGCAGGCATCCAGGTTGTCGACCAGCGTCCACAGGCTCTGCAGCGGCCCGGGAGCGGCCGGCCCGGCTTCTGGCGACGGGTCCATGTGGGAGCCTCCGGTGGCGAACAGGGGCGCGGCGCGCCCCGACAGGCGCGCGCGAACTCGCCCGTGCCCGGGAACAGTGTAATGCTGCCGGCCGCTTGGCAGAAGCGCAACGACGCCGGGGTGTGGCGAAAACAGCAGCGGACAGTGTTCGACCACCCGCCGCGAGAGGGAGTTCAGCGCCCGCCGGCACGCGAACTTATTTGGTGACGGCCAAAACGGTGCGGCGTCCGCCCTTGAAGGTGTAGAGGGTGATGGTGCCGTCGCGGATATCGCCGCGGGCATCGAAAGCGATCGGTCCGGTGACGCCTTTCGTTTCGATCTTCGCCAGCACCGGCAGGTATTTCGCCGGCGCCGATGAGCCGGCCTTGACCATGGCCGCGGCCATCGTCATCACGGCGTCGTAGGCATAAGGCGCGTTGATCTGGACATCGATGCCGAAGCGCTTCCTGTAGTCGGCGCGGAACTTGTCCATCGCCGCCTTGCCGGCCGCGTCCACGCCGCCGGCCTCGGCGCAGAACACTTGTCCGTCCGCCATGGCGCCGCCCGACAGTTTGTGGATCTCGTCCGAGCAGATGCCGTCGCCGCCCATCATCCTGACGTTCATGCCGAGCTGCTTCATCTGGCGCAGCATGGGACCGGCCACCGCACTCATGCCTCCAAAAAACACCAGGTCGGGCTTCTGGGCGCGGATCTTGGTCAGGATGGCGTTGAAGTCGCTCGCCTTGTCATGCGTGAACTCGCGCGCGACGATGGTGGCGCCCTGCTGGCGCAGGCCCCTGGAAAATTCCATGACCAGGCCCTGGCCGTAGGCGGTGCGGTCGTCGATCACGGCGACGCGGCGCGCACCCATGTCCTTGACCGCGTAGCGGCCGAGCGCCTGGCCCAGCTGGACGTCGTTGGCGACAACGCGGAAGGCGGTGTTGAAGCCCTGCTGGGTGTATTTCGGGCTGGTGCTCGAGGGCGAAATCTGCGGGATGCCGGCTTGGTTGTAGATCTTCGAGGCGGGGATCGTGGTGCCCGAGGTCTCGTGGCCGACCACGCCGTTGACGCGCTGGTCGACCAGCTTCTGGGCCACGTTGGTGGCCTGCTTCGGGTCGCCGCCGTCGTCCTCCGCCACCAGCTCGAAACGCACCTTCTTGCCGCCGATCGCCACGCCGCGGGCATTCAGGGCCTCGACCGCCATGCGCGCGCCGTTTTCGGTGTCCTTGCCGAAATAGGCGACCGGACCGGTGACCGCGGCCGAGTGGCCGATCCGGACGACTTCCTGGGCCGACGCCAGGCCTGCGGCGGCCAGGACGGCGGCCGCGAGTGCTTGCTTCTTCATTGCTTCCTCATTGTTCCGTGATGCGTTGCGCCGACAGCGCAAAAGGAACAACTATAGCAAGGATGAGCCGTTCGGGTACGGGGCCGCTCAGCCGGTGGCGCAGACCATGTAGACGGCGACCGGCGGATAGCTCGCCAGCGCCAGCTGCGCCGCCGTATCGCCGCAGGCGGCCTCGCGAAAGCCCAGCCTTTCCCAGAAGCGCTGCGAGTCCTGGACCGACACCAGCGCGCAATGGTCCAGCCCTTGCCCGCGCGCCAGCGCCAGCAGGCGCTCGACCAGCTTGCGCGCCAGCCCCTGGCCGGCGGCGGCCGGGGACACCGACAGGTCGTGGATGTAGAGCGTGTCGCCCGCTTCCTGCACCTCGAAGCGGGCATCGAGCGGGGTGACCACGCCCTTGCCGCTGCGGTAGGCGAACACGTAGGCGCAGACCGCGCCGCCGGACTCCGCCACGAAGGAGGTGGCGCCGGCCGCGCGGATGCGCGAGCGCACCACCTCGGCTGCTTCCTGCATCACCGGTGGATAGCAGGCGGCCTGGACGGCCAGGACGGCCTCGAGGTCGTCTTCGCGGATGGATCGGAGAAGGATGGGATCGTGCCGGGACATGCTTGTGCTCGAGAACAAAAGCTCCATGCTAATGCCAAGCGTCGGATTTGCCCAGCCATCCGCCTCCGGCCGAGGGTGAAGTTGGCATCCAGCATCTTGTTTCCGCACGGTTTGACACGGCCCGCTAGCGATCGCATTGCTTGCGGCATACTGGCGCTTCGTTTCCAACGCATCTGTCGGACCCCGGCTGTCGCGCCGGTTCTCCGGGAAAGGCGAGCATGACAAAGCAGGAGCCCCAGCACGGCGCCCAGGCGGAACAGGTCGCGGAACTGCCCTTTCGCACCCTGCTGTACCGCTTCATCTTCTTCGACTGGCTGTTTGCCGACGTCGGAAGGGCGCGCAACGCCATCGAGCGCCACGCCGCCTTCCAGCACAACCGGCGCATGAGCAAGTACCTGCCGGTCTACCTGCGCCGCTGGTCCTTCCTGGCCGTCTTCGACTTCGCGCTGGGCTTCGTCCTCGAGCGCGCGCTGCAGGCGACCCTGCTGTCGGCCTGGTTCTTCACGTGGTCGTGCATCACGGCGACCGGCATGGTGGTGATTACGGTTGCCTGGGTGTTCCTGAGTCAGCCGCCGCAGTCGTGAGCCCTTCAGTTCGCCGCGCGGCGCTTGCGTCGCGCACCTGCGAGCGCCGCAGCGCCTGCCACGAGCAGGAGTGCTGCGCCCGGTTCCGGCACGTCGTTGGTCTCGACCCGGGTCAGGGACGTGATCTCGGCATTAAATCCAAGATAGCCGCCGCTGCGAAGATCGTCGAACCATCCATCGAGCGTAAAGTAATACGCCAGATCGAAGGTCTCGGGGAAGCGCGTGTCGTCCAAGGCATAACCCTCCCAGTCGAAGAAATTCAGGCTGGCGTAGCTCGTCATCTGTCCTTCTTCCCGTAGCGTGTGCAACTGGACCTCGTCGCGCGCGTACCCAGCGTCGCCATCACGTACCAAGTTGGTTTTCCTCGAGTTCAGCGACGGCATCGACGCCCATTCGAATCCATTCACGCTGTAGCTGATGGCGTTAATTTCGGGATTTTCATACCGCACCAATTGGGTGTAACGCGGCATGGTCGGCGGTTGTACGCGGGCCGGCTTCATCGCGGTGTCATAGCGAAACGTCCCGGTGATAACCGCGCCCTGCTGGAATGGTAACCCGGCCAAGCGGCTGTCCAACACCGTGTCGGGCTCATACAGGGTCGTCTCGAAAATGGTCGCAGTGAAATCGTAAGTGATCACGGCCGCGTTGGCGCTGGCAGCGAGCATACTCGCAAAAGCGAATGCTGCAATGTTCTTGAAATTGGCCATGCGAATCTTTCTCTCAAGCTAGTTATTGAACAATTTGTAATTATAGAAAGTGATTGCCTAAATTGCAATCAGCCGCAGATCCGGCCCTTCGCTGCTAATGCAGGAACTGCCTTAGCCTTGGGAGAATGCTTACTGCGCAACAGTTCAACAAAACCGAGGCTTGACACCGAACTATATTCGGCCTACAGTCTCCTCAATGTCTATCCAACTGCACCTGCCGACCTCCCTACCTGCCGCTGGCGCGCTATCGCTAGCGTCGCTGCTACTACGCGCGTAATCACCGCCGCCGCGTCCGGCGCACTGCCGGATTCAATAAGTAGTCAGAGGAAAGTTGTACGATGCAAGTCTTCACCCACTCCGCGATTTCGTTTTCCAGCAAGGCAGCACCGCTGTCGTCGGCTGCACTGCACCTCATGCCGGGCGCGCTAGAACTACCGATCGGTTGCCGGGCCTAGCGTTCCGTGGCCCGTCCGGCAGCCCTCGCCACTCCCGCGCCTTCCCAGGCAGTTCAGCGCAGTCATCCCGAATTTTCGTTTTCAAGCAGGAGCACTCGATCATGTTGACCAACCCAGCCGCCAAATACCGTCCCTTCCCCGCCATCGCCCTGGAGAACCGCCAGTGGCCGGGCAAGACCATTACCCGCCCGCCGATCTGGATGAGCACCGACCTGCGCGACGGTAACCAGGCGCTGATCGAGCCGATGAGCCCGGAGAAAAAGCTGCGCTTCTTCCAGATGCTGGTGAAGATCGGCCTGAAGGAGATCGAAGTGGGCTTCCCCTCGGCCTCGCAGACCGACTTCGATTTCGTGCGCATGCTGGTCGAAGACAATCACATCCCCGACGACGTCAGCATCATTGTCCTGACCCAGGCGCGCGATGAGCTGATCCGCCGCACCGTGGAGTCGGCCGTCGGCGCCAAGCGCGCCATCGTCCACATCTACAACTCGGTGGCGCCGGTATTCCGCCGCGTGGTGTTCGGCATGGAGCGCGAGGAGATCGTCGAGATCGCGGTCAACGGCACCCGCCTGATCAAGGAACTGGTGGCTGCCCATCCGGAAACCCAATGGGGCCTGGAGTATTCGCCCGAATCCTTCTCGACCACCGAACTCGACTTCTCGAAGCAGATCGTCGACGCCGTCAGCGCCGTCTGGCAGCCGACGCCGCAGAACCCGATGATCGTCAACCTGCCGTCGACCGTGGAAGCCGCGACGCCGAACGTCTACGCCGACCAGATCGAATGGATGTGCCGCAACCTGGAGCGCCGCGAGTCCCTCGTCATCAGCGTGCACCCGCACAACGACCGCGGCACCGCCGTGGCGGCGGCCGAGCTGGCGGTCATGGCCGGCGCCGACCGCGTCGAGGGCTGCCTGTTCGGTAACGGCGAGCGCACCGGCAACGTCGACCTGGTGACCCTGGCCATGAACCTCTACACCCAGGGCGTGCACCCGGGCCTGGACTTCTCCGACATCGACGCCGTGCGCCAGGTGGTCGAGGAATGCAACCAGCTGCCGGTCCACCCGCGCCATCCGTATGCGGGCGACCTGGTGTTCACGGCCTTCTCGGGCTCGCACCAGGACGCGATCAAGAAGGGCTTCGCCCAGCAGAAGGCGGACGCCATCTGGGAGGTACCCTACCTGCCGATCGACCCGCAAGACCTCGGCCGCAGCTACGACGCCGTGATCCGCGTGAACAGCCAGTCGGGCAAGGGCGGCATGGCCTACCTGCTGGAGCAGGAATACGGCCTCCAATTGCCGCGCCGCCTGCAGATCGAGTTCTCGCGCGTGGTGCAGCAGCTGGCCGACAGCAGCGGCCGCGAAATCGCAGCCGCCGACATCCACGCCCTGTTCCAGCGCGAATACCTGGAGAACGAGGCGCCCTACCGCTACATCTCGCACCGCATGACCGAAGACAGCACGGGCGAGCAGCCGGTGCAGATCGAAATCACTGCGCTGCACGAGCGCGTGCAGGCGGTGAAGCGCGGCTTTGGTAACGGCCCGATCGACGCCTTCGTGAACGCCCTCGGCCTGGACATCCGCCTGATGGACTACCACGAGCACTCGATCGGCTCGGGCGCGAATGCGCGCGCGGCCTGCTATGTCGAGCTGCGCGTCGGCAACGGCCCGACCCTGTTCGGCGCCGGCATCGACAGCAACATCGTGACCGCCTCCTTCCGCGCGGTGCTGTCGGCGGTGAACCGCCACCTGGCGGCCCAGGGCCAGGCGGCGCCCACGGCCATCGCGGCCTGACAAGCCCCGTAACGCCCATGATCCGTGGCCATCGTTGCGGCGATGGCTACGGAGTGCGCAGACCGATATAATCGGACTCGGCCGTGCATCTGGCACGGCGCGTCCAATTATCGGAAAGCCCATCGGAAAGCCCATGAAGAAAGCGCCGCACTCTCCCCTGCTTCTGTCCCCGCTCCTGTCTCTATTCATGCTTGCATCCGGCGCCGCCACGGCCGCCGACGATGCGGTTGTCCTGAAATGCCGCGCGCTGCCCGACGGCGCCCAGCGCCTCGCCTGCTACGATGCGATGCCGGTCGGCGCCGCGCCGCTGGCAGCCGCCCTGCCTTTACCAGCTGCCGCCGTCGCTGCGGCAGCGCCTGCGCAGACGACCGAGCAAACCTTCGGCATCGAGACCCTTGCGAAGAAGACAGCCGCGCTCGACGCGATCGAAAGCACGGTCGTGGGCGAGTTCAGTGGCTGGACCCAGGGAACACTGATTACGCTTGCCAACGGCCAGGTTTGGCGCGTGGTCGATGGCGATGCAGTCCTGCCGCCGATGCGGGACCCGAGAGTACGCATCTCGCGTGGCGCATTCAGCGCCATATACTTGCAAGTCGTTGGCGAAAACAGCCTGGCGCGCGTACGCCGCGTCAAGTAAATGGCGTAACCGGCCGCATTTGGTCTTTGGCCCACGGCTCAACAGCGAGAGCTTATGAAGAAGAGCGAAACCAGGCGCCAGGCCATCCTGGATGCGGCGACGGCCGTATTCCTCGAAGCCGGCTTCGACCGCGCCTCGATGTCGGACATCTGCACCCGCGTCGGCTATTCCAAGGCCACGGTGTACGGCTACTTCAAATCGAAGGAAGAGCTGCTGGTCGCCATCGCCCTGGATGCGGCCGAGGCCGAATTCGAGGTGGCCCAGGCGGCGCTGGCGGAGCCCGGAGCCGACCTCGGCGCCGCGCTCGCGCAGTTCGGGCGGCGCTTCCTCGGCTTTACCTGTTCGCCCGAGGCGCTGGCCATGCGGCGCCTGATCCTGGCGGAAGCGGAGCGTGCAGGGCTCGGCAACCAGTGTTACGATCTCGGCCCGGCCCGGGTCACCGCGCTGCTGGCGGCCCTGCTGCACGACGCCATGGAAGCCGGCCAGCTGCGCATGGCCGGCAGCGAACTTGCTGCGCGCCACCTGAAGGCCCTGCTCGAGGCCGAATGGGGCGAGCGCCTGCTCTACCGGACGCTGGACGCGCCTTCGCCGGAACAGATCGCGGGCGCCGCCGAGCGCGCCGCGGCGGCCTTCATGGCTGCCTACCGCCCGGCCGATTCCCGGCGTCCCGCATGAACAATGCCTGCATCATGAAGAAACTGTGTTTGACCATCCTGCTCGGCCTGCACCTCGGCGCCGGCGCGGCCGACCTCGCCAATGGGCAGCGCCTGTTCGCTTCGCGCTGCTCGTCCTGCCATAGCGTGGGCCCGTTCGCGCGCTCCGGCTTCGGCCCCCAGCTCAATGCCCTCTTCGGCCGCCGCGCCGGCAGCCTGCCGGGTTATGGCTACTCGACGGCGATGAAACGCTCGAACATCGTCTGGTCCGACAAGACCCTCACCAGCTTCCTGGACGACCCGGACGACCTGGTCCCGGGCACCAAGATGCGCTTCTGGGGCATGAGCAACGAGAAGCAGGTGGCCGACCTGCTGGCCTACCTGCGCAGCCAGCAGCAGGTGCAGCTACGCTGAAGCAAGCAACGCCCGGCATACCCTAGGCCTTGCGAATCCGGTACAGGACGTGGCGCGACAGGCGGTGCCCGGGCGGCAACGCCGGGTGGTCAAAATCGGCCGCGGGATCGTGGCGCAGCCCCAGGCGTTCCATCACCCGGCGCGAACGCAGGTTCTCCGGCACGGTGAACGCAACGATTTCTTCCAGCCCCAGCTTCTCGAAGCCGAATGCGATGCAGGCCCGCGCGCCTTCGGTGGCATAGCCCTGGCCCCAGTGGGCCGCACCCAGGCGCCAGCCCAGTTCGAAACACGGCGCGAAGGGCTGGTCGAAGGCCTGGTGCTTGAGGCCGACGAAACCCAGCAGCGCTTCGCTGCCGATCAGCGTTGCGGCGAAATAGCAGGTGCCGTCGCGCGCATGCAGCGCGTTCTGCGCGGCTGCGAAATCGCGTGCCTGCTGCCGGTCCAGGGGAGCGGGCAGGTATGCGTGGACCGCCGGATCCGCGTTCAGCGCCACGAACTGGTCGATGTCCTCCTCGCGCCAGGTGCGCAGCGATAATCGGGCGGTGCGCTGGATTTCCATGATTGCTTATCCCCTCGTGAGTCGGTAGCGCATTGTATGCGCGGCTTACGCTTTTGCCAGCATTGTTTGCGCCTTCCTGCGAATACTTGCACGAACCTGCGTGTTCCGGATAGTATTAAGGCTTACACTTGGAGAAAACATGCAGCTTCCCGAAGAACGGCGCCGCCTCATCCTGGACACCGTCGAGCGCGAAGGCAAGGCGCTGGCCGCAGAGCTCGCGGCGCGCCTGGGCACCTCGGAGGACACGGTCAGGCGCGACCTGCGCGAGCTCGACAGCGCCGGCCTGCTGCGGCGCGTGCACGGCGGC
>DEKZ01000338.1 GCA_002354135.1 Massilia sp. UBA2709 | reverse complement strand
TGGGCGCGCTGGCGGTGCAGAGCTACACTGGCGGCGCCTACCAGCGGGTGCACCTGGACATGCTGCGCACCCTGGCCGCCTATGTCGGCGTGGCGCTCGACAATGCCCAGGCCTACCGCCAGCTGAAGGACGTGCAGACCCAGCTCGCGGCCCAGGAAAAGCTCGCCGCGCTCGGCTCGGTGGTGGCCGGCGTCGCCCACGAACTGAATACCCCGATCGGCAACAGCCTGCTGATGGCCAGCACCCTGTTCGAAAAGACCGTCGGCCTCGAAACCGCGTTCGGCGAAGCGGCATTGCGCCGCTCGGACCTGGCCGGCTACATCGGGGCGTCGCGCGAAGCGCTCGAGCTGATCCAGCGCAGCCTGCACCAGGCGGCCGAGCTGGTGAACAGCTTCCGCCAGGTCTCGGTCGACCAGGCCAGCGCCCAGCGCCGCCGCTTCGACCTGGCGCGCGCCTGCCAGGAGATCGCGGCGACGATGATGAACAAGGTGCGCCTGGCCGGCCACAGCCTCGACGTCGAGGTGCCCGAGGGAATCGCGATGGACAGCTATCCGGGGCCCTTCGGCCAGGTCGTGATCAACTTCGTCAACAACGCGCTGCTGCACGCCTTCGAGGCGCCGGGCGGCCGGATGCGGCTGTCGGCGCGCCGGCTCGACGCCGACTGGGTCCAGCTGCGTTTCGCCGACAACGGCCGCGGCATCGCGCCCGAATACCTGGCGCGCGTGTTCGACCCCTTCTTCACCACGCGCATGGGGCAGGGCGGCACCGGCCTGGGCCTGAGCATCGCGCACACCATCGCCACCTCGCTGCTCGGCGGCGCAATCCGGATCGAGAGCGCGCCCGGCGAGGGGACGGTCTTCATCCTCGACCTGCCGCAGGTGGCGGCCGAGGCAAGGGCCGCCGGCCTGGCGGACGACGAGCGGCAACTGCAGGCATGAGCGTCGCGACAGATCGACGGCCGGTTGAACGCGTGGACGGGTCTCCCGTCCACGCGTTCAACGCGCGCTTGCTGGCCGCGAAAGCCCTCAACGTCACACCAGGTTGACCGCCCGCCCCGCTTCCCAGGCCTCGATATTCTCGACCAGCATGTCCGCCAGCGTCTGCATCGCTCCCGCGCTGGCCCAGGCCACGTGCGGCGTCAGGATGAAGTTCGGCAGGCGCAGCCCGAGCAGCGGGTTGTCCGGGGACGGCGGCTCCTGGCTCAGCACGTCGAAACCGGCGCCCCCGATGCTGCGGCGCATCAACGCCTCGGCCAACGCGCGCTCGTCGACCAGCCCGCCGCGCGCGGTGTTGATCAGCAGCGCCGTCGGCTTCATCAGCCCCAGTTCGCGCTCGCCGATCATGTGGCGGGTCTGTTCGGACAGCGGCAGGTGCAGGCTGATTACGTCCGAACTCGCCAGCAGCTCGTCGAGCGGCAGCTGGCGCACGCCCGGGGTGTCGACCGGCGAGCGCGAGGTGGTGGCCACCTGCATCCCGAAGGCCTGGCCGATCTGCGCCACGCGCCGTCCCAGCGCGCCGAAGCCGACGATGCCGAGCCGGCTGCCGGCCAGGTCGCCGATCGGGTGGTCGAGCAGGCAGAAGCGGCTCGAATGCTCCCAGCGCCCGGCCTCGACGTCGGTGGTGTAGGCGCGCAGGTTGCGCCGCAGGGAGAGCATCAGGGCGAAGCAGTGTTCGGGCACCGACACCACCGAATAGTTGCGGATGTTCGCCACGGCGATGCCGCGCGCGCGGCAGGCCGACAGGTCGACGTTGTCGGTGCCGGTGGCGGCGACCGCCACCATTTTCAGTTCCGGCAGCTGGGCGATGGTCTCGGCGCGCAGCACCACCTTGTTGGTCACCGAGATGGTGGCGCCGCGCAGGCGCTCGAGCACCTGGTCGGGCGCGGTGGCCGGGTAATCCTGCCATTCGTGGGCAAAGGCCGGAGGCCGTACCGTGGCGATCAGGCTGTCGCGGTCGAGGAAGACGATCTTGTGCATGGCGCTTCTTTCGTCGTATTGGATCGGATGATTGTAGAGCATGCGGGCGGCATAGGTAAAACGCGCGGCGAAAATGCCGCCGGGGTCGCCATGGCGCCGTGCCGGGAACACGGGACGAAAAAAAGACAGGGCGGACCCTGTCTTTTTTGGTATATGGGAGGGTGCTCGAGCGGCGTTATTTGGTGGACGCAGTAGTGGAATGATGGTTTGCTGCGTCGTGCTTGGCTTCGGCTTTCTGTTCGGCGGCATCGGCCTTGGCCTCGGCCTTTTCCTTGGTGGCTTTCTTCTCGGCCTTGGCCTTCGTCTTGGCGGCGTCGGCCTTGGCTTCGGCAACGTCGGCTTTCGCCTCGGCCTTGGCCTTTTCTACCTTGGCATCGGCCTTCGCGGTTTCCTTGGCTTCCTTGGCCTCGGCCTTGGTGGCCGGGGTGGTCGCCTGGGTGGCGGTGCTCTGGGCGAATGCCGAGGTAGCGAACAGGCCAGCAATCAGGGTAGCGACAAGTTTGCTCATGGTGTCTTTCCTTCAGTGGTAGAAAAAGTGGATGTCCCGTTCCGGGAACACTGGTGCTACTGAGCCAATAACGTGGACGCGTTTCGCGACGTTGACGCGCATTACATCCCGTTACAATCGGCCGCCGGCGCGACCGTTAGCTGCCGTACAGTCGCGCCGGGCTGGCCGGCCTAGACTGGAGCCATCGAAGTTCGCTGGAGCCTGCCATGCCCGACGCCCTGAAGGAATACAAAGCCAAGCGCGATTTCTCCATCACTTCCGAGCCTGCAGAAGGCGGGACGCCCGGCGCGGATGCGCTGAGCTTCGTCATCCAGAAGCACTGGGCCAGCCGCCTGCACTACGACTTCCGGCTCGAGCTCGACGGCGTCATGAAGAGCTGGGCCGTGCCCAAGGGCCCCAGCTACGACACCCACGACAAGCGCATGGCCGTGCACGTGGAGGACCACCCGATCTCGTACTCCGACTTCGAGGGCACCATCCCGGAGAAACAATATGGCGCGGGCAAGGTCATCATCTGGGACAAGGGCACCTGGGAACCGCTGGACGACCCGCACAAGGGCTACCGCAGCGGCAACCTGAAGTTCAGGATCCACGGACACAAAATGCACGGCAACTGGGTGCTGGTGCGCATGAAGGGCCGCGGCGACGAAAAACAGGAACCCTGGCTCCTGATCAAGGAAAAGGACGACTACGCCCGTCCCGCCGAGGAATTCTCGGTGGTCGACGAGATGCCCGACAGCGTCAAGGACCTGCCGATGCCGCACAGCGCGGCCAAGGCGCCAGCCAAAGCCAAGGCAACGAAAGCCGGCCGCACCACCAAGGCGAGAGCGGACGCGGCCGCGGCAAAGGCGGTAGCGAAGGTCGCGTCGAAGGCTACCGACACGACGCCCGGCCTGCCCGAGGGCGCCGTCGAAGCGAAGCTGCCCAGGGAATTCGCGCCTGAACTGGCCACCCTGGTGGACGGTCCGCCGCCCGACCCGGAAGAGTGGGTGTTCGAGGTCAAGTTCGACGGCTACCGCATGCTCGCGCGCATCGAGAACGGCAAAGTGCGCCTCATCACCCGCAACAACAACGACTGGACCGACAAGCTCGCTCCGCTGAAGGACGAGCTCGAGCGCATGGGACTGCCCGACGGCTGGTACGACGGCGAGATCGTCGTCCACGACGCCAACGGCCGGCCGAACTTCGGCATGCTGCAGCTCGCCTTCGACGGCAGCAACTCGGCCGCCATCCTCTACTTCCTGTTCGACGCGCCCTACCTGGGCGGCTACGACCTGCGCGACGTCGCCCTGGTCGAGCGCCGCGCACTGCTCGAGGGCGCGCTCGCCCAGGCCCAGCCGTCCGACAAGGTGCGTTTCTCCGCCGAGTTCGGCAACGACCCGGAAGGCCTGGTGGTTGCCGCCTGCAAGATCGGCCTGGAAGGCGTGATCGGCAAGCGGCGCGATTCCCACTACGTGTCGCGCCGCTCGCCCGAGTGGATCAAGCTCAAGTGCGGCCTGCGCCAGGAATTCGTCATCGGCGGCTATACCGACCCCAAGGGTTCGCGCCAGGGCGTCGGCTCGCTCCTGCTGGGCACCTACGACAAGGACGGGGTGCTGCGCTATTGCGGCAACGTCGGCAGCGGCTTCAATGCCGAAAGCCTGCGCGACATCACGAAAAAGCTGAAGGCGCTCGATACCGATGAGAGCCCGTTCCCGCCGCGCTCGGTCCCGGGGCGCAAGCACCACTGGGTCAAGCCGAAGCTGATCGCCGAGGTGAGCTTCTCGGAGTGGACCAACACCGGCTCGATCCGCCACCCGGTGTTCCAGGGGCTGCGCAGCGACAAGCCGGCCAAGGGCATCACGCGCGAGGTCGCCAAGCCGATCGAGGAGGTGGCGCCGCTCGAGGCAGAGGACACGCTCGAGCCGGTCGAAGCGCCGAGCAGGCTGCCGCCAACGATGAAGGTGACGCATGGCGAACGCGTCATCGACGCGAAGACCGGCACCACCAAGCTCGACCTGATCCGCTACTACGCGCTGGTCGGCGACCTGATGATGGAGCACCTGAAGGGGCGTCCGGTGTCGCTGGTGCGCGCGCCCGCAGGCGTGGGCGGCGAGCTGTTCTTCCAGAAGCATGCGGACGTGAGCAAGATGCCGGGCGTGAAGCACATGGACGAGTCGCTCGACCCCGGCCACCCGCCGATGCTCACCATCGCCAGCGTCGAGGGCATCCTCTCGGCCGCCCAGTGGAACGTGGTCGAGATCCACACCCAGAACGCCACCGCCAGGGCCTACGACAAGCCCGACCGCATGGTGTTCGACCTCGACCCGGGCGAGGGCGTCGAATGGCACACGATGCAGGAGGCGGCCCAGCTGATGCACGCTTTCCTGGACGAGCTCGGCCTGCCGAACTTCCTGAAAACCAGCGGCGGCAAGGGCCTGCACGTCGTGGTGCCGATCAAGGGCGGCAAGGACTGGGACACGGTGAAGTCCTTCTCCCAGGCCATCGTGAAGCACCTGGCCTCGACGCTGCCGGAGCGCTTCGCCTTCAAGAGCGGCGCCAAGAACCGGGTCGGCAAGATCTTCATCGACTACCTGCGGAACGGGCAGGGCGCCACCACCATCTGCGCCTGGGCCGCGCGGGTGCGCCCGGGACTGGGCATCTCGGTGCCGGTCGAATGGGACGAGCTGAAGTCGCTGAAGTCGGGCGACCAATGGAACGTGACGAACGTGCACACCCGCCTGGACCGCGGTAACGACCCCTGGGCGGGGTATGCCAAAGCGGCCAAGACGCTGACGGCGGCGATGAAGCAGTTGGGGTTCAAGGGGTGATCGGCTTTTACCTATCGGTTGAATAGGAATAATTAAATTCCTCAATGCAAAGCTTGCGGATAGGATAACTATCCATTACGCAACAATGATAGGTAAAACTGATGACCTTCCATTCCCCCATCCGCGGGGCGCGTCGCGCTGTGCGCGCTGACGCTGGCTTCGGGCGTGATCGCCCTGGCCCAGGGCGCTTATGCCCAAACCCCGGCCCAATCCCAGGCGCCTGCGCTCACCAAGGACAACGGCGCCCCGGTCGGCGACAACCAGAACAGCCAGACCGCCGGCCCCGGCGGCCCGACTCTGCTGCAGGACGTGCACCTGGTGCAGAAGCTGCAGCGTTTCGACCGCGAACGCATCCCCGAGCGCGTGGTGCACGCGACCGGCACCGGCGCGCACGGCGTCTTCACCGCGACCGAGGACCTGTCGGACATCAGCAAGGCCAGGCTGTTCGCGAAAAACACCAGGACCCCGGTGTTCGTGCGCTTCTCGACCGTGATCCCGGGCCGCTCGGGCGCCGAGACCACGCGCGACCCGCGCGGTTTCGCCACCAAGTTCTATACGCAGGAAGGCAACTGGGACCTGGTCGGCAACAACCTGCCGATCTTCTTCATCCGCGACGCGATCAAGTTCCCGGACATGATCCACGCGCTCAAACCCTCGCCGATCTCGAACGTGCAGGAGCCGGAACGCGTGTTCGACTTCTTCTCGCACGTGCCGGAAGCGACCGCGATGCTGACCCGTGTGTATTCGAACTACGGCACGCCGGCGACCTACCGCGAAATGAACGGCAGCAGCGTGCATGCGCTCAAGCTGGTGAACGCGCGCGGCGAGTACGTTTACGCCAAGTTCGCCTGGAAGTCGAAGCAGGGCGAACGCAACCTGCGTCCGCAGGAGATTCCGGTCGTGCAGGGCAAGAGCACCAGCCACGCCACGGTCGACTTGTACGGCGCCATCAATGCGGGCAAGTTCCCGGAATGGGACCTGACGGTGCAGGTGCTCAAGCCGGAAGAACTCGACAAGTTCGACTTCGATCCGCTGGACGCCACCAAGATCTGGCCGGGCGTGCCGGAGCGCAAGGTCGGCACCATGGTGCTGAACAAGGTGCCGGAAAACTTCTTCGAAGCGACCGAGCAGGTCGCCATGGCCCCGGGCAACCTGGTGCCGGGCATCGAGGCCTCGGAAGACCGCATGCTGCAGGGCCGCCTGTTCTCCTACATCGACACCCAGCACCACCGCCTGGGCGCAAATTTCCAGTCGCTGCCGATCAACAAGCCGCTGGTCGCCGTGAACAACAACCACATCGACGGCGCCGCCAGCACCGGCAACCGCAAGGGTAACGTCAACTACGAGCCGAGCCGCCTGGCGCCGTTGAAGGAGGACGCCAACGCCCGCAGCAGCCAGTTGCCGCTGACCGGCACGACCCAGCAGCAGCGCATCGCGAAAACGCTGAACTTCCGCCAGGCCGGCGAGTTCTACCGCTCGCTGGGCGCCCAGGACCGCGACGACCTGATCGCCAACCTGTCGGGTGACCTGAAGATGGTCAAGAACGCGGACAGCCTGAACACCATGCTGTCGCATTTCTGGAAGGCCGATGCGGACTACGGCAAGCGCCTGGTCAAGGCGGTCGGCGCGGATGCAGGCAAGGTCGCGGCGATGGCGGCGGCGTTGAAGGAGTAAGCGAGAACGTGGCGGCCCTTGGCCGCCATGGCGATGCGCCGTCTGCCAGGTTTGACCGGCGGCGCCGGACCGGACGATCGTGTCCGGTTTTTTCGCCCGTCCGCCGTGCATCCAACGGGTTTTCAGGCGCCGGTGTATTCCAGGTGAATGAGCGGATAGGGCCGTCCTTCGCCGTCGAGCGCGGAACGACCTGTACGCCTGAAGCCCATCTTTTCGTAAAAGCCCACTGCCTGAGCGTTTTGCTCGTTGACGTCGGTGGTCATTGTCGGATGCAGGGAAAGCCCATGACGAACGAGTGCGGCGCCCACGCCGCTCCCGCGATGGGACGGGTCGACGAACAAGGCCTCCATGTGTCCGCCCTCGATGAACATGAATGCCAACGGTTCATCATGGGCATCCACGGCGAACCAGAGTGGCACCTGCGGCAGAAAGTCGCACACCATGGCGTCGATGGCCTGGCGATCTTCCCGTGACAGAAAGTCATGGGTGGCATCCACCGCGCGCCGCCAGATGTGCATAGCACGTTCGCCCTCATTGGGGCGGGAATGTCGAATAGTGATCATGCGGTGATGATAGCGCAGTGCGTGAGGTTCAATGAGCATGCTGAAGCCGCGCCCACGTTCCAACGGAAGCACGACCGACCGCTATCTCATTGCCGCATCGCCGCAGGCATGGGAGGCGTGCCGGCTGGACGGTCCAGCTGTCGATGGGCGGTCAGCGCTTTTCGTTGTTAATGGCTTGCAGCAGCTTGAACGCTTCACGCTGGAGCATCGGTTCTGCATCCGCCAGTTCCTTGCTCGCCTGGACGTAGGCTGCGCGCTTGCGTTCCTTCTTCTCTTCCGGCGCAACTGCCGGCCGTGCGCCCGGCATCATGATTTGCGCGCTGCTGTTGTACCTGCTGTGGATGACTTGCTTACCGTAAGGGGTGCCGTAGAAGCGGGTCATCTCGATCGCGGTGTCGGCCGAGACGAAACGCGCCACCATTGGTGCCAGGCGCCGATGGATTTCGGTGGGCGGCATCTTGTCGAGCTTGGCGAACATGGCCTGGCGCTGCGCTTCGCTCGGGAAGCGGGTGCGCGCCGCCACGCCGCGCATGGCAAATTCGAACTGCATCGCGCCGAGCAGGTCCTGGACGGCTTTCACGTGAGCGGGGCTGATCGCGCCGGCCTGCATCGTGGGCGCCGGGCTGGCGGCAAAGGCGGGAGTTGCGGCAAGCAGCGACAGGCCTAGTACGGCCTGGACAAGGAACTTCATGGTTTTTCCCTCAGGTGAGCGTGGAATCAGCCGGAGTATATCCCTTTGGCAATGCTCGAAATCTAACCAATTATCGCCAGGGCAGATCTGCGCACCTCGGCCGGCAGTACGGTCCACCCGAGTACGGCGCAGTTGACGAAAACAGTGGCCCAGAACCCCACCTGGAATTCCCGCTTCTTCGACTTGTGCCGGAACACCCGCTGCGCCAACAGGGCGCCGGGCCAGCCGCCGAACAGGGCGAGCATGTGCAGGGTGCTTTCCTTCGTCCGCCAGCGTCCGTTGCGGGCGGCCGACTTGTCGACACCGTAGACGACAAAGGTGACGAGGCTGGCGCCGGCATACAGGCCGAGCGCCAATTCAGGAAGCCTGCCGAGAAACACCGCGACGGCGAGGGCGGCGAAAAAGCCGAAGGCGATCAGGGGCGGGCCGGATCGGTCGCCGGAAGGCGTCTCCAGACGGGCATGCCGGTCGCGCACGAAGGCGACCCGTTCGGCACGCGGCTGTCCCTTGTCGTTGGCGCTCAATTCGTAGGTGACGATGTCGCCCGGCGCCGGGCGGACGCCGCGCTCGGTGAAGGCCTTGATGTGAAAGAACACGCTGGGCCCGCCGCCGTTCTGCGCGATGAAGCCGAAGCCCTGCTCATCTTTCCAGCTGCTGATCTTTCCCTGGTAACGGGGCGTTTTCGCTTGTCGCATCCTGCTTTCCTGTCCGTGAACACGCGCGAGTGTAGCCGCAGTCATTCCCTCAGGCAATACACCCCGGGTTCCTCATGCGGACGGCATAAAGAGAGGCAGGCTGGCGGGATCGAACACCGGATAGCTGAGGCGCGCCCCCTCGTTCTCGACCGTGATCATGCGCATGCATCCCTTGCCGGGTGCGGCAAACGCGAGCAGTTCGCCCTGGTGCGCGGCCAGCAGCTCGACCACGTCCCATACCCGCAAGGCTGCATGCCGCCCACCGTGGCAAACCACGACCAGGCGCTGTGGGGCTCGCGCCGATGTCTCGTCGCGACCGTGCTCGCGCAGGTCGAGCACGGGAATGCTGCGCTCGCGCCAGAGCAGGGTGGGCTGCAGTCCGGATGGCGCCGCCGCGTCCTCCGCCAGCCCGGCCAGCGCATGCGGCAGCGGCAGGACTTCCTGCACCAGGTCCATCGGTATCGCCTGGAGGCGGCCGGTGTCGAACACGAGATGGGCGCCGGCGCGACGGCCTTGTGTTCCTTCCTGTGTTCCTGCTCCGGAAGCGCCTGCTTCGGAGCCGGTTGTCCCGGCCGCGGCGAGACCGGGCGCGGCATGGCGGCGCAGCAGGGCGGCGGCGTCCAGGACGAGGATGCGTTCGCCATCCTCGTCCTGGGCAATGGCGTCCACCAGCGGGTGCGCCAGGCCGGCCTCGGCGGCGGGAGCGAGCGCGGTCAGCGGCAGCGTGCGCACCTCCAG
>DEKZ01000305.1 GCA_002354135.1 Massilia sp. UBA2709 | reverse complement strand
GCCTCGGGGGAGATCTCCCGGGTTGCACCCATCGCGCTGTACTCCCACCGGGTGCCCGCCGCGGACGGCACCGATCCCGGGGACCGTGGGCGGCGGCCCGCGGACCCCGCGGGCGAGGCCCTCGCAGAGTTCTCCCGGCAGCTGCAGAAGGAGCTGGGCGACGCCGCGGTCACCGCGCGGGGGACCGCCCGGGCACCCGAGGGGGCCACCGAGCTCGCACGGGTGGAGTCCGCCCCGGTGCACGAGCAGAGCGCCTACATGCTCGCGCACTCGGACAACTCCCTCGCGGAGACGCTGGCCCGTGTGGCCGCTGGGCGCTCCGGGCGGGAGGCCGGCGTGGCCGGTGTCCAGAACATGCTGCCGGCCACCCTCCGGGAGCACGGGATCGACGCCACCGGCCTGCACGTCCTGGACGCCAGCGGCATGGCACCGGGGAACAGGGTCACCCCCACNNGCGGCGGCACGCTCCGGACGGGAGGCGAGCGTGGCAGGGGTCCAGGACCTGCTGCCGGCCGCGCTGCGCGAGCACGGGATCGACACCTCCGGGCTGCGGGTGCTGGACGCGAGCGGCATGGCACCGGGCAACCGGGTCACGGCCGCCACACTCGCCCGGGCCGTGGACACGCTGCTCACGGAACCGCGGTTCGGCCCGTACGGGCGCGGGCTGCCCGTGGCCGGTGGCACCGGAACCCTCGCGGAGCGTTTCGACGACCCCGCGGAGCAGCCTGCCCGAGGGGTGGCCCGGGCCAAGACCGGCACGCTGCTGGACGTGGTGGCGCTCAGCGGGTACGTGCAGCGGGAGGACGGGGCCGTGCTCGTCTACGCGGTGGTGCTCAACGGCGTCACGGGGCACACCGCCCGGGCCAAGGACCGCGTGGACCGCACGGTCGCGGAGCTCACCCGGAGCCGGTGAGCGGTCCACGGCACCCGGGGTGACCCCGAGCGTGGCCCTTCTGTGCGGGTCGGAGCGGTGTGGTTGAGTGTGCCCATGAGCCGAGAACTGACCCGCCGTTCGCTGGTCGACTGGGATGCCGCCGCGCAGATCGCCGCGAAGGTCACGCCCCCGGGGCCCACCCCTGAGCCCCGCGAGATCTCCAGGGCCGTGGAGTCCCTGCGCTACTTCGCCCACGAGTCCGTGCACCACGTGCACGTCATCACCGGGCTGGACGCCGCGGAGAACCTGCGTGACTCCACCGTGCTGGTGGTGGACCGTGCGGGGTGGGCCAAGGCCAACACCCAGACCTTCTCCGTGCTGATGCAGCCGGTGTTCGACCGGCTGAGCGCGAAGGACCCCGCCAAGTTCGCCGCCGCGCAGCGCGGGATCGCCCCCACGGCCACGGCCGCGGAGATAGGGGCCCTGGTGGGCTTCCTGTCCTCCAAGGTGCTCGGGCAGTACGACCCCTACGCCGGGCTCGTCTCCGAGCGGGCCGCCCGCAGCCACCCCGGGGGGCGCCTGATGTTCGTGGCCCCCAACGTGCTGTGGACCGAGCGGGAGCTCAACGTGGCCCCCGAGGACTTCCGACTGTGGGTGTGCCTGCACGAGCAGACGCACCGCGTGCAGTTCGCCGCGGCCCCGTGGCTGCGGGACCACATGCTCGAGCAGATCTCCCGGCTGGGCTCCCTGGACGCCGGCGCCTGGCAGCGGCTGCGCGCCGTGGGGGCCTCCCTCGCCGGGCGCTCCACGGACCCCCGCCCGGACGCCGGGCTGGGACCCCTCACCCACCTGCTCACGGACGAGGAGCGCGCCACCCTCTCCCACGTGACCGCCGTGATGTCCCTGCTGGAGGGCCACGCGAACGCCGTGATGGACGCCGTGGACGCCAGCATCGTGCCCACGGTCAAGACTATCCGCCGCCGCTTCGACGCGCGCTCCTCGACCCACGGGGCGCTGGACCGGATGGTCCGCTCCCTGCTGGGCATGGACGCCAAGATGCGCCAGTACAGCAACGGGCAGAAGTTCGTGGAGCACGTGGTGGAGCGTGTGGGCATGGAGAGCTTCAACACGGTGTGGAGCTCCCCGCAGACCCTGCCCACGGAGGCCGAGATCCACGACCCCGAGGCCTGGGTGCGGCGCGTGCTCGGCTGAGCCGCCCCCCGGCACCCGGCCCGACTTCAGATCGGTGTGCCAAGATGACCCCGTGAGCTCTGAAAACATCAACCAGCAGATCCGGCTGTACGGTCAACCGCTGTCGGAGCGCTTCGGCGCCGTGGTGGGGGCCTACGGCATTACGCAGCGCAGACTGGCACAGGTCCTGGGCCTGTCCGCGCCCATGCTCTCCCAACTCATCAGCGGCAGACGCATCAAGATCGGAAATCCGGCCGTCTACGAACGGCTGGTCATGCTCGAGGACAGCACGGGGGCCTCGGACCTCGAGGCGGTCCTCACCAGGGTGGAGGCATCGCAGCCGGTGCTCTCCACGTCCCAGATCCGCACGGGGATCACCAAGGACACGGATGCCGTGTCCGCGCTGGCCGGCGTGGTGCCGGCCTACGCCACCGCGCCGGCCTTGCTGTTCGTGGCCTGCCTGATGCTGCGCGACCTCGGCGACATCGAGTGGGGCGACACCACCGAGAGCATCCCGGCCGCCATCACGGCGCTGGTCATCCCCTTCACCTACTCGATCGCCGAGGGCATCGCCTTCGGTTTTATCACCTACGCGGCCCTGAAGCTCACCACCGGCCGTGCGCGTGAAGTCAAGCCGGTGATCTGGGTGATCGCGGCCCTGTTCATTTTCAAGATCGTCCATATCGGCACCTGAGCCGGTAACAGAAGGACAGCAAGAGAACGACAGCAAGGCGCCACGGCTGAGTCGCGCGGGCGCCGCAGATGCCGGTTTTCTGTTCGGCCGGAAAGGCGCGCGGCGCTGCTTCTGGGATACAATGTGGGCCGAGCCCCACTGCCGCACTGCGTGCATCGGCGCTCCTTTCCCCCGAACGAATGAACGAAAGACAGGACCGCAGCGGCCCGGCCTCCCGGCTTCCCTGTTGCGGCAGCCGTACCGATGCTTATGAAATCATTCCCGTTGTACGCGCTGGCCTTGCTGGCCTCGGCGCATGGCATGGCCGCCGCCGCGGGCGGCGCCGCCGACGACCTCCCCCAGATCGGCAGCATCCACAGCGGCCTGTCCGTTGTGCGTCCGGAAACCATCCCCGAAGGCAGCTGGTTCACCTCGGCCGAGCTGGGCGCGATCACGACCACCGGCAACACCACCGGCACCTCGGTCACGGGCAAGATCGACGCCCGCCACGAGACCGCCGACTGGAGCAACGAGTACATCGTCAGCGGCTACTTCAAGGAAGACGAGATCACCGACGACGACGGCGAGCGCTATCGCCAGCGTTCGGCCGAGCGCTGGGCCTTGTCGGCCAAGGCCGCCTACAAGCTGATGAAGGAAGGCAGCCGCGCGTTTGTCCTCGGCTCCCACGTCAACGACAAGTTCGGCGCCTACACCCGCTACACCTCGTTCGCGGTCGGCCACGGCTCGCAGCTCTACAACAGCGACACCACCGCGCTCGACGTCGAGATCGGCCCTGGCTACTTCACCGGCCAGCGCGAGACCGGCGAAACCGAGAACGGCTTCACGGTGCGCGGCGCGGCCCGCTTCCGCTGGCAGGTCAGCCCCTCGGCGGCTTTCGTCCAGACCCTGAGCGTCGAACGCGGCACCTCCAACGTGCACTCGATCGCCGAGTCCTCGCTGAGCACCAAGATCAACGACACCATGCAGATGAAGGCCGCCTTCAGCGCCCGCAACGACACCAACGTGCCGGCGGGTAAGAAGAACACCGATACCCAGACGTCGCTGACGCTGGTGTATTCGTTCTGACTGGCGCTCGAGCCTGAACGCTTGCCCGTAGGGTGGGCGCCCCTGTGCCCACCAAAATGGTGCGCTGTCGCGGCGCTCGCGTCCGGTGGGCACGGGGCGCCCACCGGACGGCTGCATTGCCTTTCCCTAGCTGCGGCCTTGCACCGCGCTTTCCGGCACCGCCTCGCGGTTCCTGCCACCAGTGGTCAGCAACAAGGCGACCAGGCTCAGCAGCGCTGCCACCGCCAGGTAGATGCCGACCGAACCGATCCCGTACTCCATCGCCAGCTTGGTCGCGATGTAGGGCGCCAGCGAGGCGCCCAGGATGCCGGCCAGGTTGAAGGTCAGCGAGGCGCCGGTGTAGCGCACCGCCGGCGGGAACAGTTCGGCCAGCAGCGTGCCCAGGGGGCCGTAGGTGAGGCCCATCAGGCCCAGGCCGATCACCATGAAGAGCACCACCAGCGCGGTGCTGCCGGCCACGAAGAGCTGCCCGAAGAGCAGGCCGAACACCGTGATCCCCACCGTGACCGCAATCATCGCCGCACGCCGTCCGTAGCGGTCGGCGATCAGGGCCGAGGGTGGAATGGTCAGGCCGAAGAAGACCACGGCGCCCAGCTGGATCAGCAGGAACTCGGTGCGCGAGAACCCCAGCTGGGTCGTGCCCCAGCTCAGCGCGAACACCGTCATCAGGTAGAACAGCACGAAGGTCGACATCGCCATCAGGGTGCCCAGCACCAGCGCGCGGCGATGCTCGCGCAGCACCGCGACCACCGGCACCTTCACGCGCTCGTTGCGGTCGAGGACGGCCTGGAAGTCCGGCGTCTCGGTGATCTTCAGGCGCACGTACAGGCCCACGCCCACCAGGATTGCGCTGGCCAGGAAGGGAATGCGCCAGCCGTAGCTGAAGAACTGCTCCTCGCTCAGGGTCTGGGTCAGCAGCAGGAACACGCCGCCGGAGAGGAAGAAGCCGATCGGCGCGCCCAGCTGGGGGAACATGCCGTACCAGGCGCGCTTGCCCGGCGGCGCGTTCTCGGTCGCCAGCAGCACCGCCCCGCCCCATTCGCCGCCCAGGCCCAGGCCCTGGCCGAAGCGGCACAGCGCCAGCAGCAGCGGCGCCATGGTGCCGATCGCGGCGTAGGTCGGCAGCATGCCGATCACGATGGTCGAGATGCCCATGGTGAGCAGGGCCGCGACCAGGGTCGCTTTTCGTCCGATGCGGTCGCCGAAGTGGCCGAACAGGGCCGAGCCGATCGGCCGCGCGAAAAAGGCGATGGCGAAGGTCGCGAAGGACTGCAGCATCGCGGCGGAGGCGTCCCCGGCCGGGAAGAACAGCTTCGGGAACACCAGCACCGCCGCGGTGGCGTAGATATAGAAGTCGAAGAATTCGATCGTGGTGCCGATCAGGCTTGCGAACAGGACCGTGCGCGCGCGGTTCTTCGGGGCGCTCATGGATTGGCCGCCTGGTCCGCGGCCTTGGCGAATGCCTCGCGCACCGCGTCGGCGCCGTCGGGGCGGGTCACGCGCGCCACTTCCACGCCATCCTTCAGCACCACCACCGTCGGCCACAGCTTGATCCGGAACGAGCGTCCGAGCGGCCGCCCGGGCCCGTCCTCGACCTTGATGTGGCGCGCCTGCGGGTAGTCCTTCAGGGCGGTCTCGATGGCCGGCTCGCCGGCGCGGCAGTAGCCGCACCAGTTGGTGCCGAAGTCGAGTGCAACGATGCCCGGCGTCGCGTCGATCGCGCTCCGTTCAGGTTGGGCGGTTTCATAGGTCATGCGCGGTCTCCTCCATGGTAACGATACGACAAGCGTACCTCAAAACACCATGGAGGAGCCAGTACTGCCGGTGCCTAATCAATGCGCATGCCCGCCCGCCTCCTCGCAATGCTGCGGCTCCTCGCGGCACAGCCTTTCCTGGGCCTCGAGGGTCAGGCGGCGGGCGGCCAGTTGCTGGGGCGTGCGCGCCGGCGCCAGGATCTCGTCGAGGGTGAACACGCGGCCGTTCTTGATCACCAGGCGCACGTCGGCGGCGGCGCGCAGGTCCGCCAGCGGATTGCCGTTCACCACGACCAGGTCGGCCAGCTTGCCCTTCTCGACCGTGCCCAGGTCATCGCCCACGAAGGCCATCCGGGCCGCATCGCGCGTGACGGACTGCAGCGCCGCCAGGTTACCCTGGACCAGGGCCGCGCCGCGCATGTTCAGGTGCAGCGAGATGCCCGGCACCACCAGCGGCGAATCGGTGCCGTTGGCGACCAAGGCGCCGGCCGCCTTCACCTTGGCCTGCTGGGTGGCGTCGTTGACGATGGTGCTGATCTGGGCGGCGGTCGGCGGCTGGGCGTTCTGCAGCCCGGTGACGAAGTTCGGCGGCACCAGGATGAAGCGCGGGTCAAGCGCGATGCCCGGATCGAGCCCGGCCAGGGCGCTGGCCGAGAACAGGGTATCGATCAGGTGGAAGTCGCCCTTGCCGTAGACGTCGGCCGCGTCCTGGTAGGTAATTGCCCGCGCGAAGGACTTCGACCAGCCGTAGCCCATGCGCTGGGTCGCCGACAGGTGGGTGGTGCCCGCCAGTCCGGTCGCCGCGCCCGGCTGCACCATGTGGGTGCCGCTGGGCACGCCGAGATCCAGCGCGCCCTGCGCGATGCGCTCCATGATCGGGATCGGCGCACGCACATAGCTCTTCAGGAAGTCGGCATCCATGCGCTTGGCCTTGTCGATCTCGATCTGCGCGATCTGCGGCGTGCGCAGGGTGCGCGCGAAGCTGTAGAACAGGCGGTTGCCTTCCCACAGCGGCGGCGAGACGAACAGGCGCGGCCCGATCAGGTTGCCCGCTTCCAGGGCCTCGCGCATCTCGATGCTCTGGTGCAGGGGCCCGGCCACCGACTGCGCCGTGGTGATCCCGTACGACAGCATGAGCTGGGCGATCTGGCCGAACTGTCCACCCTGGTACAGGGTCAGCGGGTGCAGGTGGGTCTCGATCAGACCCGGCATGACGGTGAGCCCGCCGGCGTCGACCACGCGCACGCCTTCCTCGTGGGCGCTGTGCGGCGCCACCGAGACGATGCGGTTGCCTTCGACGACGATGTCGACCTCGTTGCGCAGGCTCGATCCGACGCCGTCCCACAGCGCGCCGGCGTGGATCAGGGTGCGGCCCTGCGGGACCTGCTGGCGCCATGCCAACGTGACCGGGATGTCCCGGGTGGCGCTGCCATCGTAGCGCACGGTACGCACGCGCTCGGCCGACTTGTACAGGATGGTCTGCGAATCGCCGCCCCAGGTCGGCAGGTCGGCCATGTCGTCGCTGACCTGGCGTGCGGGGCCGGTGGGCGCGCCGGTGGGGCCGAGCGGCATCACGTGCAGGCGCGAGTCCATGATGAAGGCGACCTTGCTGCCGTCCGGGGACAGGGCGGCCGCGCCCTCGTCGCGCTCGGAGATCTGGCGCGGCACGGGCGCGACGGCGTAGAAGGTCCCGCTGCGCGTGGCCAGGTCGATCACCCGCAGCTTGTTGTAGCCCTCGCGGAAGCGGTTGTTGATGCGCTCGTTGTCGACCACTATGATGCGCTGGCCGTCCGGCGTCCATTGCGGGGTGCTGACCTGGGTGCTGACCGAGGGCAGGATCACTTCGGGGGTGTTCGTCGCGCGGTTCCAGATCTCGAGCTGGCCCGACAGCGTGGTGTAGGCGATGCGCCCGCCGTCCGGCGACAGCTTGGGCGTGACCATCGAGCGTCCCGGAATCGCCGCCAGGCGGGTGCGCGTGCGGCTGGCGACGTCGATCTGGTCGACCGCGAGCTGGCCGGCGTTGCCGCGCTCCGAGGAAAAATACACGGCCGCGCCGCCGGCGGTCCATTGCGGGTTGGCGTCGCGGTCCGGGTCGTTGGTGAGGCGCACCGGATCGGCGCCGATGCGCATGATCCAGACGTCGTTCAGGGCGACGAAGGCGATGCTCTGGCCGTCCGGCGACAGCACGGGCGCGCTGATGCCGCGCACGGGCCGGGTGTCGAAGTTGTCGAAGCCGCGGTCCTTCGGGTGCTTGAAGACCGGACGGCGAAGCTTCAGCTCGGCGCGGAAATCGATGTCCGCGCGGTGAGCCCCGAGCGCGTCGCGGGTGCGGATCTTGCCGTCGGCCGTGTACAGGAAGCGCCCGTTCGGCAGGAAGCGCACCGGGAAAGGAAAGATGTCCTCGTCCGTCGTGACCTGGGCGCCGGCGACGACCAGCTGGCGCGCCGCGTTCTGGTACACCAGGCTTGAGCCGTCCGGGGTCCAGGCCGGCGCGGTGCCGGGCGCGACGACCGTC
>DEKZ01000410.1:14265-16060 GCA_002354135.1 Massilia sp. UBA2709 | reverse complement strand
TCGCCTTGGTCGCCGCGTCCCAGGCGGCGCGCGCCGCGTTCACGGCCGTGAATGCGGCGGTGTCGCCCTGCGCGGCCTGGGCCACTTTCAGGTTGGTGATCTCGGTGCCGTCGTTGGCCGCGTACACGTCCCAGGTGCCCGAGCCGTTCTTCACGTAGAAGGTCGACAGGACGTGCGGGTTGCCCAGCGTGTCGTAGACGTCGATCGGGGTCTGCTTGTTGTAGGTGTTCGGGTCGCCCGCGTCGAAGGGGTTCACGGCCGGGGCCGATACGCGCGAGTCGAGGTTCATCTCGATGCCGACCTTGGTGGTCGACACGGGCTTGAGGTCGGCGGTGTTGATGCGCAGCGGAATCGGCGCGCCGGCCAGCACCTGGCCCGTGACGCCCACGCCATAGCCGGTCAGCTTGGCGCCGGCCGCGTTGACCATGTAGCCTTCCTTGTCGAGCGAGAACTGGCCGTTGCGGGTGTACTGCACCATGCCCGAGGTCACGGTGCGGAAGAAGCCCTGGCCGTTGATGGCGACGTCGAGCGAGTTGTTCGAGGATTCGATATTGCCCTGGGTGAACTGCTGGGCGATCTGCGACACCTTGGTGCCGATACCGGCCGTGATGCCGCCGGCGCCGTTCAGGGAGCTGGCGTAGACGTCGGCGAACTGCGCCTGGGCGCCCTTGAAGCCGACCGTGCTCGCGTTGGCGATGTTGTTACCGATGACGTCCAGCGATTTCGCAGCACCGTTCAAGCCGCTCAGACCTTGTTGAAAAGACATGTGGTTCTCCTGAATTGATTAGGGTAAGCGGCTGCGATCACAGCACTTGTTTGATGTCGGCCAGGGTGACTGCGCCCTTGCCTGCGAGGTTCAACTTGACCCCGTCCTTGGAATTGGTGCTGACGCTGGCCACGCTGTCGAGCGTGAGGGCCTTGACGTCGGTCAGCGGCTGGCCGCCGCGGGTGGCGACGACGCGGAAGCTGTAGTTGCCGTTGGCAAGCGTGGCGGCATCCGGTGCGTCCGAGCTGCCGTCCCAGGCCAGCGGCGTGGCGCCGGCTTCCATCGACCCCAGGTCGATCGTGGCCACGTCCTTGCCGGTCTTCGGATCGGTGACGATCACCTGCACGTTGTCGGCGGCGGTGGCCAGGTCGATGCCGAACACCGACTTGCCCTCGACCAGGGTCAGGTTGCTGCCCTCGACCAGCACGCCATGGCCGATCAGGTTGGTCGCGGCCATCGCTTCGCTCGACTGGTAGCTGGACTTGAGCGTTTCCAGGGTCTCGTTGAGCTTGTTCACGCCGGTTACGGTCTGGAGCTGGGCCAGCTGGCTGGTCACCTGGGCGTTGTCGAGCGGGTTCAGCGGATCCTGGTTCTTGAGCTGGGTCACGAGCAGGGTCATGAACTTGTCGGTGTCGGCCTGGACGCCATCCTTCTCGGTCTTCTTGGCGTTCATGGTCGCCATCAGGTCGTTGATCGAGGTGCCGGCGGCGGCGCTGTTTACGGTGGACATATCGGTGGCTCGTTAAATTTATTGACCCAGGGTCAGGGTTTTCAGCAGCATGCTTTTCGCCGCGTTCATGGTTTCGACGTTGTTCTGGTACGAGCGCGAGGCCGACAGCATGTTGACCATCTCGTCCACCGCGTTCACGTTCGGCATCGAGACATAGCCCTTCTCGTCGGCCATCGGGTGCTTGGGATCGTAGACCTGCTTCAGGGGCGACGGATCCTCGACCACTTCGCGTACCTTGACGCCGGTGCCGCCGGTGGCCATCGGCACCGCCTCGAACACGACCTGCTTGGCGCGGTAGG
>DEKZ01000410.1:0-14238 GCA_002354135.1 Massilia sp. UBA2709 | reverse complement strand
TAGGCTTCGCCGGTGCTCGAGGTGGCGCTGTCGGCGTTGGCGAGGTTGCTGGCGACCGTGTTCAGGCGCTGGGCCTGGGCGCTCATGGCCGAGCCGGAGACGTTGAAGATATTAAAGAGCGACATGGTGGCTGACCTCTGAAAGCTTATTGACCGTTCTGGATCGCCGCCAGCAGGCCGCGGATCTGGTGGTTGATCATGGTGATGCCGGCTTCGTAGCGCAGCGCGTTGTCGGCGAACTGGTTGCGCTCGACGTCCATGNNTGCCGTCGACCGCGCCCTGCACCACGCCGCGGTAGAGCACCGGGGTGCCGTCCGGCAGCGCCTTGCCGTCGGCGGCCGGCTGCTGGTGGCGCGCATTGGTGGCGGCCAGCGGATTGCCGGGGTTCGCCGCGCGCGACAGGGCGCCCTGCATGGCGCTGGCGAAGTCGATGTCGCGCGCCTTGAAGTTCGGGGTGTCGGCGTTGGCGATGTTGGACGCCAACAGTTCCTGGCGCTGCGACCGCAGGGACAGCGCCGTTTCGTTGAAGCGTAAGTAATTGTCGAGTTTGCCGATCATGCCGCCTCCGGGCAGATTTCTGGTTGGGACAGCGTGAATCATACGTTTGGGCAACACAACCCAATCGAAGGATAAGGCGCCCCAAACCCCGGCTATTCAAAGTTTCACTGCGGCATCAAGGCGCTAAGATGGCAGGCATCGAAAAGCATTCTTTTGCCATGTTCAAGAATTTGAGATTGTTCACCGCCCTGCTGTTGGCCGCGCCGCTGGCGTTGGCGCAAGGGTCGGGCCAAAGCGCAGGCGCGCGCCAGGACGGCGCCGCGCTGCGCAAGGTGGCCGAACACTATCTGCAGACGCAAAGCGCCGGCCTGCCCGGCAAAGTGACCGTCAAGATCGGCGCGGTCGACCCGCGCCTGTCGCTGCCCGCCTGCCCGGCCCCTGAGGCCTTCCAGCAGCCTGGCGCCCGGCCCTGGGGCAAGACCACGGTCGGCGTGCGCTGCACGGCCCCGGCATGGAGCATGTTCCTGCAGGCCCAGGTGAGCGTGACCGCCGACTACGTGACCGCCGCCGTGCCGCTGGCCCAGGGCCAGGCCATCGAGGCCGGCCAGCTGACCACGATGCAGGGAGATATTGCCGCCATGCCGAACGGAATCGTCACCGACATGGCGCAGGCGATCGGCCGCACGCCCATCGTTTCGCTGCCGGCCGGCGCCCCGCTGCGCCTCGATTCGCTGAAGAGCAAACCGGTGGTGCAGCAGAACCAGGCGGTGCGTATTGTTTCTCGTGGGGAAAACTTCTCGGTCTCGGGCGAAGGCAAGGCGATCGGCAATGCCGGCGAGGGCCAGGTGGTGCAGGTACGCACCCCGCGCGGAGCGATCATCAGCGGCACGGCGCGGATGGGGGGAATCGTCGAAGTGGCATTGTAAAAAAAATTCCTTGTTTGCGGATCCGCGCTAAAGTTTGGGCCTGTACGGCCGTTACACAGTGCAGATCCCGGAGTTCCTGCTCCGAACAGAGAAGGATGATGCTGTGAAAATCAACGATACCCTCAAAGGCCCGCAAGGCCTGCAACAACAGAATCAGACCACGGCAGCCAACGCGAAGCAGGCGGAAAAGGCTGCCGCCACCGCCGCCCCGGCCCAGACCGACAGCGTACGCCTGTCGTCGCAAGCCCAGGCAACGAGCGGTACCGGCAAGGCGAACGAAGTGTTCGATGCCAAGAAAGTTGAACGTATCAAGATGGCAATTGCCGATGGGCAGTTCCAAGTCAATTCCGAAAGGATCGCGGACGGCTTGCTGGATACCGTGCGCGACCTGCTTCACTCACGCAACCGATAAAGCGATATGACCAGTCCAACCGACACCCTCCCCGCCGAACGCCAGCGCATCGACGCGCTGGTGGAACTGATGAAGCAGGAACAGCAACTGCTGGTGGCGGCGGATGCGGACGGACTGGCAGAAGTGACGCCACGTAAGGTCGCGCTGGTGCAGGAACTGGCGCAACTCTCGCGCCAGCGCCACGCGGCCCTGGGCGGCGCCGGTTTCGAAGCGGCGGAAGCCGGCATGGAACCCTGGCTGGCGGCGCATGGCGACGAGACCGTGCGGTCGGAATGGTCGGCGCTGCTGGCCCGCACGGCCGAGGCCAAGGAACTGAACCGGGTGAATGGCCTGCTGATCAACCGCCAGATGGCGCATAACCAGACGGTGCTGCAGGCGCTGCGTACGCCGACCGGCGGTGCGGAATCGACCCTCTACGGCGCCAATGGCCAGACCTTTGGTGCCGGGGCTTCGCGGCGGTTCGTGCTGGGCTAAGGTTTACCTTCTTCTCTTTTGATGACGGCCGCGGATGCGGCCGTTGTTGTTTCGGGGTGCGCTCAAGACCTGGCCAGCTGGAGTCGCTCGATTGCGCCGCCTCTCGCCGAAAGCTGACCCACCTGGACCGTTCGGAACCGGCAACGATTCAAGTACGAGAGCGTGCAGTTCGGCCTGAACGGCGCCGCTTGCCTTGCCCGCGTGTCGCACAAGTTCCGGTGCGTTGGGGCGGTCCGGGCACGTCCCGGATGGCCGCAGCGTCAAGCCGCACATTAGAGCGTGCTCTCGGTTGCGGTGCAACAAATTATCTACTAACATACCCATCAATGATGCATTTAAAGCAACTTTTTGGAGGGTATGATCTTGCTTCCTCTTCCCTACACCCCGGATGTCGAAACGGTCGCTGAAGACGAAGCGCGCCTGACCGAAGAGATCGTCGAACGGATGGCGGCCACCAACCGCTGCGCCTTCGAACGCCACCGCCACGGGATCCGCGACGCCCATGCGAAGTCGAACGGCCTGCTGGTGGGCGAGCTCGAGGTCCATGCGGATCTGCCGCCCGAGCTGCGCCAGGGGATCTTCGCCGAGGCGCGCACTTACCAGGTGGTCGCGCGCCTGTCCTCGGCGCCCGGCGACATCCACTCCGACAAGATTCCCGCCCCGCGCGGCTTCGCGCTCAAGGTGATGGGCGTGGACGGCGAACGCCTGTCGCCCGACATCGCCGGCGCCAACCAGGATTTCCTGATGGTGAACTTCCCGGTGCTCGCCTTCGGCACCATCCCGAAGTACAAACAGATGCTGGCGCTGCTCGAAGCGAACGCGCATGCGCCGGATACCTTCCAGCGCCTGGTCGCTGGCACCGCGCGCGGCGCGAAGGAACTGGTGCAGGCGCTGGGCCTGGAGCCGGGTGCCACCCTCGAAGGCCTGGCGCGCGACAACCACCATCCGCTCGGCGAGACCTACCACACGCAGGCGGCAATCCGCTTCGGCGACTACATCGCCAAGCTCGCGCTCGCGCCGAAGTCCGCGGAGGTGCGCGCGCTGGCCGGCCAGCCGCTGCGTGAGGTGCACGACGCCTGCATGCGCGACGCCGTCAGCGCCTTTTTCGCCGAACAGGGCGCGGAATATGAACTGTCGGCGCAGCTGTGCGTCGACCTGGCGGCGATGCCGGTCGAGGACGCCGCCGTACCGTGGAGCGAGGAGCGTTCCCCGCACCGCCCGATCGCCACGCTGCGCTTCCCTGCGCAGCCCAGCGCCACGCCCGGACGCCAGGTGTACGGCGACGACATCCTGTCCTTCAACCCCTGGAACGGCATCGAGGCACACCGGCCGCTGGGCGGCATCATGCGCATCCGGCGCGCGGCCTATGAGCGTTCGAGCGCATATCGCCACACGATGAACGCGCGGCCGCGCACGGAGCCATCGCAGCCTTCCGACATTCCCGATTGAGGAGCCAGAACCATGACCGAGAAAACCACCGACCCGCGCCTGGACGACGAAACCTGGCTGCAGGAAGTCAGGCGCCGCATCGACGCGGTGGCGCACGACGCGCCGCATCTTGCGAAGATCGCGCTGGAAGCGATGGTGCGAAAGCACAATCCCGACCTGAAGGGCAGCGCCAGGTCGGCCGGGCGCGCCGGCAAGCAATCCGGCAACGTGTCCGAGCTGACCGCCATCGCGCAGCTCAAGCCGGGCGGCGCCGACCGCCTGCGCCGCATTTTCGATCTCACCAACGGCAATATGGACGGCGCCCAACGCGTCTCCACCTTGCACGACATGCGTTTCGTCTTCTTCGACAACGACACCCGCATCCTGTTCGCCACCACCTATGACGGCGACTGGGACAGCTACATCAACGATTTCGCGACCAAGATCCCGGAACTGATGGACCTGCTGTTCGCGAACGTGGAAGGCTGGCCCGGCATCGCCAGTCCGCAAGTGAAGGACTTCATCGCCTCGCACCAGATCGACGCCGCCGGCTGGTTCGTCGCCAATCCGCAGGTGACAGTGGTCGACACCCGCCGCTACCAGCGCATGGAAAAGGCGCTGGATGCCTTCTTCGACGCCATGGCCGCGCATCCGCCCGCAGACGAGACGACGCGCAAGGCGCTCGATACGCTCACGGCCGCGATCTCGCAGCCGGAAGGGGTGGATTACTGACATGAGCCTGCTCACCGATCTGAAGGCGCGCTTCCGGCGCGAACGGGTCACACTGGCCCTGGACGACATCCAGGCCCTGATCCTGCGCTCGCGCCCCGAACCCTATGTCGGCATCCACGCGATGCTACATATCGACGAGGCGGAAGGAGGACGCGATCTGGTGCGCCGCCTGGCCGCCCACATCCCCTCCGCGGCTGGCTGGACCGACGACCGCGAAGCCTGGATTGGCGTGGCGCTCAGTTTCCAGGGCCTGAAGGCGCTGGGCCTGCCGGAATCCTCGCTGAAGAGTTTCCCCCTGCCCTTCCAGCAAGGCATGGCGGCACGCGCCGAACAACTGCGCGACATCGGCGGCAATGCGCCCGAACACTGGGACGAGGCCTTCCGCCCCGGCGCCTGCCACCTCGCGCTGACGATCTACGCGCGCGACGAGGCCGCGCTCGACGTCGCACGCGCCAAGGCCATGGGCGAACTGGCGCGCTCGCACGGCGTGACCCTGGTCGGCACCCATGCCTTCGGCGCCGATGCCGACGCCAAGAATCCCTTCGGCTTCCGCGATTCGATTTCGCAGCCGGCAGTCGCCGGCAGCGGCGTCGATCCGGTGCCGGGCCAGGAGCGTGCGATCGCGGCCGGCGAATTCATCCTCGGCGAAGACAGCGAGAGCGGCGCGCCGGTGGCGATGCCCGATCCGCCTGAACTGGGGCGCAACGGCTCCTTCGTGGTGCTGCGCAAGTACGCCAGCCAGGTCGGCGCCTTCAATGATTTCGTGCGCAGCCATGCCTCCGGCGAACAGGAGGAAGAGCTGCTGGCCGCCAAGCTGGTCGGGCGCTGGCGCAGCGGCGCGCCGCTGATCCTCGCGCCCGAGCATGACGATCCGGACCTGGGCGCCGACCCGACTCGCAACAACGATTTCGATTTTTCGAAGGACCCACGCGGCTTCGTATGCCCGCATGCGTCCCACATGCGGCGCCTGAACCCGCGCGACAGCAAGCTGACGATCCTCACCGACGTGAACATCCACCGCATCATTCGACGCTCCTCGACCTTCGGCCCCAAATGGCGCCGCGACGTGACGGCGGCCGACGATGTGCATGGCGACCGCGGCATCTTCTTCATCTTCATCAGCGCGCGCGCTTACGACACCATCGAGTTTCTCCAGCAGGAGTGGATCAACCGCGGCAACTTCATCGACCTTGGTGCCGAGCGCGATGCCGTCGTCGGCCTGCACGAAACGCCCGGCAGCTTCACGCTGCCGCAGGCGCCGGTGAGGCGCCGACTGGACGGCGTCACCACCTTCAATCGCCTGAGGGGCGGCGAATACCTGTTCATGCCGTCGCTGAGCGCCCTGCGCTGGATCGGCGAGGCCGGCTGGACAGGCTAGCGGTCTGTGGGAATTGGAGATGGCAAGAGCCAACAACATCCAGCTTCCGTGACATCGATCGAGATATTCGAGCAGATCAGGCGTTGATACTTGTCTTTCGACGCGATGCACTCAGCGGTTCCGATTGGGCGTCGCGGCGCTTCGTGCTGGGCTGAGGCTTACTTTCTTCTCTTTCAACAATGGCCGCGAATGCGGCCGTTGTTGTTTCCAGAATTAACTCCACCCATTCCATAAGCACATGGACTAGGAGCGACCGACGCTGCCGTTCCGTCCTTTGCTGTTTGCGTACACCCACGTGTATTCCGCACCAAACAGGAAAATCTGCGCGGAATAGTAAAACCAGGCGACCAGAATCACAAAAGAGCCGGCTGCGCCAAAGCCCGAGGCCACGCTCGATTTCGCAAGGTACAAGCCGATCAAGGATTTGCCTACGTTGAAGAGCAAGGCTGTGACCGCGGCCCCCATCCATACATCGTGCCAGGATATTTTTGCGGTTGGCATGATCTTGTAGATCATCGCAAACAGGACTGTGAAGAGCGCAAACGACGCGGTGAAATTCAGTACGCTTGCCAACACGCTTTCCGCTGCCTCTCCCCCGCCCAACCATTCGCTCGTCGCCGCCAGCGCAGCGCTGACGACAAGGGAAACCATCAGCATGAAAGCGAATCCGAGAACCAGGCCGAAGGACAAGATGCGGCTGCGCACCCAACCCCAAATGCCTGAAGGTTTTTCTTTCGCCGGCACGCGCCAGATGCGGTCCAGATCGGTTTGCAGTTCGGCGAAAATGGCCGTGGCGCCCAGCAGCAGCAGAAAACCGCCAACGATGCTGGCGAGGATCCCGGTGGACGGTTCACGCGCGGCCTGAAGCAAGCCCTGCACCGCCGTCGCTCCTTCTTTTCCCATGATGCCTTGAAGCTGCGCGATGATTGCGCCTTGTGCGGCGTCCTGTCCAAATACCAACCCGGCAATCGCGATGACGAGGACCAGTAGCGGCGCCAGGGAAAACAGTGTGTAGTACGACAGCGCCGCCCCCATGCTCGGGGCGTAATCATCGATCCATGCGTTTGCTGCCGCCAGGATGATTTGCCACTGCCTGCCGACCCAGCTCGCCGAGGTTTGCTCGAACCTTGGGTGCGCCGGGGTGCTTGCGGCTGCGTCCGCGTCCTTTGCATCGGGTTTGCGGTCCTCTGAACGCGTCGCAGCATATTCTTTCACTTCCTGGACCGGGGCGGATGCGGGGACACTTGCATTCTTCACTGCCGAGGCAAGAAACGCTGCCAGAGGTACGAGAAAACTACCCGCCTTCACAGTATCGCCGCTGTCGTCGCTGCGTTCCGCTGCCATGCTGGACCTATTGGACCTGCTGGACCTACTGAATACAGGCGATTTTTTACGCCTGACGAGCGCATAGCCCGCCGCTGCGATTCCCAGCACAGCGGCGCCACGCACATACGGAGAGGAAAGCACATCCGATGCCTTCGATTTGAACACGTCGAACTGCTCATTCGTTCCCGGCTCGACGGCAGTCACGCGGGTTTCGGCTTCATGCTTTTCGTGATCGGTAGCGCTCATATTGTCCTCATGTGGTCGGCATTCGTGCCGGGCCGCCGTGGCGTGACGGCAAAATAGCTGGTGTCTACCCTAAGCCATTTATAAGGACGATTCAGTACGGTGACTCACCGTCTGCAGAGGCAAAGAGGATTGATACGACTGACATGCCGCTGCCGTAGCAGGACAGCATGAAGGACCTCGGTTTAGTCCACGGCCGATAACGGGCTTCATTGACACGCAGTGCACGGACGTGTTGCCCTTGGAGCAAGAAATTGATTTCGTCATGCAATTCATGAAGCTGTTCAATTGATCGCGATATGCGGATCAAATGTGCGACAACTCGGGCCTGGTAGCGCGTGGGTTCGAGAACCCACCCTACAAACCTTGCCTTAGCGCAAGCACCATCGCTCCCAACGGGCACACAGTATTCCTTGGAGTCATTTTTCGACGGAGGAATCCATGCACCGCCCTGCCCTTCACGCCGCTGCCGCCCTGCTGTTCGCCTGCACCCTGCCCGCCCACGCCGCCGACACGATCGCCGTCACCGTCACGCCCGACCAGCCGGCCCTCGGCAAGGGCGACGACGTCAACGTCACCGTCACGCTGACCAACACCGGCAACGCACCCCAGCGCCTGCTGAAGTGGCGCACGCCCTTCGTTCCGCCGGAGCACGCGCTGTTCAGCATCACGCGCGACGGGATGCCGGTGCGCTACCTCGGACGCCACGTCAAGCGCGCGGCGCCCAGCGAAGCGGACTACATCGTGCTGGCGCCGGGCGAATCGCGCAGCGCCCGCGTCGAGCTGTCGAAGCTGTACGAGATGCAGGTGACCGGCGCGTATTCGGTGCGCTACCAGACGAGCAACGCCGCGCCCAGCGCCAAGGCCGGGGCCGGCATCGTGGTCGGCGACATCGCCTCGGCGCCGGCGGCGATCTGGATCGAGGGCCGCCTGCCGCGCGGCGTCGTTACTCCAAACCTCGCCGCGCCCAGCGGTCCCGCCGGCCTGAGCTTCAGCCAGTGCTCGAACGCCCAGCAGGAATCGGTCACGAAGGCCTTTGCGGCCGGCACCGCGATGGCGGCCGACGGCGTGGAATACCTGACCAGCCGCAAGCAGCAGGGCCCGCGCTACGTCAACTGGTTCGGCCCGCACGAGGCCGCGCGCGTCACTACCGTGACGAACAATTTCAGCGCCATCAAGAATGCCTTCGAGACCAAACCGGTGAAGGTCGACTGCGGCTGCGACGAGCCCTATTTCGCCTACGTCTACCCGGCCCAGCCCTACAACATCTATGTCTGCAAGGCGTTCTGGACTGCGCCGATGACGGGGACCGATTCGATGGGCGGCACCCTGCTGCACGAGATGAGCCATTTCGACGTGGTGGCCGGCACCGACGACCACGTCTACGGACAGAGCGCCGCCGCCGAGCTGGCGCGCACGGCGCCTCAGCGGGCCATCAACAATGCCGATTCGCACGAGTATTTCGGCGAAAACAACCCCGCCCAGCAATGATGTATAGACGAGCTAGCACGACTGCCAACAAAAATCCATCACTTCCTTAAGAAAATGGATATTTGTTATTTTTTCGCAAAGGGAGGCGCGCACTATCCGATTCGAATTGCTACCGGCTCATGAAATGCTCAGTATGGACGTGAGTTTTCGTTAGATTGAAGTCAAGCTTTCAGCGAAGACTCGTCGATAACAAGGCCGCATTTGCGGCCAAGAGCGCCTAACAAAAACGTCAGGGCAAGGCGCGGCGCCGAAGACAGTACAAATGTACGGCGAGGCGCTGCAACGCAGCCATGGCGGTTTTGTTAGGCGCTCTACAACTTACATACGGAGAAGACACATGAGCTGGAACAGCATCCTGAAGTCGGTATTCGGTATTGCGGCACTGGGCGTCGCCTTTGGCGCGCAGGCGGGGTCGAACGGCGTGAAGGTCTCGGTCACGCCCGAGAAGAACATGCTCGGCGCGAGCGAGGACGTGGTGGTCAAGGTGACGATCACGAATACCTCGAACAGCCCGCAGTACGTGCTCAAGTCGCGCACGCCCTTCGAGGGATTGACGGCGCCGCTGTTCGACATCACCCGCGACGGCCAGAAGGTGATCTACACCGGCGCCCTGGTCAAGCGCGGCAAGCCGACCGCGGCGGATTACTACCTGCTCAAGCCGGGCGCCTCGCACACGGTGAAGGTCGAACTGTCGGCCCTGTACGACCTGAGCGTGACGGGCGACTACGCGATCCGCTACCGCACCACGTCGCCCGACCTGTTCCTGGCCAATAACGGCCGCCACGGCGGCAGCGTCGACGCAGCGGCCGGCAACATGGGCGAGCTGGAATCGGATGCGGCTTCCCTGTACATCGAAGGCCGCCTGCCACGCGGTTCCGGTTCGCCGATCATGGAAGCGCTCAAGCGTCCGGGCGGCGACGGCGGCGTGAGCCCGATGGGCCTGAGCTACGCCAACTGCACGGCCTCGCAGCAGAGCACGGTCGCCTCGGCGATCTCGGCCGCCAAGACCATGAGCAACGGTTCGGTCAGCTACATGAGCAAGACCACGATGGGCCCGCGCTACACCAAGTGGTTCGGCACCGCGACCTCGACCCGCGTCTCGACCGTGCGCTCGCACTTCAACGCCATCAAGGATGCGTTCGACAACAAGAGCGTGGTGGTCGATTGCGGCTGCAACCAGAACTACTACGCTTACGTGTATCCGACCCAGCCCTACCGCATCTACGTCTGCAAGGCCTTCTGGTCGGCGCCGCTCACCGGCACCGATTCGAAGGGCGGCACCCTGGTCCACGAGATGAGCCACTTCAACGTGGTGGCCGGCACCGACGACCATGTTTATGGCCAGAGCGGCGCGGCCAGCCTGGCGATCAGCGACCCGAACAAGGCCGTCGACAACGCCGACTCGCACGAATACTTCGCCGAGAACTCCCCGGCGCTGAATTGATCGGGTCTTTTACTTGCCGCTCATTTGCCGGTATGAATGAAGGTCAGCGGCCGCGCGGGGCTTTCCGACGGCTTGTCGAGCTGCTTCACATCGGTCAGATAAGGGCCGTCATAGCCGATCTGGTAGCTGTGGCGGCCCTCCTTGAAGGCATACGAGGGCGTGATGTCGATCGTGTTCTTCACCTCCTTGCCCGGTGCGACCGGCACGTAGTCGGCCGCCGTCAGTGCCGCGCGTTTCACCATCTTGCCGGTGTAGTCGAGCGGCCTGCCGTCGAAGGCGCGCACATCGAAGCGGCGCCCGGTCAGTTCCTTTTCTTCCGCCATCTCGCGCGGAATCCAGACCGTCTGCTTGCCGTAGTTGGACACCGTCAGGTGCACCAGTGCGCGGCCGTTCACGGATTCGACCTCGATCTTGTTTCTGACTGCCACTTGTGGGTCTCCGGCGGAGGCGCCCGCGAGCGCGGGCAGGAAGCTGGCCGCCATCAAGGCGGCGAGCAGGAAGGGTCGGCGTTGCATGGGTGCTCCATATGCTTGTGTTATCCCATTGTGCGGGCGGGCCGCCGAAAAGCCAAGGGCGCCCGGCTACCTTGGCTTCTTTCTAGCGTTCGGCCCGGACCAGCCCGAGCGCGCGCTCTTTTTCCAGGATGAGTTCACGGTCACTTCTCAGCAGACGTGCGCGCGCCAGCCATTTCTCTGCACCCTGCATGTCGTTCGCGGCCGCGCTGCCGTCGGCCAGCGCCAGGTAATGCGTCACGATCCGGCTTGAGAGCGCCTTGACCTCGCTGCCGCGGTAGGCCCCCTCCGGATCGATCTGCTTAATCTGGTCAAGGCAGGCTTTCGCAGACTTTTCGGGCGGATCGGTGTATTGCGCCGCCTCGACGTATTGCTGGGCACGACGCAGTTGATCGTCGATCTCGGCCTTATCATTATCGTTCAGCCGCACGCTGGCGGCCACTTGGTGGATGGCGGCTGCGTTCTGCTGCGCAGCCTGCTGTGGGGCGGGTACGCTGTCCTTACGCATGAGCATTGCGCCGATGGCCAACACGGCTACGCCTGCCACCGCCGCCGCCGGCACCAGCCATTTCGGCATATCGGTTGAACGGCTAGCGCCGTTGGCCTTGCAGAAGGTAGCAACGTATTCCTCGGCCACGCGTGGATCGAGCCCGCATTTCTTGCCCGGCGCCTTGGTAACGACCTTGCTCATCGCATCGCGCTCTTCCTTCGGATCGAGCTTCTTGTCGCGGTCGGTGAACTGGTGCAGCAGGCGATCCAGTTCAGCAATCAGGAGGCGCTCAGACACTGCGGCATGCGCATCGAGCTGCTCGCGCAGCACCAGTTCGCAGTCGCGGGTCGTAATGCCTCGTGCCGCGCTTTCTTCCTTGATGCGTTGCTCTTCTCCTCGGTCGAGATAGAAGTCATCGGCAACGGCTGCCGCGATCCGGTTGTGCAGCCACTCCTGGTCGTTTCCGTTCATGTTTTCTCTTTCATTGTCATGATAGTTCTTAGGGCACTTGCCACTTGAACAGTCCGACGCGAATGCGCACGTTGTTGCGGCGGCAAAACTCCAGCAGATAGCGTTCGGCTTCTACGCGATCGAGACCACGCGCGTAGCCTGCGCGGGGGGCACAGATGCTCTGCAAGGCATCTTGTCTTTCTTTCTTGTCGAGCTTGCGGTCTTCCTGGGTAAAGTTATGCAGTAATCCGTCGAGCTCGGCGAGCAGCTGCTTTTCGTTGACGACGTGGTGCTGCTCCAGCCACATGGCCAGCAAGGTTTCGGCGCGCGTGCGTGCGATGGACCACTGCCGGCCTGCGTACGCAACCAGTGCCTGATACTGGCCGGCGCTGCAATACGCATCGCTCAGCTCGGCGGCCAAGTGCGCTTCGAAGGCGCGCACAGCGTCGCCATCTGGCACAGGGCGCGTACCCGCTGCTGCCATCGGCTGTGCGGGTGTCGCCGATGCGGGCGCTGCACTGTCGCCTGCGCCCGTTGCCGGCTGTGCGGCAGCTTCGGCGCGGCGCGTCTGCGCAGTTCCGCAGAACGGACAAAAGGTAAGTGCCAGCCTCGGCAGCGCTACCGCGCAATCCTGGCTATCGCAACGGAGAGTACGCGCCATACCGTTCAGCGCGTTGCGACCAGACGGCCCTCGACGCCGTTCCAGACGAGCTGGGTGCGCAGGTCGCGCGTGGCGGCCAGGCGGCCATTGACGTAGAGATTGGTCTTCAGGCCATACATGCCTTGGGAGACGCCGGGCGGCAGGGTCAGCTCGAACGAGTTCTCGAAGCGGCCGCTGCTACGGTTGGTACTGGCGACGGCTTTCGAGCCTTGCTTGAAAGGCGAACCGCTCGGGTCCAGCACGACGATTTCCTCGCGCACTTCCTCGACCCGACGCGCGCTGCCATTCACCAGCTCCACAGTCGAGTTGACCATGAAGGGCTGGCCGCGCTTGACGACCGCCTTGCTCAGCATCGGTGTATAGGCGACCACTTCGGGCTCGCGCGGCATGCGGCCGCGTGCGCGCAAGTAGTCCTGGTCGGCCTGGGCTGCACTCTTGACCTGGCGCGACTGGGCATTGATGGCGACGCAGCCGACTGCGCCTGTCACGCCACCCAGCGCCGCGCCACGGACGGCACCGCGCTTGCCGTCGACCAGTGCGCCGAGCAAGGCGCCGACCGCAGCGCCCGCCAGCGCGCTGTTACCGACGCTGCACGGGTCTTCGCTGCCGGTGCTCGTATTCATCGGGGCGCTGCCCTGATTCGACGGGTACTGCTGATATGGCTGATTGGCGCAGCCGGCTACCAGCGTGGCGATCAAGGCGCCGGCCACCAGGCGGTGAGTGTTCTTCTCGTTAAGTTGCTTCTTCACGCAGATGCTCCTTCAGTGGTCCGCTTCGGTTATCGGATCGTGGTTTCGTTCTGCAAGACCTGCCGCTCGCGCTCGCGTACGGTCTGGGCCAGCGCGTCGGCTTGCTTGTTGCTCGGATCGACGCGGCGTGCGCTATCGATATAGGTGCGGGCGGCGTCGAACTGGCCGCGTGCCAACGCGCGCTCGGCATCGCGCAGGAAACCCTGCGCCATCTGCGCTTCCATCTGGGCCTGCATCTGCGCCTGTACCCGGGCCTGTACCTGCGCCTGCATCTGCGCCGCAGCCGCGGACGCCTGCACCGGAGCTGGCGCAACGTGGCGCACACGCGGGAGGGCGACGGGTTCATCGGGAAGGTCCGGCGCCTCCGGCAGATCGACCGCGCCGACGCTTTCCACTACCCGCTTGAGCTCGGCGTGCAGGCGCGCAATGTCCGGGTGCGAGCGGTCCGCCTGCTCCAAGCGATCGATGGCCTGGCTGGCGCCGGCGCTGTCTTGCTGCCCGATCAGCCGGCTGGCCCGCTCGCTGGCCTCGGCCGCCGCCTTGGCCTGGCGCGCCAACTGGTGCTTCAGCGGCTTGACGGCGCTGCCGGCCGCGCAGCCACGGTCGAGGGCTTCCAACCCTTTGCGCGCAGCGGCAAGGTCGCTTTCCCCGAGGTCTCCACGGATCTGGCCCAGCTGGGTGTCGCATGCGGCCTCCGCCAGCGCCTTGTTCGATACAGCTTCAATGCGGGCGCCGAGGTCGCGGGCCTCGGCACTATCGATGCCGCAGACAGCGGCGGCGCGCTCGAGCTGTGCACGCGCATTGGCTTCGTCGCCCTGGGCGAGCGCACGCTTGCCCGTTTCGTAAACCTGCGCGCAGGCGGCGGTGTCGGTCTGCGCTGGCGTGCGCATGAAGAATACCGCCGCCAGGCACACCACCACTGCGGCCGCGACCAGCGCCTTGCGATTTTTCGGCGTACGCGGCTCCTCGCGCAGCGCCGGCGTGGCCGGGGCGAACGGCACGGCTGCCTGCGACGCCGGCCCTGG
>DEKZ01000068.1 GCA_002354135.1 Massilia sp. UBA2709 | reverse complement strand
GCTCGTCGTCAACTTCTTTTTTACGACACCGCGTTTTATCGCGGCTCCCTCCGTCCCTTCAACTACTTGATTTCGTTGTCGTTTTCAGCGGGAACAGGACTATAGCAAAGCCGCCGGCGACTTGCAAGCCTCTCTTCGTGTGCTATCGTTGCCGCCGCCTCTACTTTATAGAACAACAACGATGCGCATTCCCGATCTCGTTTCCATCCATAACGATGAACTCGCCGCCGCTCTCGCGGCCGCAATCGACAACAAGACGAAACCGCTCGGCAGCCTGGGCCACCTGGAAGCACTGGCGCGGCAGATCGGCCTGATCCAGGACAGCGTCACGCCGCGCATCGACCGCCCTGCCATATTGGTGTTCGCGGCGGACCACGGCATCGTTGCGGAAGGCGTGTCGGCTTACCCACAGGAGGTGACGTGGCAGATGGTCGAGAACTTCCTGGCCGGCGGGGCGGCGATCAATGTCTTCGCACGCCAGAACGATTGTGCGATCCAGGTCGTCGACGCGGGCGTCAATCATGATTTCGGCGTACGCGCAGGCCTCCTCGATCGCAAGGTAGCCTTCGGCACCCGTAACTTCGCGGTCGAGGCGGCCATGAGCGCGGAAGAATGCGTGCTCGCCATGGAGCGCGGCATGGCACTGGCACGTGACCTGCCAGGCAATGTCGCCGGCTTCGGCGAAATGGGTATCGGCAATACCACTGCGGCGGCGGCCCTGATGCACAAGCTGGCCGGTATTCCCCTGCCCGAGTGCATCGGCGCCGGCACCGGCCTGTCGCCCAACGGCGTGCGCCAGAAGCAGGCCGTGCTCGAAGCGGCGATAAAAAGACACGCAGGCATCGACGATCCGCTCGCGGTCCTGGCCACCTTCGGCGGTTTCGAGATCGCGATGATGGCCGGCGCCATGCTGCAGGCCGCCGCGCTGCGCAAGGTCCTGCTGATCGACGGCTTCATCGTGACCAGCGCCTTGCTGCTTGCGGCGCGCCTGCAACCGGCGATCCTCGACTACTGCGTCTTTGCCCACTGCTCGGACGAGCAAGGCCACCGCCTGATGCTCGACCACCTGAACGCCCGTCCGCTCCTGCAGCTCGGGCTGCGCCTGGGCGAAGGCACGGGCAGCGCGCTGGCCCTGCCCCTGCTGCACGCGGCGGCGAACTTCCTGGCAGAGATGGCGACCTTCTCGTCGGCCCAGGTCAGCACCGGCAACCAATAAGATGCAGCAGCTGCGCCTGTTCTTCATCGCGCTGCAGTTCTTCACGCGCCTGCCGATTCCGCGCTGGGTCGGCTTCCAGCCGGAGTGGCTGCACCATGCCTCGCGCTACTTCCCGCTGGTCGGCTGCGTGGTGGCCGCGGTGGCGGCAGCGGTGTACCTGCTCGCAGCCCTGGTGCTGCCGGCGCCCGTGGCGGCGGTGCTGTCGACGGCCGCCTCGATCTACGTCACCGGCGCCTTCCATGAAGACGGCTTTGCCGATACCTGCGACGGCCTGGGCGGCGGCATGACGCGCGAACGCGTGCTCGAGATCATGAAGGACTCGCGCATCGGCGCCTACGGTGCGATCGGCATGGTCTGCATGCTGGGCGCGAAGTGCACGGCCCTGGCCATGCTGCCCCCAAGCAGCGCCATCACCGCGCTCTTCATCGCCCATCCGCTTTCCCGGCTGGCGGCCACAAGCCTCATCTGGCGCATGGACTATGCGCGCGCCGAAGGGAAGGCGAAACCCATGGCCCAGCAGATGACAGGAACGGAATTCGCCATCGCCACGCTCACCGCCTTCCTGCCGGGTGCGGTAGTGGTCGCAGGCGGCCAGCTGACTGCGGCGCTGCTTTGCGCCTGTATCGCCGCGGCCGCCCTGTGCGCGCTGTGGTTGGCCCGCAAGTTCCAGGCGCGCATCCAGGGTTATACGGGTGACTGCCTGGGCGCCGTCCAGCAACTGGCGGAAGTGGCGGTCTACCTCGTCCTCGTGGCCAGCCTCGGCCAGGGCGCGCTGGGATAAACATGCGCCTGCTGCTGGTGCGCCACCCACGGCCCGAGGTCGCCCCCGGCCTGTGCTACGGCAGCAGCGATGTCGCCGTCCCCGAGCAGGAAGTCATCAAGGTGCGCGACACGCTGGCCGCCATGGGCCTGCCCGGCGCGCTGCCGCTCTACGCCAGCCCTTTGAAGCGCTGCGCCGGCCTGGCCCGCGCACTCGGCACGCCGACCCTGCAGTTCGATGCACGCCTGGCCGAGATGGACTTCGGCGCCTGGGAGCTGCGCAGCTGGGAAGCGATCGGGCGCCGCGAAGTCGACGCCTGGGCGGACGACCTCCTGCATTACCGCCCAGGCGGCGGCGAATCCGTGCTCGATGTCGCGCGCCGGGTCGCCGCCTTCCTCGGCGAACTGCGCGCTGCCGGGCAACCCGAGGCGCTCATCGTCTGCCATGCCGGCACCATCCGCCTGCTGTGCGCGCTGTACCAGGGACTGTCCCTGGAAGCGGCCGCGCTGGAAGCGGCGCGCACACCACACCACATCGCCTACGGCGGCATGCTTGCGCTGAAAGACTGACAACACGGCTGACGACGCCGCTGAAGTCACCGTATAATGGCGCCGTTTTGGTGCTCGCGCCTGTGTTCACAGGTGCAGTTAAACGGGAAACACGAAGCCTCTCGAGGCCAACGTGTGCTGCCCCCGCAACGGTAAGCAAGTGCCGCGTTCACGCGGCAAACCGTCTCCCCAGACCACTGTGCATTTGCATGGGAAGGTCGGACGGCTTCACTTGCAAGCCCGGATACCGGCCAAAAGGTGGAGAGATGCTCAGACATCCCTCTGTTCAATCTGGCCTACGGGGACGTGGGCTGGTTGTCCAACCCAAGAACCGTCATGACTTTTCACGTTTCACGGCAAGCGGCCGCTTCGTCGCTCGCGCTCGCCATGGCTGCGCCTTTCGCGCACGCCGATTCCACACCCGCCTCTTCCATCGACACCGTCGTCGTCACCGCCGCCCGCATGCCGCAGCGCGCTGCCGACGTCATCGCCCAGACCACCGTCATCGACCGCGACGAGATCGCGCGCTCGGGCGCCGGCTCGGTTGCCGACGTCCTGCAGCGCCAGCCCGGGATCGAAATCAGCCGCAACGGCAGCGCCGGCGCCAGCACCAGCGTGTTCCTGCGCGGCGCCAACAGCAACCAGGTCGTGGTCCTGCTCGACGGCGTGCGCATCGGCTCGTCCACCAGCGGCACGGCCAGCTGGAACGCGATCCCGCTGGAGGCGATCGAACGCATCGAGGTCGTTTACGGTCCCCTGAGCACCCTGTACGGCGCCGACGCCATCGGCGGCGTGGTCCAGATCTTCACGCGCAAAGGCGAAGCCGGTGTGCACGCCGGCGCCTCGGTCGGCGCCGGGAGCGAGGCCACGCGCCAGGCCAGCGCCCACATCGCCGGCGCCACCGGCGGCGAACACGCTTTCAGCTACGCCTTCGGCGCGGGGCATGAAGAGTCCGATGGCTTCTCGGCCACCCAGCCGGGCGCCTTCGGCTACAACCCGGACGACGACGGCTACCGCCGCAGCAACGCCCACGGCCGCGTTGCGCTTACCCTCGCGCCGGGCCACCAGGCCGGCGCCCAGTTCCTGCACAGCCGCCTGCGCGCGCAGTACGACAGCGGCGCCGGCAGCTACGATACCCACAACGAGCAGGACCTGAACGCGGCCTCGGTGTTCGTGTCGAACCAGTTCTTGCCGAACTGGCGCAGCGTCGTGCAACTGGCGCGCTCCGAGGACAAGCTGGGCAGCTTCACCAGCGCGGCCGCCAGCGGCGCCAGCCAGATCGATACCCGGCAGGACGAACTGACCTGGCAGAACACGATCCGCTTCGGCGCCGACACCCTGCAGCTGCTCTACGGCCACCGCAAGGAAGAGGTGGCATCCAGCGCCACCCGGGCCCTGGGACGCGAGCGCACCACGAATTCCTACGCCGCCGCCTACGCGCTGCGCCGTGGTCCCCACCTGGTCGACCTCAGCGCACGCCAGGACAGGTCGAGCTACGGCCCGAAAACAACCGGCGCCGCCGGCTATGGCTACGACTTCGGCCACGGCCTGCGCGCCACCGCCAGCATCGGCTCGAGCTTCCGCGCCCCGACCTTCAACGAGCTGTACTACCCCGGCTATGGCCTGGAGACCAACCAGCCCGAGCGCGGCCGCAACGCCGAACTGGGCCTGCGCTACGACAGCCGCGGCGTGCAGCTCGACGCCACCTGGTTCCGCAACCGCCTGAGCGACATGATCGTCTCGGCCACGCCCTGCCCCGATCAGCGCGACGGCCGCACCGGCAGCTGCGCCTACAACGTGGCCTCGGCCACGCTGGAAGGCGTGAGCCTGTCCGGATCGACGCGCATCGGCGCGCTGCGCCTGCGCGGCAGCCTGGACTGGCAGGACCCGCAGGACAAGGGCAGCGGCAAGCGCCTGGCGCGGCGCGCCGCGAAACATGCGAACTTCGGCGCCGAGTACAAGCTGGGCCAGCTCGAGACCGGCGCCGAATGGGTCCTCTCCGGCGAGCGCTACGACGACGCCGCCAACCTGCGCCGCCTCGGCGGTTACGGCCTGCTCAACCTGTACGCGAGCTGGCAGCTCAACGAGGACTTCTCTTTGCTGGCGCGCGTGAACAATGCGGCGGACAAGCAGTATGAACTGGCCCGCAACTACGGCACGGGCGGACGCAGCTGGTTCGCCGGCCTGCGCTACGGCCTCCGTTAAGGCCCAGCCGTGCGCACGCCGCTCTCCTTCCCGCTGCGCCAGCNNCCCGCCGGGCCCCCCGCCCCCCCCCCCCCCGCTGCGCCAGCGCGCCCTGCTGGTCACCGGCTCGCTGCTGCTGGTGGCGCTCGCCTGCATGCTGTATGCCGGCATGACCGGCTCGATCCAGGTCGCGGCGGGCGAGGTGCCGGCGGCGCTGCGCCAACTGTTCGAGGGGCAGCCGCAGTCGCTGGCCGCTTCGCTGCTGGAACTGCGTGCAGGACGCGCGCTGGTCGCCTTCGTGACCGGCGCCGCCCTGGCGCTGGCCGGCGTGCTGATGCAGGCGCTGTTGCGCAATCCCCTGGCCGATCCCTACATCCTCGGCATCTCGGCCGGCGCCTCGGTGCGCGCTCGCGGCGCTGATGCTGATGGCCGCGCTGGCGACTGTCGAACTGGCGGCGGTCGGCGGTGCGATCACGGTGTCGCTGCTGCTGTATGCGTTGGCGCGCCGGGACCTGCGCGGCGGCGCCGGCCTTGGCGGCGGCACCTCGACCCTGCTGTTGACCGGGGTGGTGATCTCCTCGCTGTGCGTAGCCCTGATCACCCTGATGCTGTCGATCGCGCCCGAAGGCCGCCTGCGCAGCATGGTGTTCTGGATGATCGGCGACCTCGCCGGCGCGCCGGTGCGCCTGCTGCCCTGGCTGGTGCTGGGCGGCGCCCTGTTCTATGCGCTGCGCCACGCGCGCGGCATGAACGTGATGGCGCTGCATGCGGAAGCCGCGGTGACGCTGGGTGTGCACGTGGGCAGCCTGCGCCGCGGCCTGTTCTTCATCTCGGGCGTACTGACTGCCAGCGCCGTCACCAGCGCCGGCTCGATCGGCTTCGTCGGCCTGATCGTGCCGCATGCCTGCCGCTTCGCCTTCGGTCCCGACCATCGGGTCCTGATTCCTGCCGCGGTGCTGGCCGGCGGCAGCTTCCTGGTGCTGTGCGACACGCTCGCGCGCACGGTCGTGGCGCCCCAGCAGTTGCCGGTCGGCGCCGTCACCGCGATCATCGGCGCCCCTGTCTTCCTTTATCAACTGCACCGGCTGCGCCGCAGCTGAAGCCCGCAGCCAACATCTTTTCCGGAGCTCTCCATGAACGACATGACACCCGAACAGACGGCCGCACTCAACGAGCGCCACCGCGCGCGCATGGAGCGCAAGAAGGCCATCATCGACGCGCGCATCCAGGCGGCCGACAAGCAGGTCGGCATCATCATCGTCAACACCGGCAACGGCAAGGGCAAGAGCTCGAGCGCCTTCGGCATGGCGGCGCGCGCACTCGGGCACGGCATGCGCGTGGGCGTGGTCCAGTTCATCAAGGGCGCCAAGGCCACCGGCGAAGAGCTGTTCCTGCGCCGCTTCCCGGAGGTGAGCTTCCACGCCATGGGCGAAGGCTATACCTGGGAAACCCAGAACCGCGAGCGCGACATCGCCAAGGCGGGCGAGGCATGGCAGCAGGCCAAGCGCTTCCTGTCGGACCCGGCGGTCGGGCTGGTGGTGCTGGACGAATTGAACATCGCCCTGAAATACCGCTACCTCGACGTCCACATGGTTATCGAGGACCTGCTGGACCGCCCGGCCATGCAGCACGTCGTCATCACCGGCCGTGGGGCGCCGCCGGAACTGGTGGCGGTGGCCGACACCGTCACCGAGATGAACGTGGTGAAGCACGCATTCGCCGCCGGCATCGCGGCCCAAGCGGGGACGGAATGGTGAACGGCGCCCAGGGTACACGCGGTGCACGCATGCTCCTGGTCGCGGCGGTTGCCTCGGGCCAGGGCAAGACCACCGTCACCGCCGCGCTGGCGCGCAGCCTGGTGCGTGCCGGCCAGCGCGTCCGCGTGTTCAAGTGCGGCCCCGACTTCATCGACCCCATGCTGCTGGAACGCGCCTGCGGGGCGCCGGTCCATACGCTCGATTTGTGGATGGTCGGCCCGGACGAATGCCGGCGCCGGCTGGGCGCCGCCGCGCGCGAGGCCGACATCGTGCTGGTCGAAGGCGTGATGGGCCTGTACGACGGCACACCCTCGGCCGCCGACCTGGCGCGTGCGTTCGGCATTCCGGTGCTGGCCGTGATCGACGCCTCGGCCATGGCGCAGACCGCCGGCGCGGTGGCGCGCGGACTGCGCGATTACGGCCCGGTAGAGATGGCCGGCGTGGTCGCCAACCGCGTCGCAAGTAGCGGCCATGCGCAGATGGTGGCAAGCTCCTTGCGCGACATTCCCCTGCTGGGCTCCCTGCAGCGCCAGGCCCAGTCGCTGCCCGAGCGCCACCTCGGCCTGGTGCTGCCGGGCGAGCAGCCGTGGATCGACGCCTGCCTCGACGAACTCGCCGACGCGCTGCAACTGGATGAAGCCGCATGGGAGGCGCTGCCGCGGCTGGCGCCCGACGCGCCGGAAGCGCCCGTCATCGCACCGCTGCTGGCCGGGAAGACGATTGCGATCGCGCGCGACGCCGCGTTCGCTTTCCTGTACCCGGCCAACCTCGACACCCTGCGCATCCTCGGCGCGCGCCTGCGCTTCTTTTCGCCGCTGGCGGACGAGCCGGTGCCCGATGGCGCCGATGCGGTCTACCTGCCCGGCGGTTACCCGGAACTGCATGCGCAGGCGCTGGCGCAAGCCGGCAACTGGCGCGCCTCGATCAACGCCGTGCACGCGGCGGGCGTGCCTATCCTCGCCGAGTGCGGCGGCATGATGGCGCTCGCCGACGAGCTCACCGATCCGGACGGGCGGCGCTGGCCGATGGCCGGACTGCTGCCCGGCGTGGTGCGCATGCAGGCGCGCCTGGCGGGCCTGGGCGCGCAGGCGCTCGATACGCCGGCCGGCCCCTTGCGCGGCCACACCTTCCACTATTCGCGCCTGGAGACGCCGCTGGACCCAGTCCAGCATACGCTGCGCCATCCGAGCGGCACGCCGGGCGAAGCGGTGTATCGGGCCGGTTCGCTCACGGCTTCCTACTTCCACGGCTATTTCGCCTCGAACCCGCAGGCGGTCGCCGGCCTGTTCACGCGGACCGCGCCATGAGCGCCACCCTGCTGATCGGCGGCGCCCGCTCCGGCAAGAGCGCCCTGGCCGAGCGCCTGGCGCACGAGTCGGGCAAGGAAGTCGTGTACGTCGCGACCGCCCAGGCCGGCGACGGCGAGATGGGCGCACGTATCGCGCACCACCGCGCGCGCCGGCCCGGGCACTGGCGCACGGTCGAGGAGAGCCTCCTGCTGGCCGGGGTGCTGCGCCACGAATGCAGGCCGGATCGCCTGGTGCTGGTCGACTGCCTGACCTTGTGGCTGACGAACCTGATGTTGTCGGGCGAGGAAGCATTGCCGGAGAGCGGCGAACTGGCGCTGCCGCCTGTTGTCGAGCGCGAGCGTGCCGCCTTCCTCGAGCTGCTGGTTGCCGGCCTGCCCGGCGAATTGATTCTGGTCTCGAATGAAGTCGGCATGGGCATCGTACCCACGGGTGCGCTGACGCGCCGCTTCGTGGACGAAGCGGGCCGCCTGAACCAGGAAGTGGCGGCGCGCGCCGGACGCGTGGTCCTGGTCGCCGCCGGCCTGCCGCTGGTCATGAAGGGGCCGCCGTGCTGAGCGGTTTGAAAGCCGCCGACCTGGCCCTGCTGCTGGTGGCGGGCGTTGCGCTCGACTGGCTGCTGGGCGAAGCGCGGCGCTGGCATCCGCTGGTCGGTTTCGGCCGGCTCGCCGGCGCGATGGAAGCGCGCCTGAACGGCGGCTGCATGCGCCTTCCAAGCGGTGCGCTGGCCTGGACGCTGGCGGTGCTGCCCCTCGTATTACTGGCGTGGTGGCTGGCACAGCGGCTGGGCATGCTGGCGCACGTCGTGCTGTTGTACTTTTGCCTGGGCCTGCGCAGCCTGCGCGACCACACGCTGCCGATCTACGCGGCCCTGCGCAGCAGCGACCTGCCTGAAGCGCGCCGGCTTACCGGCCGCATCGTGAGCCGCGACACGGCCGGGGCCAGCGCCTCGGACCTGGCCAAGGCCGGCGCCGAATCGCTGCTCGAGAATGGCAACGACGCCGTGTTCGGCACCCTGTTCTGGTTCCTCGTCGCCGGCGGGCCGGGTGCGCTGCTGTTCCGGCTGGCGAACACGCTCGACGCCATGTGGGGCTACCGCAATGCGCGCTTCGACCTGTTCGGCCGCACCGCCGCCCGCATCGACGACGTGATGAATTTCATTCCGGCGCGCCTGACCGCGCTCAGCTACGTGCTGCTGGCGCCGCGCGGCGGCCATGTCCGTGCCTGGCGCTGCTGGCGCGCGCAGGCGCCGGCGTGGAGCAGCCCGAACGCGGGAC
>DEKZ01000070.1 GCA_002354135.1 Massilia sp. UBA2709 | reverse complement strand
ACAACCTATTGAAACATCACATCTAGGCCGCACGGCACTCGCTCGCAACGTGCCCCGTCGCGGGGACGAAAAAAAAAGCGCCCGCAGGCGCTTTGTGATGCGTGGCGGCGACACCGCCAGCCGGCGGCTAGGCCGCAGGCAGCAGCGCCCGTATCCCGTCCGGCAGGGGCACCGACTTCTCGGCCGCGAAATCCACCCAGACGATCTTGGCCGCGCCTTCCGCATGCAGGTCGCCGGCCTGGCCATCCGCGCCGACCAGGCGGATCTCGTGCGCCACCTCGAAGCTGGAGCGGCCCGGCGGGCCGACCCAGGACGTGACCTCGATCTCGGCCGGGTACTTCAACTGCTTGAGAAAGGAGCACTGGGCGTTGATCAGGACCGGCCCGGTGCGGGTTGGGTCGGGCAAGGCGCCCACCTGTTCGAGCCAGGCGATGCGCGCCGTTTCGATGTAGCGAAAATATACGGTGTTGTTGACATGGCCCATCGCGTCCATGTCGCCCCAGCGGACCGGCATCCGCATCGTGTGTACCAACTTCTTGTTGCTCATAATCCTGCTGACGAGTGTTGCCACTTCGGTGAAGACAATAAAAAAGGCGCCGTCGCCGGCGCCGCGTGCCGCAAGGGGCGCATCATACAGCGAACTGCGAGCCAACTGCGAGCCAGCTGCGACCCAACTGCGAGCCGACTGCAGGCTATTGCGCCGTCATGCCGTCGTCGGCCGTGATGATGGCGCCGTTGATGAAATGCGCCTCGTCGGCCGCGAGCAGGAGCAGCAGGCCGTCGAGGTCTTCAGGCTTGCCGGGACGCTTGCGCGGCAGCAGCTCGATGAGCTTTTTGCCCTGCTCGGTCTCGAAGTATTCCTCGTTCATCTCGGTCGAGATATAGCCGGGGCAGATCGCGTTCACGTTGATGCCGTACTTGCCCCACTCCACCGCCATCGCCTTGGTCATCTGCACCACGGCGGCCTTGCTCATGCAGTAGACGCCGATCTGCGGCAGCACGCGCAGGCCCGCGACGGAAGCGATGTTGACGATGCGGTGCTGCTTGCGCGGGTCGCCCTTTGCGCGCTGGATCATGCGTTTCGCGGCCTGCTGCGCCACGAAAAAGGCGCCGCGCAGGTTGGTGTCCATGATGTACTGGTAATCGTCCTCGGTCACGTCGAGCAGGCGCTGGGTGCTCTGCACGCCCGAGTTGTTGACCAGGATATCGATCGGGCCGGCCTCGGTCTCGGCGTGGGCAATCGCCGCCTTGATGCTGGCGAGATCGGTCACGTCGAGCGCAACCACGTGGGCGGCGCCGCCGTCGGCCTCGATCTCGGCGCGCAATTCCTTCAGGCGTTCGATGCGGCGCGAGGCCAGCACGACCTGGGCGCCGGCACCGGCCAGGGCCTTCGCGAAGCGCGCGCCAAGGCCGCTCGAGGCCCCGGTGACCATGGCAATTTTCCCCTCATAATTCACTTCGATGCCCACGTTGGCTCCTGTGCTGGTGTTTTGCTGATGTGTGCTGCGCGACAAGCGGCGTATGCTTAATGATGTCACAGAATCAGCTATTAGATTGCCGCATCTAATTTTCGCCCTAAAATAGCTGGCTAAGTTGCAAATGGCCCCAAAAACCCGCACACTCGTGCTTAAATTTTTTTAACCCATTAGAAGACCATGACTGAGCCTATCAACATCCTCGAACAATACGGACCGCGCGAAGCAATGGAGTACGACGTTGTCATCGTCGGCGGCGGCCCGGCGGGCCTCTCGGCGGCGATCCGTCTGAAACAACTGGCCGCGGAAAAAGGCCAGGAAGTCTCGGTCTGCGTGCTCGAAAAAGGCGGCGAACTGGGCGCCCACATCCTGTCGGGCGCGGTCATGGACCCGATCGCGATCAACGAACTCTTCCCGAACTGGAAGGAACTCGGCGCGCCGCTGAACACCCCCGTCACCGAAGACCAGGTGCTGTTCCTGACCGAGACCAAGTCCTACGCGACGCCCTCATTCATGGTGCCGAAGTCGCTGACCAACCACGGCAACTACATCGTCTCGCTGGCGAACGTCGTGCGCTGGCTGGGCCAGCAGGCCGAAGCCCTGGGCGTGGAAGTCTTCCCAGGCTTCCCGGCGGCCGAAGTGCTGTACAACGACGATGGCTCGGTCAAGGGTGTCGCCACCGGCAACATGGGCGTGAAGCGCGACGGCGAGCCTGGCCCGGACTTCCAGCTGGGCATGGAGCTGCACGCGAAATACACCTTCTTCGCCGAAGGCTCGCGCGGCCACCTGGGCAAGCAGCTCATCGCCAAGTATGACCTGAACAAGGGCAAGGATCCCCAGACCTACGGCATCGGCATCAAGGAACTGTGGGAGATCGACCCGGCCAAGCACAAGCCGGGCCTGGTGATCCACACGGCCGGCTGGCCGCTGCCTTCGGACACCTATGGCGGCTCCTTCCTCTACCACCTGGAAAACAACCAGGTGGCCGTCGGTTACGTGGTGGGCCTGGCCTACCAGAACCCGTATCTGTCGCCGTACGAGGAATTCCAGCGTTATAAAACCCACCCGGCGATCCGCGGCTTCTTCGAAGGCGGCAAGCGCATCTCCTACGGGGCGCGCGCCATCACGGCCGGCGGCCTGCAATCGCTGCCGAAGACCGTGTTCCCGGGCGGCGCGCTGATCGGCTGCGACGCCGGCTTCCTCAACGTGTCCCGCATCAAAGGCAGCCACGGCGCGATCAAGACCGGCATGCTGGCCGCCGAATCGGCCTTTGCAGCACTCGCAGCCGGCCGCCAGCACGATGAACTGGCGAGCTATCCGGAAGCCTTCAAGCAGTCCTGGCTGCACGAAGAGCTGCACGTGGCGCGCAACTTCAAGCCGTGGATGAGCAAGGGCCTGTACCTGGGCACGCTCATGACCGGCATCGACCAGATCCTGTTCAAGGGCAAGGCGCCCTGGACCCTGCGCCACAAACATGCGGACCACGAGTGCCTGCGCCCTGCTTCAGAGTTCCAGCCTATCGTCTACCCGAAACCGGACGGCAAGTTGACCTTCGACCGCTTGTCCTCGGTGTTCATCTCGAACACCAACCACGCGGAAGACCAGCCGGTGCACCTGACGCTGAAGAACCCGGCGAT
>DEKZ01000069.1 GCA_002354135.1 Massilia sp. UBA2709 | reverse complement strand
GCCCGGCCTCGTCGGTGGCGCGCAGGTGCTCGAGCGCGGCGCCCAGTTGCGGCGCGCTGGCGACGGCGCCTTCGAGTTTGTCCAGGAGACGGCCGAAGACGCTGCGCCACTCGGGCGGCCGGCTGCCGGTTACAGGCAGCGGCGGCATGTTGTGGTCGTGCGCCAGCTTGAGCGCGGCCTGGTCGGGCAGCGATACGCCGGTGGCGCCGAGTTCGGCGACCACCGCCTGCTGGGCGTCGGCGACGTGCGCCATCAGGCCCAGGTAGCCGCGCAGGGCGTCTTCGACGGGAATGCCCGGCACTTCGCCGGCCGCCAGTTGGCGCAGGCGCGCGGCGCGTGCGGCGAACAGGGTGGCGGGGGGGGGCAGCAGCAGGCGGGGAATGGCGTTGTGATCGAGTGCCTCGATCTCGCCCGGTTGAAGTAGACGTTGTACCAACTGTATCTCTCGAAATAACAAGGCCGGGTCGCAAAAGCGAGCCCGGCCTATTTTAAATGAAGCTGAAAAAACGCGTCAGCGACGGGCCTTGCGCATGACCTCTTCAAACCAGCGCGGATGGTGCTTGCGCACCCAGCCGTAGGTCACGGTGCCGCGGGTCATGGCGCCCATGGTGCCCTTGACCCAGATGCCGGCGTACACGTGCACGATGATGGCCACGATGATCACGAAGGCGAAGAAGGCGTGCAGCAGGGCCGACACGCGGATCAGGCCGATCGGGAAGTAGCCCGAGAACCACTGGCGCCAGATCACGATGCCGCTCAAGAGCAGGAAGGCCATCGCCACCACCAGCGTGAAGAACAGCATCTTCTGGCCGGCGTTGTAGCGGCCCACCTTCGGCAGCTTCTCTTCGTGGTTGGCCAGCACGTCGGGAATCTGGCGCAGCCACTGGCGGTCGCCCGGTTCGAACTGGTTGTGGTGCCAGAAGCGCACCACCAGCACCGCGAACGAGGCGAACATCACCACACCGAAGAACGGATGCAGGATGCGGGTCCACTGGCCGCCGCCGAACAGCGCGGCCAGCCAGGCCATGACCGGATGGAACATGGCCAGGCCCGACAGGCCGGCGAGGACGAAGCAGAGCGCGGTGATCCAATGGTTGCTGCGCTCGTTCGCGTTGTAGCGCTCGATCAGCGGGTTGCCATTCCTATCATGCTTCATGCTTTTCCCCTTGCAGCTTGCGGGCCTCGGCCAGCGCCTCGACTTCCTCTTCCTTGCTGACCTCGTTCGGACCGACGCGGGTGTAGTGGAAGAAGCCGGCCACGGCCGCAGCGGCCATGCCCACCAGCGCCAGCGGCTTGGTCAGGCCCTTCCACAGGCCCACGGTCGGGCTGATGCTCGGGTTGTCGCGCAGGCCGCTGTACAGCGACGGCTTGTTGGCGTGGTGCAGCACGTACATGACGTGGGTGCCGCCGACGCCGGCCGGGTCGTACAGGCCGGCGTTCTCGTAGCCGCGTTCCTTCAGGTCCTCGATGCGGCTGGCCGCCTGGATCTTCATGTCCTCCTTGGTGCCGAACATGATGGCCCCGGTCGGGCAGGTCTTGACGCAGGCCGGTTCCTGGCCGACGGCGACCCGGTCCGAGCACAGCGTGCACTTGTAGGCGCGGTTGTCCTGCTTCGAGATGCGGGGCACGTCGAAGGGGCAGCCGGTCACGCAGTAGCCGCAGCCGATGCAGTTTTCCTGGTGGAAGTCGACGATGCCGTTCGCGTATTGCACGATCGCGCCCGGCGACGGGCAGGCCTTCAGGCAGCCTGGATCCTCGCAGTGCATGCAGCCGTCCTTGCGGATCAGCCACTCGAGGTTGCCGTCTTCCTTCTCGTGCTCGGCGAAGCGCATCACGGTCCACGACTTCGGGGTCAGGTCGATCGGGTTGTCATACACGCCCGAGTTGACGCCGACTTCGTCGCGGATGTCGTTCCACTCCATGCACGCCGTCTGGCAGGCCTTGCAGCCGATGCACTTCGAGGCGTCGATCAGCTTGGCGACGCTGCCGCCGACCGGCGCGCGTGCGCTGGGAGGGGGCGTCGTCGTGGCCGACACGCGTTTGATATCCAAAGATTGTAGTGCCATATCTTTTTTCTCCGGTCCTTAAGCCTTCTCGACCTTCACGAGGAAGGACTTGAATTCCGGGGTTTGCGAATTGCCGTCACCGACCACCGGGGTCAGCGTGTTGGTCAGGTAGCCAGGCTTGGTCAGGCCCTTGAAGCCGAAGTGCAGCGGGATGCCCACGGTGTGGGTTTCCTTGCCGTCGATCTGCAGGGCGCGGATGCGCTTGGTAACGATGACCTTGGCGATGATGTGGCCGCGCTTCGAGCTGACCCGGACCTTGTCGCCGCTGGCGACGCCGATCTGCTTGCCCAGCGCTTCGCCGATCTCGACGAACTGCTCGGGCTGGATGATCGCGTTTAGGCGTGCGTGCTTGGTCCAGAAGTGGAAGTGCTCGGTGAGGCGGTAAGTCGTTGCCACCACCGGGAACTCCTCGGCCGTGCCCATCTCCTTGCGGTCGTTCGGGAACACGCGGGCGCCCGGATTGCTGGTCGCGCGCGGGTTGTTCGGGTGCATCAGGTTCTTGCCAACCGGATTCTCGAACGGCTCGTAGTGCTCGGGGAAGGGACCCTCGTTCATCATGCCGCGTGCAAAGAATCGCGCCACCCCTTCGGGGTTCATGATGAATGGGTTCATGCCATTCGCCGGATCTTCATCCAGCTTGAAGTCGGGCACGTCGGCGCCGGTCCAGCCCGCGCCGTTCCAGCGCACCAGCACACGGGTCGGATCGAAAGGCTTGCCCTTGGTGTCGGCCGAAGCGCGGTTGTACAGCACGCGGCGGTTCGCCGGCCAGGCCCAGGCCCAGTTCAGCGTATTGCCGATGCCGGTCGGGTCGCTGTTGTCGCGGCGGCCCATCTGGTTGCCGGCCTGCGTCCAGGAACCCGCGAAGATCCAGCAGCCCGAGGCGGTCGTGCCGTCGTCGCGCAGTTGCGCGAAGCTGGCCAGCTGTTCGCCCTTCTTGACGATGACCTTGGTCGGATCCTTCGGATCGAACACGTCGGCCAGTGCCTTGCCGTTGAATTCCATCGCCAGTTCTTCCGGCGTCGGGCTGTGCGGCTTGGCATAGGGCCAGGTCAGGTTCAGGATCGGGTCCGGGAACTTGCCGCCTTGCGTCTGGTACGACTTCTTCAGGCGCAGGAAGAGTTCCGACATGATTTCGATGTCCGAACGGGCCTTGCCCGGCGGTTCCGCGCCTTGCCAGTGCCACTGCAGCACGCGCGAGGACGAGACCAGCGAGCCGCGTTCTTCGGCGAAGCAGGTGGTCGGCAGGCGGAACACTTCGGTCTGGATCTTGCTCGAATCGACGTCGTGGAACTCGCCGTGGTTCTTCCAGAATTCGGCGGTTTCCGTCTCCAGCGGATCCATGACGACCAGGTACTTCAGCTTCGACAGGCCGGCCAGGACCTTGGCCTTGTTCGGGGCCGAGGCGATGACGTTGAAGCCCTGGCAGATGTAACCGTTCATCTTGCCCTGGTTCATCAGCTCGATGGCCTGCAGCAGGTCGTAAGGCTTGTCCAGCTTCGGCAGGTAGTCGAAGGCGTAGTTGTTGCCCTCGTTCGCCGCATCGCCCCACCAGCTCTTCATGAAGGAGACGTGGAACTTCTTGTAGTTGCTCCAGTAGCTCAGCTGGTTCGGACGCATGGCCTTCGGCGCACGCGAGCCGATGTAGGCGTCGAAGTCCTGTTCGGCTTCGTTCGGCAGGGTCATGTAGCCCGGCAGCAGGTTCGACATCAGGCCGAGGTCGGTCAGGCCCTGGATGTTCGAGTGGCCGCGCAGGGCGTTCATGCCGCCGCCGGCGATACCGATGTTACCCAGCAGCAGCTGGACCATGGCGCCGAGGCGAATGGTCTGGGCGCCGGTCGAGTGGTGGGTCCAGCCGAGTGCGTACAGCACGGTCGCGGCGCGGCCAGGCACGGCGGTCGAGGCAAGGGTCTCGGCCACTTTCTGGAACTGCGCAGGCGCGACGCCGCAAATCTTCTGCACCATCTCCGGCGTATAGCGGGAGTAGTGCTTCTTCATCAGCTGGTAGACGCAGCGCGGATGCTGCAGCGTCGGGTCGACCTTGGCGTAACCGTCTTCGCCAATCTCGTAGTTCCAGCTCGATTTGTCGGTGTACTTGCCGGCCTTTTCGTCGTAGCCGGAATAGATGCCGTCTTCGAACGCGAAATCCTCGCGGACGATGAAAGGCATGTCCGTGTAATTGCGGACGTATTCGTGCTGGATCTTGTCGTTCGTCAGCAGATAATTGACGATCGCGCCCAGGAACACGATGTCCGTGCCGGTGCGCGTCGCAACGTAGTAGTCGGCGACGGACGCGGTACGGGTAAAGCGTGGATCGACCACGACCAGCTTGGCCTTGTTATGGGCCTTCGCTTCGGTTACCCACTTGAAACCACAGGGGTGTGCTTCGGCGGCATTACCGCCCATGACGAGGATCACATCGGCATTCTTGATGTCGACCCAGTGATTCGTCATCGCTCCACGGCCAAACGTCGGGGCAAGACCTGCCACCGTCGGACCGTGTCAAACACGCGCCTGGTTATCGAACGTGAGCATGCCCAAAGACCGGATGGTCTTGTGGGTGATGTAACCTGCTTCATTGCTGCCGGCCGAAGCGGCCAGCATGCCGGTGGTGAGCCAGCGGTTGACGGTCTTGCCGTCTTCGGTCTTCTCGACGAAGTTGGCGTCGCGGTCTTCCTTCATCAGCTTGGCGATGCGGTCCAGCGCCTGGTCCCAGGAAATCTTGGTCCATTCGTTGGAGCCGGGAGCGCGGTATTCCGGCTCGAGCAGGCGGCTCGGGCTGTGGATGAAGTCGACGAGGCTGGCGCCCTTCGGGCACAGGGTGCCGCGGTTGACCGGATGGTCGGGGTCGCCTTCGATGTGGATGATCGAGGCGGCGGCATTCTTGGCGCCATCGCCAAGGCCGTACATCAAAATGCCGCAACCGACTGAGCAGTAGGGGCAGGTTTGGCGGGTTTCGGTCGTGCGTGCCAGCTTGTACTGCCGGACTTCGGCCATAGCCGTTGCCGGAGCGAAGCCAAGCACCGCCAGGCTGGAGCCCGCGATGGTGGCGCCTGAAACCTTCAGGAACTGGCGCCTTGACATCTGGTTCATTAACAATCCTTCTTAAAGGAAACGACGGTTTTCGAAGTTTAACACTTATAGAGGACTTAGGTCGGTGGTAAAATTTTCCAAAAGCTAGAATTCACGCTCGAAAATGCGGTTTCTACGTATGAATTGTTAAATTTGCTGAATTGGTGCGTGATGAAGATAAATAATCGACAATCAAATACCGATAGCGACAGCCTTCCAGGCACGGCCGGGCCGCGCCGTGTGTTGCGCATGCGGCAGGAGGTCCTGGCCGAGGTCGAGGACTGGGTGGTCGAGGAAGCGGCTGTCGCCCTGGTCTACAACGGCATTTCGCACGCGGTGATGATGGCCAGTCCCGCCGACCTGGAAGACTTCGCGCTCGGCTTTTCGCTCAGCGAAGGCATCATCGCCAGCCGCGCGGAGTGCTACGGGATCGAGGTCGAGCACACGCCGGCGGGCATCTCCGTCCAGCTCGAGGTGGCCAGCCGCGCCTTCATGGAACTGAAGGAGCGGCGCCGCACCCTGGCCGGCCGCACCGGCTGCGGCCTGTGCGGGGTCGACAGCCTGGACCAGGTTTGCCGCTCGCAGCGCACCCTGGCGCCGGCGCGCGGCTTCCATGTGGACGGGGTGCGCCGCGCCCTGGCC
>DEKZ01000393.1 GCA_002354135.1 Massilia sp. UBA2709 | reverse complement strand
GCACGCCGCCTTTTTCAGCATCTTTCTTGATGATCTGTACGCGCTGGCCTGCCTGCGCTCCCTGATCCGGCGCGGCACCGAGGCGGCGGCGCTGCGCGTGCTGCTCACCGAGATGGGACGCGCCAACCGCCGCCCGCGCGTGGTGCTGGGCGACTTCAATGACGTGGCCGATTCCGTTACCACCAGCATCGTGCTCGGCGCCGGCACGCCGATGGGCGACCGCCTGTACGACGCCAGCCAGGTGCAGCGCCGCGTCGACCATGCACGCCACCTGGGCTTCTCGAGCGTGCACGAAGGCCATTACTCGACCATCGATCACATCCTGGTGTCGGAAGAATTCAATGCCGCGCTGCCGAACGCGATCGGCGAGGTGCTGGACGTGCTCTACCTGAACGACCACCTCGACCTGGAGCTGCCGGAAGCCTCGGACCACGGCCAGGTGCTGGCGCGCATCCGCCTGTACGACGAAAGCCACGGCCTCATGGATGCGGGGATGTGAGCGGCGGCGTGAAGGGCGGCATGAGCGGCGGCGCGCCGCCCGCCATCGCCGCGTAATAACCCTGGTACTCGTCGCAGCCATGCTGCTGCAGGTAGTGCAGCTGCTCGACGGTTTCCACCCCTTCCGCGACCACCCGCAACTTGAGGCTGCGCGCCACGGCGATGATGGCCGGGATCATGGCGGCCTGCTCGGGCGTGCGGGTGATCTCCTCGACGAAGCTGCGGTCGATCTTCAGTTTCGATAGCGGCAGCCGGCGCAGCCCGGTCAGGCTGGAAAATCCGGTGCCGAAGTCGTCGATGGTGAGCTGCACGCCGCGCGCGCGCAGCGCCTCGATGGTCTCGCGCGTGGCCGAGCCGCTGTTCATCACCACCGCCTCGGTGATCTCGAGGTCGAGGTACTCGGGCGCCAGCCCGGAACCCTGCAGCGCCTCGTCCACGTAGTGCACCAGGTTGTTGTGGATGAACTGCACGTTCGAGAGATTGACCGCCACCACCACCAGGTAGCCCTGGTCGCGCCACTGGCGCGCCTGGCGGCAGGCTTCGCGCAATACCCACTGGCCGATCGGCACGATCAGCCCGGACTCCTCGGCGGCCGGGATGAACTGCTCGGGCAGGAGCAGGCCGCGCTCCGGGTCGCGCCAGCGGATCAGGGCTTCGACGCCCACCGTGCGCCCGCTGGCGATGTCGATCTCGGGCAGGTATTCGAGGGCGAACTCGTCGTTGGCGAGGGCGCGGCGCAGGCGGTTCTCCACCTGGACGCGCTCGTGCACATGGGCATTCATGGCTGGGCTGAAGAAGCAGAACTCGTTGCGTCCGTTCTGCTTGGCGTGGTACATCGCCACGTCGGCGTGGCGCAACAGGGTTTTCGCATCCTGGCCGTCGCTGGGACAGATGGCGATGCCGATCGACACCGACAGGCTGATCTCGCGTCCGCCCGTGTCCACCGGGCGCGCCACCGACTGCATGACGGTGGCGGCCACGTGCGCGGCCTGGTCGACGCCGCCGATATCGGCCAGCAGCACCACGAATTCGTCGCCGCCCAGGCGGCTCACGGTGTCGACCCCGCGCACGCAGCGCGTCAGGCGCGCCGCCACTTCCTGCAGCACGGCGTCGCCCGCCTCGTGGCCGTTGGTGTCGTTGATGGCCTTGAAGTGGTCGAGGTCCAGGAACATCAGGGCGAACTCGGCGTGCTGGCGGCGGTTGGTCGCCAGCGCCTGGGCCAGGCGGTCCATGAACAGCACCCGGTTCGGCAGGTTGGTCAACGGGTCGTGGTGGGCCAGGTGCCGGGTTTCCTCTTCCAGGCGCTTGCGGTCGGTGATGTCGGACAGCAGCGCCATGTAGCTGGTAACCACGCCCTGCGCGTCGCGGATCGCCGACAGCGAGGCGCGGATCGGGAAGGTGGCGTTATCGCTGCGCACGCTCCACAGCTCTCCCTCCCAGTGGTCGTGCGTGTCCATGTGGCGGCGGATGCGGTCGTAGAAGGCCTGGTCCTGCACGCCAAGACGCAGGCTGGGCAGGCTGGCGCCGATGACGTCGTGCGCATGAAAGCCGGTTATGCTCGTGTAGGCGCGATTGACCGCCAGCACGTGGTAATCGTGGTCCATGACCAGGATGGCGTCGCGCGAATTGTCGAACACCAGCGCGGCCTGCTGCAGCGTGCTTTCGATCTCCTTGCGCGCGGTGATGTCCATCTCCATGCAGAACACCTGCTGGGTGCCGCCCTCCCCCATTACCGGAAAATGGCTGGAATGCAGCCACAGGCGGCGCCCATCGCGGCATTCCACATGCCATTCGCGCGCGGGCGGCGCTTGCAGGGTGGTCCAGATCGCAGCGAGGGCACGGTCGAACTCGTCCTGCTGCTCCAGGTGCGACACCAGGCTGGAGAAAGGCTGGCCGACCGCGTGCTGCGCCGGTATGCCGAACAGGTCGGCGCAGGCGCGGTTCCAGAAACGCACGATGCCCTCGCGGTCCTGGCTATGCACGGCCACCGCGGGCGTGAGCTCGATGGCCGCCACGAAGCGGTAGAGCGCATCGAGCGCCTCCCGGCCCTGCCCGGCGGGCAAGGCCGGCGGCGACGGTGCGGACAAGTCCTCTTTCACAAGGAACCTTTCTATAGGTAAACGCGGCGGACATGCCAGCTGCATCGAGCCATTCTTGTCCATACCCCGCTGGGAACGTTTGCGGGCACGCAAAGGCCCGGGCCGCATGCGGCAGTACCCGGCGGCGCAGCGTTTGGTCCGCTTTTTCTGCACTTCAGCGTCCGGAAACGCCTGCTTGTCGCATTCCGATGGCGCGTCAAGTTGCCAATTTCTATATTCCTCACCATGCGCACGGAGCTCCGCCAGACAAGGCGGAGCACGCGCGCCCCTTTCTTCCGTGCTTTCCAACAATACGAACAACGGCCGCCATGAAAATCGAAACCCTGCCGCTTTCCAACGCAACTCCCCTCTCAACCCGGCGCCGCTGGCGCAAGCCGGCCATTGCGCTGGTGCTGGCGCTGCTCGCCGCCGGCGGCTGGTATGCGTTTGCCGGCAAGGGCCAGCCGGCTCCCGCCGCCCCTGCGGCCAAGGCGGCCCCCAAGACCACCGTCTTCGAGCTGGCCCAGAACGACGTGGTCACGATCGAGGCGCGCGAGCTGGCGCTGCGTTTGCCGCTGTCGGGCTCGCTCGCACCGCTGGCCCAGGCCACCGTCAAGTCCAAGGTCTCGGGCGTGGTGCTGGAGACCACCGTACGCGAAGGCATGAGCGTGCAGGCCGGCCAGGTCATCGCGCGCCTGGACGACGCCGACGCGCGCGCCCGCGTGGCGCAGCAGAGCGCGGCGCTGAAGGAGGCGAATGCGCGCCTGGCGCTGGCGACCAAGAACGAAGCCAACAGCCGCGCCCTGCTGGCGCAGAACTACATCTCGCAGAATTCCTTCGACACCACGAGGAACAGCGTCGAGCTGGCCCAGGCGGCGGTCGACGCCGCGCGCGCCCAGCTCGACCTGGCCCGCATCGCCCTGAACGACACGACCATCCGCGCGCCGCTGTCGGGCGTGGTCAGCAAGCGCTTCGTGCAGGCCGGCGAGAAGCTGTCGCCGGACAGCCCGGTGATGGCCATCGTCGACCTCGAGCACCTGACGCTCGACGCCCAGGTGCCGGCTTCCGACATCCCGCGCGTGCAGGTCGGCCAGGACGTGCGCTTCCGTGTCGACGGCTTCGACGCGCGCGAATTTTCAGGCAAGGTGGCGCGCATCAATCCGGCGGCCGAAACCGGTTCGCGCACGATGCTGGTGTATATCAGCGTCGCCAACACCGATGGCGCCCTGCGCGCCGGCATGTTCGCCAAAGGCCAGATCACCACCGACAAAACGGGCGCGCGCCCGATCGTGCCGCTGGCCGCCCTGCGCAAGGATGGCCAGCGCGACGTGGTCTACCGGGTCGACGGCGGCAAGGTCGTGGCCCAGCCGGTCGAACTCGGCATGCGCAACGAGGACGAAGGCCTGGCCGAAGTGACCGGCGGACTGGACGCCGGCGCGGTGCTGCTGGCGGTGCCGCTCGACGGCGTCAAGCCGGGCACGCAGGTGAAGCTGCCCGGCGCTGCCGCCAGGCCTGATACCAAGGCTGTCGTCGTCGCGAAGAAGGACTGAGCCATGTGGATCACCAAAGTCAGCATTCGCCACCCCGTCTTTGCGACCATGGTCATGGTCGGCCTGATGGTGCTCGGCCTGTTCTCCTACCGCTCCCTGGGCGTGGAGAGCATGCCGAACGTCGACATTCCCTACGCCTGGGTCGAGACCCAGTATCCGGGTGCCTCGCCGGAACAGGTCGAGAACGACGTCACGCGGCCGATGGAAGAAGTCATCAACACGGTCAGCGGCATCAAGAACATCCGCAGTAACTCCTGGGAAGGCCGCAGCGGCGTCTCGGTCGAATTCCACATCGCCACCAACATGGACAAGGCGATGCAGGACCTGCGCGACAAGGTCGCGCGCGTGCGGCCGGGCTTCCCGAAGGAGGTGAAGGAACCCTTCATCATCCGCGCCGACGGCGAGAACCAGCAGCCGGTGGTGCGCCTGTCGGTCACCTCCCTTGAGCGCGACATGCGCGCCCTGTCGACGCTGGCCGAGCAGGTCATCGTCAAGCGCCTGCAGAGCGTGGCCGGCGTGGGCGAAGTGCGCACCGGCGGCGTGGCGACGCGCCAGATCCTGGTGCACGTGAAACCCGAGCAGCTGCGCAGCCAGAACATCGGCATCGACGAGGTGCTGCGCGCGATCCAGGCGACCAACGCCAACCTCCCGGCCGGCAACCTGCAGTACGGCGCCGCCGAACGCCTGGTGCGCGTGGAGGGCAAGATGCGCGAAGCGCGCGAGTTCAACAACATCATCGTGGCGCGCCGCGCCAGCGGCCCGGTCTACCTGTCGCAGGTGGCCGACGTGGTCGACGGCGAACGCGAGGAAACCTCGATCTCGCGCGTCAACGGCCAGCGCGCGATCTCGCTCGACGTCACCAAGGTGCAGGACGCGAACACCGTGCAAGTGGGCACAGGCGTGATCGCGATGGTCGAGGAGATGCGCAAGACCCTGCCCGCCGACGTGCACTTCCGCGTCATGGACGACCAGTCGACCACGGTGCAGCAGCAGCTCGACAACGTGAAGCGCACCATCATCGAGGGCGCCATCCTCACCATGATCATCGTGTTCCTGTTCCTGCACTCCTGGCGCAGCACGGTGATCACCGGCCTGACCCTGCCGATCTCGGTGCTGGCCTCGTTCATCGCGATGCGCTACTTCGGCTTCACGCTGAACTTCCTGACCCTGATGGCCCTCTCCTTGTGCATTGGCCTCTTGATCGACGACGCGATCGTGGTGCGCGAGAACATCGTGCGCCACCTCGGCATGGGCAAGAGCCACATGCGCGCCGCCGAGGACGGCACCAACGAGATCGGCCTGGCGGTGATGGCCACGACCTTTGCGATCGTCGCCGTGTTCGTGCCGATCGCCTTCATGGACGGCATCATCGGCCGCTTCTTCCTGCAGTTCGGCGTCACCGTCGCGGTGGCGGTGCTGGTGTCGCTGTTCGTCAGCTTCACGCTCGACCCGATGCTGTCCTCGGTGTGGCCGGACCCGGTCAAGGACCGCTTCAAGTACGCGCCCTGGCTGGGCCGCATCATGGCGCGCATCGAGCACGGCATCGAGCGCGTGCACGTCTGGTATGGCCATGTGCTGGCGCTGGCCCTGCGTTGGCGCAAATCGACCCTGGCGCTGGCGCTGGCGGTGTTCGTCGGCAGCCTGGCCCTGGTCCCGATGATCGGCGGCGAATTCGCGCCGAAGACCGACAACGGCTTCATCGAAATGCGCTTCAAGACCCCGGTCGGCTCCAGCCTGGCCTATACCGACGGTAAAGTGAAACAGGTCGAGGACATCCTGCGCGAATACAAGGAGATCGACGCGATCAGCAGCGCGATCGGCATGTACGAGGGCCACAACAGCGCCCAGGTCGTGCTGAAGCTCACCGACGTCAAGAAGACCAAGCGTCGCTCGCAGGAAGAGATGGAGTCGGTCATCCGCGAACGCCTGTCCTCGATCGCCGGCATCACGATGTCGGTCGGGAACAAGCCGATCTTCATCGCCATTCTCGGCCGCGACGAGGCCAAGCTCGACGCCGTCGCCCACAAGCTGATGGACAAGATGCGCGCCATCAAGGGTGTCGCCGACATCGAGTACAGCCAGGAAGGCGCGAACCCGGCGACCGTCATCCGCATCAACAACGAACTGGCCAGCGACCTGGGGCTGTCGGTGCAGCAGGTCGGCGCGGCGCTGCGTCCGTTCGTCGCCGGCGACGAGATCAGCCAGTGGCTGGCGCCGGACGGCCAGAACTACCAGGTCAACGTCCAGCTCCCGCGCAGCGGTCGCCAGAAGGTGGCCGACCTCGCCGACCTGTCGCTGGCGTCCTCGCGCCTGGATGCGGCCGGCAACCCGATCATGGTGCCGCTGCGCCAGGTGGTCGAGTTCGTGCCCTCGTTCAGCCCGCAGGTGCTCAAGCGCCAGGCGCTGGAACGCCGCGTCGCGATCTATGCCGGCGTCGAAGGCCGTCCGTCGGGCGACGTGAACGGCGACATCGACAAGGCCATGAAATCGATCGAGCTGCCGGAAGGCGTGCGCTTCGACGTCGGCGGCGACGCCCAGCAGATGGCCGAGACCATGGCCAACTTCGGCTCGGCGATCGTAATCGCGATCATCTTCATCTACCTGGTGCTGGCCTCGCAGTTCGGCAGCTTCCTGCAGCCGATCGCGATCATGATGTCGCTGCCGATGTCGCTGATCGGCGTGCTGGTGGCGCTGCTGGTGACGGGCAGCACCCTGAACGTGTTCTCGGTGATCGGCGTGGTGATGCTGATGGGCCTGGTGACCAAGAACGCGATCCTGCTGGTGGACTTCGCGAACCACGGCCAGCGCGAGGGCAAGGGCCAGTTCACGGCCATCCTCGAAGCCGGCCAGGTGCGCCTGCGCCCGATCCTGATGACGACGCTGGCAATGATCTTCGGCATGCTGCCGATGGCGATCGGCGCCGGCGACGGCGGCGAGACGCAGGCGCCGATGGGGCGCGCGGTGATCGGCGGCGTGATCACCTCGACCCTGCTGACCCTGGTGGTGGTGCCGGTGGCCTACAGCTACCTCGACAACATCGGCAAGCGCGCGAAACGCTGGTTCGCCAAGGGGCACGAGGAAGTGGCGGACGAGCTGCCGGTGATTGCCAAGGAAAGCGCTTGATAGGCTAATCGCCGGAATGTGAAACGTGGGACACGCCGAAGTGCACCTCGGCGTGTCCCGTAGGGTGGGCACTCCCGTGCTCACGCGGAAAGCGCCGCAGTGTCAGCATTGTTAGAACCCAACGATACGCACGCGAACAGCGCATCTGAAAGAACAACGCTACAGCGAAACTGGCCACCAAGTCGACGTTCAATCAGGTCAAGCCGCAGGTACGCTCCTGGATATTGCGCTTCCAGTCGGTTAGTAACATTCAACCCAGGTCAACAATGCGGCGCGTTTCGCGTGGGCACGGAGTGCCCACCCTACAGGAAACGTTACGACTGCTCCTGCGGCTCAGCCACCTCTTCACTCGTGGCTTCCCCCTGCTCCCCCTCCGCCGGCTTCGGGTTGTTCTTCGCTTCCAGCTTGCGCCGGGCCTTTTCTTCCGCCTTGCGCTTCTTTTCCAGTTCCCGTTGCCGCTTTTCGTATTGGAAGTTGGTCTTTGCCATGATTTCCTCGTATGCAAGCTGACATGAAAGGATGATGCCGAACTCGAACTATTATGCGCCAGTTATGCTTTCAGGATTTGAATTAACCACGTGGATGATGACGTGCATGCAGGTGCTTGAGGCGCTCGCGCGCAACATGGGTATAAATCTGTGTGGTTGAAATGTCCGCGTGACCCAGCAGTAATTGCACCACACGCAGGTCGGCGCCGTGGTTCAGCAAGTGGGTGGCAAAGGCATGGCGCAGCGTGTGCGGCGACAGCGGTGCGCGGATGCCCGCTTTGAGTGCATGCTTCTTGATCAGGATCCAGAACATCTGGCGCGTCATCGGTCCACCGCGGCTTGTCACGAACAGGGCGTCGTCGACCTGCCCGTTCAGGATGATGCCGCGCGCATCCTTCAGGTAACGCTCGATCCAGGTCCGGGCCTCGGCCCCGAAGGGGACCAGACGCGTCTTGCTGCCCTTGCCGGTGATGCGCAGCACGCCATCGTTCAGGCTCAGTTCGACCAGTTTCAAGGCCACCAGTTCCGACACCCGCAGGCCGCTCGCATACATCAGCTCGAGCATGGTGCGTTCGCGCAGGCCAAGCGGGGTCGACACGTCGGGCGCCGCCAGCAGCGCCTCGACCTGCTCTTCGGACAGCGTGTGCACGAAGCGCAGCGGCTGGCGCGCCGTGGCCATCTTCAGGCAGGGATCTTCGGCCACCTGGTTGCGGCGCAGCGCCAGCTGGTAGAAGCGCTTCAGGACCGACAGGCGCCGGTTCGCCGTGCTCGGCTTGGTGTCGGCATGGCGTTCGGCGAAGTAGCCGGCCAGGTCCTCGGGCCCGGCCGCGAGCAGGCCGCGTCCCGGCCGTTTCTTTTCCAGCCAGCCGGCGAACAGGCGCAGGTCGCGCCGGTAGGCGTCGAGCGAGTTCTTCGCCAGGCCGTGTTCCAGCCAGAGCGTGTCGCAGAACTCGTCGATCAGTCCCAGATCGACTGCTGCTGCCATGGGGATGCGGTGGCGCCTTCGTGGCGCAGGAGCCAGCGCTTGACCGAGAGGTGGAAGCCGTTCTCGTCGTCGTTGCTGGCAAAGCCGCCCAGGCCGCGCGCGGCGGTCACGCGGTGGCAGGGAATGACGAGCGGGAACCAGTTGGCGCCGCAGGCCTGGCCGACCGCGCGCGGCGCCGAGCCGAGCTCCTTGGCCAGGATGCCGTAGGTGCGCACGGTCCCGCGCGGAATGCCTTGAATCGCTTCCCAGACGCGGCGCTGGAAGGGACTGCCGGCCTCGAGCAGCGGCAAGTCGAAGGTGAAATCGGGGTCGGCCAGGTAACGCTCGACCTGGCGCGCGGCCAGTTCGGCCGTCGCATCCTCGGGCGGCTTTTCGCCGAAACGCGGCTGCAGGTAGACCAGTTCGCGCACGCGCTCGGCCTCGGTGCGGATGCCGATGGCGCCGAAAGGCGCCGGCACGATGGCGGAAAACAGCTCGCTGCCTTGTGGTGTATTCATGGTGCGCAGTTTACTCCTCGCGCCGCCCATCCACCACTGTTTTTCGCTGGAGCAATTGCTCGTCCGTGGCGGCCCATCCTTGCGAAAACGTCTATCCTGTGATCAAACACCGACACCGAACGATATGCCGCGCGTACGACGCCTCCTGGTTTTCGTTTCACTGCTAGGCTGCCTGGCCCAGGCCGGCGCCCAGACACCCACGCCATTGCGGGTCGGCGTCTACGCCAACGCACCCAAGGTGTTCATGAACGAGGATGACCAGGCGGCCGGCATCCTGGTCGACCTGCTGCGCGAGATGGCCAGCGCCGAGCGCTGGACGCTCGAATTCGTGCCCTGTGAATGGGCCGAATGCCTCGACCTGCTTGCCGCCGGCCGCATCGACCTGTTGCCCGACGTCGCCTGGTCCGAGGGCCGCTCGCGCGCCTTCGCCTTCCACCGCATTCCTGCGCTGCACAGCTGGTCGCAGATCTACGCGCCGCCGGGCAACGCAATCCGCTCGCTGCCGGCCTTGAAGGGCAAGCGCGTCGCCGTGCTGGCCGGCTCGGTCCAGGCCCAGAACCTGCCGGGCGTGCTCGAAGCCTACGACGCCAGCGTGACGCTGGTGCCGGCCGCCTCGCTCGAGCGCGCCTTCGCCATGGTCGGACGCGGCGAAGCCGACGCGGTGGCGGCCAACCACTTCTTCGGCGACCTCCAGGCCACGCGCCACGGGCTCAATGCGACCGCGGTCGTGTTCAATCCGGCGCGCCTGTACTACGCCGCCACGCCCGGCCGCCACCAGGACGTGCTGGACGCCATCGACCGTCATCTGGCGGCGTGGCGCGCCGATCCCGACTCGGTGTATTTCGCCACCCTGCGCCGCTGGCAGGCCAGCGACAGCGCCCAGGCCGTGCCTTCGAGCCTGTGGTGGGCGCTGGCGGTGGCGGTCGGACTGCTGCTCTCGAGCCTGGCGGTGGCGAGCTGGCTGCGCACCGAGGTGGCGGCGCGCACGCGCGAACTGCGCGAGAACGAGGAAAAGCTCAACACCATCCTCGACAGCGTCGACAGCCTCATCTACATCAAGGACACGCAGTCGCGCTACCAGTACGTCAACGGCGAAATGTGCCGCATGCTGAACCGGCCGGCGGCGGCCATCGTCGGCCAGGTCGACGAGACCCTGTTCGGCCCTGCGCTGGCGCGCATGACCCGCGCCAGCGACCGCGTCCCGCTCGTCGAGCACCGGCGCCACGTGGTCGAGGAGCGCCTGGGCGAGAAGATCTACCTGACCACGAAGGTGCCGCTGGCGCGCGATGGCGAAGTCTACGGACTGTGCGGCATCACCACCGACATCACCCCCAACAAGCAGGCCGAGGAATCGCTGCGCATCGCCGCCACCGTGTTCCAGTCCGGCGAAGGCATGGCCGTGCTCAGTCCCGATGCGACCATGATCGAGGCCAACGAGGCCTGGGGGCTTCTTGCCGGCTGCCCGGCGGCCGAGCTGCACGGCGCCGCCTTCCCGCCGTTCTCGCTGGAGCAGGACGGCGACGATTACCGCGAGCGGATGTGGGAGACGGTGCGGCGCGAGCACACCTGGCAGGGCGAAGTCTGGACCCGGCGCCGCAACGGCCAGTCCTACCCGGCCTGGCTGACGGTCAGCGCGGTGCGCAACGCCGACGGCGAGCTGACCAACTTCGTCTGCACCCAGTCCGACATCAGCGCGCGCAAGCAGGCCGACGAGAAGATCATCCAGCTGGCCTATTACGATTCGCTCACCGGGCTGCCGAACCGGCGCCTGCTGTACGAGCGCCTGCACCACTGCATCGGCCAGCACGGGCGCAACCGCCGCGTCGGCGCCCTGCTCTTCCTCGACATGGACAACTTCAAGGACCTCAACGACAGCCGCGGCCACGTGGTCGGCGACCACCTGCTGCAACAGGTGGCGGCGCGCCTGCTGCTGTGCGCGCGCGAGAGCGACACCGTGGCGCGCCTGGGTGGCGACGAATTCGTGATCCTGCTGGAAGCGGTCGGCGCCAGCGAGGACGAGGCCGCGCGCCACGCCGAGACGGTCGGCCACAAAATCCTGGCCGCGCTGCGCGAGCCCTTCGAAGTCGGCGGCGCGGTGCACCACGCCACCTGCAGCATCGGCATCACCCTGTGCACCGGAAAGGAGCAGCAGCTCGACGACCTGATGCGGCGCGGCGACCTCGCCATGTACGAAGCCAAGCGCCAGGGCCGCAATACCCTGCGCTACTTCCACACCTCGATGGAGCGCGAGGTCACCTACCGCACCGCCATCGAGACCGAGCTGCGCGAAGCCCTGCGCCAGTCGCAATTCGTGCTGCTCTACCAGGGCCAGGTCGACGGCAGGGGCGTGCTGACCGGGGCCGAGGCGCTGGTGCGCTGGCAGCATCCGCAGCGCGGACTGATCGGGCCGGCCGGCTTCATCGCGATCGCCGAGACCTCCGGGCTGATCCTGCCGCTCGGGCGCTGGGTGCTGCGCGCTGCCTGCGAGCAGCTGGCCCGCTGGTCCGCCGCGCCCGCCACCGCCCACCTGACGCTGGCGGTGAACGTCAGCGTGCGCCAGTTCCTGCAGAGCGACTTCGTCGAAGAGACGCTCGCCATCGTGCGCGGCAGCGGCGCCGACCCGGCGCGCCTGAAGCTGGAGCTGACCGAGACCCTGATGATCGAAGGGGTCGAGGAGACGATCGGCAAGATGCGCGCGCTGCGCGAACACGGCATCGGCTTCTCGCTGGACGACTTCGGCACCGGCTACTCCTCGCTCAGTTACCTGAAGCTGCTGCCGCTGGACCAGCTGAAGATCGACCAGAGTTTCGTGCGCGACGTGCTCGACGATCCGAACGACGCCTCGATCGCGCGCAGCGTGGTCGCGCTCGGCAAGTCGCTGGGGCTGGGGATCATTGCCGAAGGAGTGGAAACCGAGGCGCAGCGCTGTTTCCTGGCCGAGATCGGCTGCGATGCCTGGCAGGGTTTCCTGTTCAGCCGGCCGGTGGATGCGAGGACGCTGGAGGAGCTGGCGGCGTAACCCATGCGTGGGCGGCAACGGCGGGCGGTGCGAGCGACAAATCGCCGCAGGCATCCGCCGGCGCCGCACGTAGCGCGTGGGCACGGGGTGCCCACCCTACGGGAAGCGGTGTATCCCACATCGTTCGCCAGGGACGATACGCGGTGTAGGGTGGGCACCCCGTGCCCACGCGGCTGCGGCCCTTCCGCCAGTCCGTGACAGCGCGACATCGCTCCGCAGCGCATCCGAGAATCGCCGCGCGCAAAAAAAAAGCGCACATTGTGCGCTTTTGAATCATGGTCACGTCCCGGCTACTAGGCGTACCCGCAGCTTCTGTCGAACGTGTGTCTCCTCACATGATCTCCGGTATGGACTACCGTGCTTTTCTCTCACTCCCCAAGACTTGTGTCCGGTTGCCGCACCGCGCTGGTGCCCTGTTCTGGTGCCGGCAGCGCTCCATCATAACGCAACTGTGCCGGCGAAGAATAGTTTTTTATATACGATTTTCGAGAATCAACCGTAGACGAGGTTGGGCAACCACAACGAGATCGCCGGCACGTAGGTCACCAGGAGCAGGAAGCCGAGCATGGTCAGCAGCCAGGGCATGACCGCCACCGTCAACTCGGAAATACCCATCTTGGTGATGCCCGAGGCCACGTACAGGTTCAGCCCGACGGGAGGATGGCACATGCCCACTTCCATGTTGACCACGATCAAGATGCCGAAGTGGATCGGGTCGATCCCCAGCTGCACCGCGACCGGGAACAGGATGGGCGCCATGATCAGCACGATCGAGGATGGCTCCATCACATTGCCCGCTAGCAAGAGCAGGATGTTCACCACCAGCAGGAAGCCGACCACGCCCAGGCCCTGGCCGGTCACCCAGGCCGCCATTTGTTGCGGGATGTTTTCGCTGGTCATCAGGAACGAGAACAGCACGGCATTCGTGATGATGTAGAGCAGCATCGCCGACAGCGAGGCCGAGTCCAGCAGCACCCTGCCGACCTGGTCCAGGCGCAGGTCCTTGTAGACGAACACCGAGATGATGAAGGCGTACACCGCGGCGATCGCGGCGGCCTCGGTCGGCGTGAATACGCCCGAATAAATGCCGCCCATGACGATGACGATCAGGAACAGGCCCCAGGCGCTCTTGCGGAAGGCGTCCCAGCGCTCGCCCCAGCTGGCCCTGGCCATGCGCGGGTAGCCGCGCTTCTTGGCCAGCACCCAGGTGGTCAGGCCGAGCAGGAAAGCCAGCATCAGGCCCGGCACCACGCCCGCCATGAACAGCGCGCCGACCGAGGTGTTGGTGGTCACCGAGTACATCACCATCACGATCGAGGGCGGGATCAGGATGCCGAGCGCGCCCGAGGTGGTGATCACGCCGGCGCCGAAGCGCTTCGGGTAGCCCTGCTTGACCATGGCCGGCAGGATGATCGACCCGATCGCCACCACGGTCGCCGGGCTCGACCCCGACACCGCCGCGAACAGGGCGCAGGCCACCACGCCGGCCAGCGCCAGCCCGCCGTGCCAGTGGCCGACCATCGAGGTGGCGAAGCGGATCATGCGCCGCGCCACGCCGCCGTGGGTAAGGAAATTACCGGCCAGGATGAAGAAGGGAATGGCCATGATCTCGAATTTCTCGATGCCGGTGAACAGCTTCAGGGCGACCGACTCGATCGGCACCGTGGTCATCGTGAACAGGAAGGCCAGCACCGTCAGGCCGAGCGAGATCGAGATCGGCATCCCGGTCAGCATCAGGAGCAGCAGCAGGATGAAGATGATGGCGGCGTTCATGCGGCACCTTTCGAGATCGGCAGGTCGGCGTCGTCCAGGCCTTCGACCTGGGCCGGGTCATGGTGCGGCACTTCGCCGGTGCGGATGAAGTTCACCATCACCTGCAGGAAACGGAAGCACATCAGGTAGGAGCCGAGCGGCACCGCCAGGTAGACGATCCACATCGGCCATTCGAGGTCGGCCGAGGTCTGGTCGGTTTCCGACATGTGCCAGACGAAGTTGGCGCCCAGGGTGCCGACGATGCCGGTGAACAGGGCACCGGCCAGCAGGCCGAAGACGATGAAGCCGGCGCGCCAGCGCGGGTTCAGGCGGTTGACGAGGACGTCGACGCCGACGTGGATGCCGGTGCGCACGCCATAGGCCGCGCCGAACTTGGCCATCCACACGAACATGTAGATGCACAGTTCCTGGGCCCAGCTGGTGTTGATCTGGATGAGGTAGTCCTGCAGCGCCGGAATCGGCAGCCCGGACAGGTAGCGATGGACCACCGCAATGAAGATGACGACGGTCGCCGCCGCCATCAGGGTCGCGATGATCCACTCTTCGAGTCGATCGAGGAATTTCATGGATGTCTTTCAGGAGGCAGGGAGAGCGCGCGTACTAAAGGACGCGCGCGCGTCCCGCAGCGCGCTGCGGAACGTGTCACGAAGGACGCCTTGCCGACGCCCGGTCCGCCGGCCGATGACGGCCGGCTTACCTGGCCGGCTTACTTCTTCGCGGTTTCGCGGCTGATCGCCTGGATCAGGTCCTTGCCGATCCGGCTTTCCATCTGCTTGTGCACCGGCAGCAGGGCCTGGCGCCACTGCGCCTGTTCGGCCGGCGTCAGGTTGTAGATGGTCGTCTTGCCGGCCTTGCGGATGGCTTCCAGCGCCAGGTCGTTGTCGCGCTGGGCGATCGCCTTTTCGAAGGTGGTGGCGTCGCGCATGGCCTGCTCGAGCTGGCCGCGGATGTCGGCCGGCAGGCCGTCCCAGAACTTCTTGTTGACGATGACGGCGTAGCCCAGGTAGCCGTGGTTCGATACCGTCAGGTGCTTCTGCACCTCGTGCATCTTCTGGGTGTACATGTTCGACGGCGGATTCTCGGTGCCGTCCACCACGCCGGTCTGCAGGGCCTGGTAGACCTCGGAGAAGGCCAGCACCTGCGGGTTGGCGCCGAGGGCGCGCATCTGGGCGTCGAGCACCTTCGAGGACTGGATGCGCATCTTCTGGCCGCGGAAGTCGGCCGGCACGTGCAGCGGCTTGTTGGCCGACATGATCTTGAAGCCGTTATCCCAGTAGGCCAGGCCGGTGATGCCCTTCGGCTCCAGCTTCTTCAGCAGTCCCTTGCCGATCGGGCCCTCGGTCACCGCGTACAGCGCGGCCTTCGACGGGAAGATGTAGGGCAGGTCGAAGGCTTCGAATTCCTTCACGCCGAGCGGGCCGAACTTGGCCAGCGACGGCGCCAGCATCTGCACCGCGCCCAGCTGCAGGGCTTCGAGTTCTTCCTTGTCCTTGTAGAGCTGGCTGTTCGGATACACTTCGACCTTCACGCGTCCCTTCGTCAGCTTTTCGGCCTGCTCCTTGAAGCGCTCGGCGGCCTGCCCCTTCGGCGTGTCGGTCGCCACCACGTGGCTGAACTTGATGACGATCGGGGCCTGGGCCCAGGCGGCGTTCATGGAAAGGGCGACGGCGAAGGCCGCGACCAGGGTTTTGATCTGCATGATGTCTCCTCGGTGTATCGAATTGTTGTATTTACCAGCAAGAACTAGTCTGCTCAGCCTCATTTTGCCTTGCAATTGTGGATTTCCACAATAACATCCGAATCAGAAACCTTCCACGGTATCGCATGAAAAATCCTTTCCGGCTGCCGCGCCGCGCCAGCCTCTCCCGCCCCTGGCGTTGGCTGGTGCCGGTGCTGCTGGTGCTGCTGTTCCTGGCGGTGCTGCTCTGGCTGCCCTGGCAGGCGCGCCAGATGGAGGCCAACGAACGCCAGGAACAGCTGATCGCCGATACGCTCTGGGTCGAGCAGACCCTGCGCTTCGAGCTGGCGCGCAGCGAGGAAGCGCTGGAGAGCCTGGGCGCGGACCTGGTCACCAAGCCGCCCGCGCCCGAGCAGCTGCAGGCGCGCTTTGTCCAGATGTTCAAGAACGGCCACGAATTGCGCCGCGTGCTCTGGCTCGGCGCCGACGGCGCCGTGCTGGCCCGGCACGGCCTGGAACTGCCGCCCGGCGGCCTGGCCAAAGTGGGCGTGGAAACCCAGGAGATGGCGCGCCTGACCCGCGCCGGACGCTATACCGAAGCCTACGGCGCCAGCGCCCACGCGCCGGGCATGATCGACTACTACCTGCCGCTGTTCAAGGACGGCAAGTACGCCGGCAGCCTGGTCGCCAGCTACAGCCTCAAGGTCCTGCTGGACGAGACCGTGCCCTGGTGGTTCGCCCAGGACAACGCCCTCGCCCTGCTCGACCGCGACGACCGGCCGATCGCCGAGCGCGCCGACGGCGGCCCGGGACGCGTCGTCTACACGCACCGGCGCGCGCTCGACCTGCCGGGCAGCTCGATCGTGCTGGCCACCGACAGCGTGAAAGGCGCGCCGCGCCTGCTGCCGAACCTGCTGGTCGGCTCGGTGATCGTGCTGGCGCTCGGCCTGCTGCTCAGCCTGATGACCTTGTGGCGCCACATCTCGCGCACCCTGGCGGCGGAAAGCGCGCTGCGACAGCAGATGGCCTTTCGCACCGCGATGGAAAATTCGCTGCTGACCGGCCTGCGCGCGCGCGACCTGGAGGGCCGCGTCACCTACGTCAACAAGGCCTTCTGCCAGATGGTCGGCTTGCCGCCCGAGGAACTGGTCGGCAAGAAGCCGCCGATGCCCTACTGGGCCCCGGAAGCGATGGGCGAGTACGAGGAACGCTTCGCCGGCGTGCTGGCGGGGACCATCACGCCCCAGTTCGAGACCGTGTTCCAGCGCTCGGACGGGGTGCGGGTGCCGGTGCTCGTGTTCGAGGCGCCGCTGGTGGACAGCCGCGGCAGGCAGACCGGCTGGATGAGCTCCATCCTCGACATCACCGACCGCAAGAAGGCCGAGGAACTCAACCGCCAGCAGCAGGAAAAGCTCGAAGCGAGCGCGCGCCTGGCCACCATGGGCGAGATCTCGTCGATGCTGGCGCACGAGCTGAACCAGCCGCTGGCTGCGATTTCCAGTTACACGGCGGGCGCCCTGAACGTGCTCGAACGCGCCGACACCGGCGTGCCGGTCGAACCGACCCTGCTGCGCCGCGCGCTCGAGCAGGCGCGCCAGCAGGCCCAGCGCGCCGGCCAGATCATCAAGAGCGTGCACGAGTTCGTGAAGAAGAGCGAACCGCAGCGCGAGGAGGTGGCGATCAGCAGCGTGGTCGACGGCGTGCGCGCCCTGATCGAGCTGCAGGCCCGCAAGTCGTACGTGTCGCTCCAGATCAATCTGCCGGCGCAGCTTCCTACTGTGCTGGCCGACCGCGTGATGCTGGAGCAGGTGCTGCTCAACCTCACGCGCAACGGCATCGAGGCGATGGCCGAGGCGCCGCCGGCGCGGCGCATCCTGCGCATTGCCGCCGCGGCCGACGCCGCCCAGGTATCGGTGTCGGTGATCGACCATGGCCACGGCATCCCACCCGATGTCGCCGAGCGCCTGTTCTCGCCCTTCTTCTCGACCAAGGCCGAGGGCATGGGCATGGGCCTGTCGATCTGCCGCACGGCGATCGAATTCCATGGCGGCACCCTCACCCATGCGCCGAATCCGGCCGGCGGCACGGTGTTCACCTTCAGCCTGCCGCGCCAGGATGCAGCGGTGGCAGCGCCTGAGCTAAAATAGCGCACCAAGGAGAACCGCATGCTGCATATCGTCGACGACGAAGAAGTCATCCGTGATGCGCTCGCGTGGCTGGCCCAGTCACGTGGGCTGACGGCGCGCGGCCATGCCGGAGGCCAGGCCTTCCTCGACAGTGTGGGCGAGCCCGACCCCAGCGGCGACTGCGTGTTGCTCGACGTGCGCATGCCCGACATGAACGGCGTGGCCGTGTTCGACCAGATCATCGGCCGCGGCCTGCTGCCGCGCCTGCCCGTCATCTTCCTGACCGGCCACGGCGACGTGCCGATGGCGGTCGACTCGCTCAAGCGCGGCGCCTTCGACTTCTTCGAAAAACCCTTCAACGACAACCAGCTGATGGACCGCGTCGACCAGGCCCTGGCCGCCTCGCGCGCGGCCGCGGCCTCGGACCAGGTGCGCGCACGCCTGGCCACGCTGTCGGCGCGCGAGCGTGAAGTGCTCGACCTGATTTTGGCCGGCAAGATGAACAAGGTCGTCGCCGACGAACTGGGCATCAGCATGCGCACGGTCGAGGTGCACCGGGCGCATATCTTCGACAAGATGCAGGTGAAGACGGCGGTGGAGCTGGCGGGGTTGTTGAAGTAGTTTTTTTCGTTCGTGGCGCTGTTGCGTGTCCTGTTCGTGGCCCCTTGAATCCGCGTGGGCTCGAGAGCCTACCCTACGGGACACGTTAACAATCCGGCGTTTGCATGCGCTCGCTGCTGCTTGTCCCGGTTAGCGCGTTCGTGGCGCTGTTGCGTGTCCTGTTCGTGGCCCCTTGAATCCGCGTGGGCTCGAGAGCCCACCCTACGGGACGCGTTAACGATCCGGGGTTTGCATGCGCTCGCTGCTGCTTGTCCCGGTCTGCGCGTTCGTGGCGCTGTTGCGTGTCCTGTTCGTGGCCCCTTGAATCCGCGTGGGCACGAGTGCCCACCCTACGAGACACGTTAACGATTTGGGGTCTGCATGCGCTCGCTGCTGCTTGTCCCGGTCTGCGCGTTCGTGGCGCTGTTGCGTGATCCATTCGTGGTCCCTTGAATCCGCTTGGGCTCAAGAGCCCACCCTACGGGACACGTTAACGATTTGGGGTTTGCATGCGCTCGCAACTAACGGTGACCGTAGGGTGGGCACTNNAACGCCACAGGCAACAGCCCCGCGACACCAGCACTTCCCCTTGCGATAGCTCAATCCGCCCCTACCTGAGCGCTGTCCCCGCTTCCGGCCCCCGCCCTCCCCCAGCTTCCAGCGCGTCGCACGCCGCGACAACTCAGCCACAACTCTTGGTTCCAGGAGGGCGCGCACAGGACGTGCCAAAAGCCGTCCATTTTGGGGATCGCTTGTAAAATCAATTTGAACGCGTCGCTGCCCCGCGCTGCGCGACGCCAACTTCTTTAGGGAAAGCAGATGAACGAAAAGACAGTTGCAGACAGGATGTTTTTGCGCAATGCGAAGTCCATGCAGGTACTCAATGGCGGGGTCCACCCGTCGGTCGTGTCGCAGTTTCCGCAGGAGCTCATGAAAGAAGGTGACGGCCCCTTCGACGTCATCATGGCCTTCTGCATGAACCGCAAGGACCTCGAGCAGTATGTGCCGGTCGCCAAGGAACGCCTGGGCGACAAGGGCTCGCTGTGGATCGCCTACCTGAAGCAGACCGCCTCGAAAGCGACCGACATCAACCGCGACTCGATCAACGCCTATTTGAAGGAACACGGCATCACGGCCGTGGCGATGATCTCGATCGACGGCGACTGGTCGGCGCTGCGCGCCAAACGCATCGAGCTCTAAGACCAGGAGCGCCCGAGAGGTTTTTTTCGGGCGCTCAGGCGTGGCGCGCGAGTGCCCAGGCCACGTGCTCGCGCACCAGTTCGGACGGATGGTCGGCCCGTGCGCGCAAGGCGGCCACGATGAGCGGATCCCCGGGCCGCGCGCTGGCCGCATTGCCCAGTCCCACCGCCAGATTGCGCAGCCAGCGCTCGTGACCGATGCGCCGGATCGGGCTCCCCTCGGTGCGGCGGTTGAATTCTTCCTCTTCCCACGCAAACAAGTCCACCAGCGTCGCCTCGCCGAAGCCATTGCGCTCATCGAAGTCGGGCAAGACCGCGCGCTGCGCGAACTTGTTCCAGGGACAGGCCAGCTGGCAGTCGTCGCAGCCGTAGATGCGGTTGCCGATCAGCGGGCGCAGCTCGACCGGAATACTGCCCTTCAGCTCGATCGTCAGGTAGGAAATGCAGCGCCGCGCGTCCAGCCGTCCCGGGCCCAGGATGGCACCGGTCGGGCACAGGTCGATGCAGTTGCTGCACTGGCCGCAGTGACCGCTGGTTGCCTGGTCGACCGGGAGCGGCAGGTCGACCAGGATCTCGCCGATGAAGAAGGTCGAGCCGGCCTCGCGCGAGAGCAGCAGGGTGTGCTTGCCGCGCCAGCCCAGGCCCGCCTTTTCCGCCAGCGGCAATTCCATCACCGGGGCCGAATCGGTAAACACCCGGTAGCCGTATTCGCCGATCTCGGTTTTCACGCGCTCGGCCAATTGGGCCAGGCGGTTGCGCAGCACCTTGTGGTAGTCGCGTCCGCGCGCATACACCGAGACCACCGCCGCGCCCGGATCGCGCTGGCGCGCCGCCTCGTGCGCGC
>DEKZ01000392.1:16602-41084 GCA_002354135.1 Massilia sp. UBA2709 | reverse complement strand
GCCCAGACCGGCACCGGCAAGACCGCCGGCTTCTCGCTGCCGATCATCCAGTTGTTGATGGCGCACGCCAACAGCAGCATGTCGCCGGCGCGCCATCCGGTGCGCGCCCTGGTCCTGTGCCCGACCCGCGAACTGGCGGTGCAGGTGGCCGACAACGTCAAGGCCTATGCCCAGCACACCCCGCTGCGTTCGACCGTCGTATTCGGCGGCATGGACATGAAGCCGCAAACCGAAACCTTGCGCAAGGGCGTCGAGATCGTCATCGCCACCCCGGGCCGCCTGCTCGACCACGTGGAGCAGAAGAACATCAGCCTGGCCCAGGTGCAGATGCTGGTCATGGACGAAGCCGACCGCATGCTCGACATGGGCTTCCTGCCCGACCTGCAGCGCATCATCAACCTGCTGCCGAAGAAGCGCCAGAACCTGATGTTCTCGGCCACCTTCTCGCCCGAGATCAAGAAGCTGGCCAACAGCTTCCTCGACAAGCCGGTGCTGATCGAAGTGGCGCGCAGCAATGCCACCGCCGAGAAGGTCACGCAAGTCGTCTACAAGGTCGACGAGGAACAGAAGCGCGATGTCGTCGAATACCTGATCCGCCAGCGCGAGCTGAAGCAGGTGATCGTGTTCTCGAACACCAAGATCGGCGCCTCGCGCCTGTCGCGCCACCTCGAACAGTGCGGCATCAAGGCCTCCGCCATCCACGGCGACAAGACCCAGCAGGAACGCATGGCCGCCCTCGAGGCCTTCAAGAAGGGCGAGATCGAGGTGCTGGTCGCGACCGACGTCGCCGCGCGCGGCCTCGACATCTCCGACCTGCCGTGCGTGATCAACTTCGACCTGCCGTACAACGCCGAGGACTACGTGCACCGCATCGGCCGCACCGGCCGCGCCGGCGCCTCGGGCGACGCGATCTCGGTGTACTCCGAGAAGGACGAGCGCCTGCTGGCCGACATCGAGAAGCTGATCAAGCAGACCATCACCCGCGGCGAACTGGCCGGCTTCACGCCGCGCGCACGCAGCAGGGATCGTGATGCTGAACGTGGCGAACGCCGCCCCCGCCGCGAGGCCGAGCCGGCACGCAGCGAACGCGCCCCGCGCAGCTACGGCGCCGGCGCATTGCCGCGCCGCGAGAAGGTCGATCCCTGGTTCCTGAAGCCCTACGAGCCCTCGAATGCGCCGAGCCGCGACAGTACCCAGGCCGCGCCGGGCGCGTCGGCCAAGCCCAAGCAGAAGGTCGCTTTCCTGCTCGGCGGCATGCCGAAAGCGCAAGGCTGAAATGGTTTGAATTGCGATGTGCCTCTCGCACATCGCCGCAATAGCATGCGCTTCGGCTAAGACTGTCGTCGCGGCGCCGTGGCGTGGTGCTTCATTCTTGACGTGTCAGCAAAATCGAATCGAGTTGTATTGCGCTGTTACTGTCCGAGAAGACTCTGACCTCGACCTGAGCCATATGCTGGTCCTTGCTGACATCGAAGTTGCCCATGATCGTCCGAGGCTGGCCAGCCGTACCTGACATTTTGTCGGCTTTGATACGGCTGGTCGTATTCGGTAACTGTAGCAAGACATCCCATTCGCCGATTACACCGCTAGCTGGTGCGCTGCTGATATATTTGATTTCAAATTTGTATTTTCCTTCCGGCAGAGCCTCATATGGGCCGTAAGCGATAAATCCTTTTTTGCGTGTGTCGGATTTCTCCATTGCGCAGGTTTGCGTCGGTACCCCAATTTGGGTGGGCAGGGTGCAAGCCTCCCAAAGGTAGGCATCGCCTGGGTTGACGATTTTTTTCAAGCGAAGCTTGTTCTTACCATATGCCAGAAGCTTGTAATTGCCGCATTCAAGGACTTCAGCCGGTTCTCCGTTAATAGCGGTGATTGACCTTTCCGAAAGTTGGCCGGTCGTAGCGGAATTTTTCGAGACAATTGCGAAATCATATCTGTCTCGGAAAAATTTTTCCGATGTAATCCATTTCACTTCACCCAGGTCGGGCGCATGCTGAGCAAGCGTTATTTTGCTTCGGCTAAAACTCTGCAGATATTTTGCATCCCAATACTGGGCAATACCATTCTGCAGGCTCCGCGCGGCGACAGCCTTGTCAATGCAGGCAAGCTGATCCGAATAAAACGGGTCTCCCACTTTGGCCTTGTACGAATTCATGCCCTCGGTTAGGAGCAATGATGCGGGGATGAGGCAACTTGCGATGCCGATCCAGTAAGAGCGGCGGCCAAGCAAGCGGGATGCTGTAAACATGCTGACAATCAACGGCCATATCAGTACCGTAATCAGGTAGCGAGGTGCGATGGGAATATTCGTCATGCATAGCAGGACCGTAATCAGCGAACCCTGCGACAGGAACGAAAAAGCCAGCAATAACAGCAGCGGCTGCGGCAAGCGCATGAATTCCTTTTTTCTCGCACAAGCAGCGAAGGCCGCGGCGCTCAATGCCAGGTGTATGAAGAATAGGGCGCCAACCAATGGATGCTGCCGGAAAAGGCCTTCCGCGAGATGCAAGAGATCGTGAGCATTCGGTGCAAGTTTTGTCAGTCCTACTTCGGCCGATACCCGGGTGTTGTGCCTGACAATGTGACGGTAGGCGAGCGAGCCCAAAATGGCCGCACCAAGCACAGCAATAGGGAGTGCAAGCCGCTTTTGTAGCCGGCCGGCCCGTTGCAGCACTATGCTTGCGACGAAAAATGGTGCAATCGTATGCACTAGGAAAAGATTGTCCGAGAGAGTCGTCAGAAAGGCGACGGCGCACATGCCCATTGCTGGGGCAAGACGAGCGGAGCGTGTTTTCTGATCTTTTGCCAGCCCCAGCCAAAGCGCGACAAGAATCAATGAGGAAAGAAAGGCGCCAAAATGAAATGCACTCGTCAGTAATTCAACAAAGGGCTCTTTTGCATTTACTGATAGCCATATCAGGAAGATAGAGATGATGATCGATGCGGAAGCAGGGTGTGGATTTTCAACTGCTTTTGCAATGCAATATAGCGCCACCGTAGTGCACATGATCTGAAGCAAGGCGAATGCAAGCACCTGCGCTTCTATGCTTTCAGTGGCCAGGTAACCCGCTAGATATAGCAAGTAATCAGGGAAAAAATATGGCGCAGGAGTCAGGAACCAATCCGAAAAATGACCGCCACGCTCGAAGATGTCCTGAAACAGGACCGGAAGGTACAGTGCGTCGGAATTGAAAAGATAGGAATGAAATGGATGGCCTGCTTCGTACGTCAAGATCACGCCGGCGATTGCCACAGCTAGCAATATGAGCGGTAAAACTGTTTTATTTGTCATGTTCCGGAGAATGAATCATAGGCTGCACGTCTGCAGTCGGCGACGAGCGCACTGCCCCGATCATTGGCTGGCTGTAGGCTGAGGCGAGCGATGACAGGTTTGCCTGCCTGGTGCGATCTCAGTAAATGCAGGATTGTTTTTATTCTAACCGCTCAGGCAGAGCGATGGAATATTCTCAAGTAGAAGCAAGCGTGTCGCGGATGTGTTTGAGTAAGTCCTCTTGACCATATGGTTTGGTCAGAACCTTCATGGGCTGCGTTCTTACTGCACCTGCCGTCGGTAGCTCGTCCATATAGCCGGTAGTGATGAGGATGGGCGTCTCCGGACGCCGCTCGCGCACGCGCTCCGCCAGCTGCAAGCCGTTCATGCCGCCCGGCATGATCACATCGGTGAACAGCAGGTCGATCTTCCTGTCACCCTCGAGCAGTTCGAGCGCGCGTTCGCCGCTAGGCGCCGAGACCACCGCATAGCCGGCCGCGCCGAGCATGCTTTCCGCCAGTTCGCGCACGTCCTCGTTGTCCTCGACCACGAGGATGCGCGGCTTGTCCGCGGCGTCTTCCGGCGTGGCCGCCGGCGTATCGCTCGCGGTCGGCGCCTCGGCGGCGTTGTCGGCCACCGGAAAGATCATGCGCACTGTCGTGCCCTGGCCGGGCGTGCTGTCGAGCTCGAGCCGGCCGCGCGACTGCTGGACGAAGCCGTGCACCATAGCCAGGCCGAGGCCGGTGCCCGGGCCCTTGGTCGTGAAGAAGGGTTCGGTTGCGCGCCGCATCACTTCCGGCGTCATGCCTTCGCCCTCGTCGACCACGCAGATGACCACGTGGCGGCTGCCGCCATCGCCGCCGCGCAGCAGCGAGGTGCCGACCCTGACCCGGCCGCCCCCGGGCATCGCGTCGCGTGCGTTGATCAGGACGTTGAGCAGCGCCATCTCCAGGTGGGTGGGATCGATCGTGCAATTGGGCAGGCCGGGCTTCAGGTCGAGTTGCAGCTCGACCTTGTCGCCGAGGGTGCGCACCAGCATTTCCGAAAACTCGACCAGCAGGGCATTCAGGTTGACGCGCCGCGGCTCGAGGCGCTGCTTGCGCGCGAAGGTCAGCAGTTGCTGGGTGAGCTTGCCGGCCCGCATGGCGGCGCGCTGGGCGCGGCGGATCGGCTCGTTTGCGTTCGGGTTGCCGCCAAGTCCGAGCAGGGCCAGTTCCAGGTTGCCGTTGATGACTTGCAGCAGGTTGTTGAAGTCGTGCGCCATTCCCGCCGTCAGCTGGCCGATCGCCTCCATTTTTTGCGCCTGCAGCGAGGACTGCTCGCTCGCGCGGCGCTCGGTCACATCCATTTGCGAGGCAAAGAAGTACAGCAGGTGTCCTTCCTGGTCGAAGATCGGCCCGACGTAGAGCGCGTTCCAGAACGGCGTACCATCGGCCTTGTAGTTCAGGATGTCGAGGGCCACGGCGCGCTCTTCGCTGATGGCCTTGCGGAGTTCGGCGACCGTGGCCGGGTCCGTCTGCGGTCCTTGCAGCACGCGGCAGTTACGGCCGATCACATCCTTCTCGTCGTACAGGGTAAGGTCGAGGAAGGCGCGGTTGACGAAGACGATCGGGTTGTCCGGCTGGCGCGGATCGGTCACCAGCATCGGCATGCGCGTCATCTCGACGGCGGCGAAGAAGATGTTGCCGCGGTCCTCCAGGCCTTCCTTGCCGATGTAGCCGGCCTGCCAGTGGCGCACCCCGGGATTGCCGAGCGGATTGAAGGAGTTGCCTTCGAGCTCGCCATCGGCCGGCACGCCCACGCTCTGGCCCTCGCCCTGTGGGTCGAGGTCTTTCGCGTCGTCGTCTTCGCGGTGTGATCCGGTTGCCATTACGCTCGTCCCCAGGTGCTCGTCGCGCAAAAGCCGTCGGTGGCGACATCCCGGGATCATCCTAGCGCGGCGGGGTAGGGCCCGACTGTGCGCGGGTTCACGCAAGCACTCTTGCGGTTGATGGCACTCAAGCGCCGGCCTGCGCTAGGGTCAATCTGACTGAACGAAGCTAAATCAGAAAGGTCAGACGGCGATGAGCCGAACTGACCTCACCGAAAAGCAGTGGCGGCAACTGGAGCCCCATTTGCCGCCCAATCCGCGCCGTGGCCATGCTTATGTTGAGCATCGACGCGTCATCAATGGCATCCTGTGGCGCTTACGCACGGGCGCGCGTTGGGGAGACATTCCGCCGCGCTACGGTCCATGGCAGACTTGTTACGATCGATTTGTTCGCTGGTCACGCAATGGGACCTGGCTGTGCCTGCTCAAGGTAATGCAAAAGGCAGCCGATGAGGCCGGCCTGGTCGACTGGGATGGTGCTGCACTCGACGCCACGCACGTCAAAGCCCACCGAAGTGCTTCAGGAGCACGAAAAAAGACGCCTGCGGCGGAAAAAAGGGGGCCATAACCGACGAGTGGCTTGGCCGTTCACGCGGCGGCATCACCAGCAAGATCCACCTGTGTGTCGATGGGCACGGTTTGCCCTTGTCGATCCTGACCACTGCCGGGCAATGCAGCGACGCAGCCCAGATCGGACCGGTGCTCGATGCCATCAGTGTGCCCCGTTCCGGCCGGGGACGCCCTCGTAAAAGGCCGACCTGCCTGCGTGTAGACCGTGCTTATGGCGCGCGCCACTATCGAGAGCAGATCCAGCAGCGCGGCATGAGGTGCGTCTGTCCCGAGCGTCAGGACGCGCGAAAAAACCGGCTTCGCAAAGGCAAACGTGGCGGTGCGCCACCACGATTCGATGCCCAGGCCTACAAAGGACGCAACGTCGTCGAGCGCGCCATCAACCGTCTTAAAGACTTCCGCGCCGTCGCGACCCGCTACGACAAACGCGGCCATAACTTTCTCGCAGCCGTGATGGTGGCCACAATTATCTTATGGCTTCTCTGAATTCAGTCAGATTGACCCTAGCCCTTGTCGTTTACGCAGCGTTTTGTCGAGGGTACGTGTCTCGTCGTACGCCAGTGTATCTCCCTTGCCAGCGGTCCTCGTCAGTTGTGAAAATTGACACCCATTCGGATGATGCCGCTCAGTCGTGCGATATAATCATGCACATTTTGCAGGTCCCGGACCGAATCCACGATGTCGATAGCGACGATGTCGTCGAGACTGCCGGCGATGCCACCTTCGTTGCTTGCCCCGTGGAGTAACAAATTTCCCCGCCTATCGTTGTTGATTTAGATGGTACGTTGATTCATACCGACATGTTGCATGAGTCGGCCCTGTGGATGCTGCGCGACAAGCCACTCGACGTACTGCGTATTCCCGGCTGGCTGATGAGCGGGAAGGCCGTGCTCAAGCGCGAGCTCGCCGGCCGGGCCGCATTTCATCCAGGGTCCCTGCCGTATAACGAGCGGCTGCTGGCCTGGCTGGAACAGCAGCGCGCCGCAGGCCGCAAGCTGATCCTGTGCACGGCCTCCGACCACGCCATTGCGCAGGCGATTGCCGGCCACCTCGGCGTGTTCGACGAAGTCATGGCCAGCAATGGCCAGGTGAACCTGGCTGGCCGCCACAAGGCCGCCGCGCTCCAGGAGCGTTTCGGCGAAGGCGGCTTCGACTATGTGGGCAATTCGAGCGCCGACCTGGCGGTCTGGGCGCTGGCGCGTCGCGCCATCGTCGTCAATGCTTCCAACAGCATCGTCAGCAAGGCGCGCCAGCTGTTCGACGTCGAGCACGTATTCCCGCGCGCCGAACTCGGCCTGCGCGCGCTCGCCCGGGTCCTGCGCGTGCACCAGTGGATGAAAAACCTGCTGCTGTTCATACCGCTGCTGGCCGGCCACCAGTTCGGCGGCATCGAGCCCTGGCTGGCGCTCGGGCTGGCATTCATTTCCTTCAGCCTGTGCGCGTCGACGGTCTACATCGCCAACGACCTGCTCGACCTGGAGAGCGACCGCCAGCATCCGCGCAAGCGCAGCCGCCCGTTCGCATCAGGGCTGGTTCCGGCCTGGATGGGCGTGGTTCTGGCGCCGGTGCTGCTCTTCGTCAGCCTGGTGCTGGGGGCGCGCGTCGGCGGGGACTTCCTGCCCTGGCTGCTGTTCTACTTCGCCGTCACGTGCGCGTATTCGTGGTGGCTCAAGCGCCTGATCCTGGTCGACTGCCTGACCCTGGCAATGCTGTACACGCTGCGCATCGTCGCCGGCGCGGCCGCCGCCGGGATCGTGCTGTCGTTCTGGCTGCTGGCGTTCTCGGTATTCCTGTTCCTGTCGCTGGCCTTCGTCAAGCGCTATGCGGAACTGCAGGTGCAGATTTTGGCCGGCAAGGAGAAGGCGCACGGCCGCGGCTACCTGACCAGCGATGCGCCGCTGGTGCAGATGCTCGGCATTACCGCCGGCTATGCGGCAGTGGTGGTGCTGTCGCTGTACCTGAACAGCGACGCCGTGCTGGCGCTGTATCGCCAGCCTGAAATCGTCTGGGGCGCGGTGCCGGTGATCCTGTTCTGGGTCAGCTGGATCTGGATGCAGGCGCATCGTGGCCACATGCATGACGATCCGCTGGTGTTTGCTGTGAAGGACAAGGCCAGCCTGGCGGCCGGCCTGGCTTTCGGCGCCGTGCTGGCGGCCGGCGCCGTCGGGTTCGCATGGTAGCGGTATCGTCCTGGGGACGCCTGAGCCGGGACGAGCACGAGCTGCGCATCCTGTCCGACGCCGCTCCTGTGGTCACCCAACTGCGCGCGCAGGCGCCGGGGCTGGCGCGCGGCCTCGGCCGCAGCTATGGCGACGTCTGCCTGAATCCGGGCGGCGTGCTGTGGCAAACGACGGCGCTGGACCGCTTCGTCGCGTTCGACCAGGCGAGCGGACGCCTGGTGTGTGATGCCGGTGTACGCCTGCGCGACATCCAGCGCATGGCCATTCCGCGCGGCTGGATCCTGCCGGTAACGCCGGGAACCCAGATGGTGACCGTCGGCGGCGCCATTGCCAACGATGTACACGGCAAGAACCACCATGTGGTTGGCTCCTTCGGCGACCACGTGCGACGCCTGATCCTGGCGCGCACCGACGGCAGCGTCATCGAGTGCGGACCGGACCTGGCGCCCGAATGGTTCGCCGCCACCGTGGGCGGACTCGGCCTGACCGGCGTCATCACCCGCGCGGAAATCCAGTTGCGACCGGTGTCTGGTCCTTGGCTGGACACGGAAACCATTCCCTATGCAAACCTGGACGAATTCTTCACGCTGGCCGATGCTTCCGAGGCCGACTGGGAATACACGGTGTCCTGGATCGACTGCCTCTCCAGCAGCGGCCGCGGGCTGTTCATGCGCGCCAACGCGGCCGCGGCCAGCGCTCGGCCCGAGCCGAAGGCGCACCCGCGCACCATGCCGTTCACGCCGCCGGTTTCGCTGGTCAACAGCCTGTCGCTGCGCCTGTTCAATACCGCTTATTTCCAAGCGCACAAACGGGATGGCCGCGCCCAGGCGCATTACGAAAGCTTCTTCTATCCGCTCGACAGCCTGCACGAGTGGAACCGGATGTACGGGCCCAAAGGGTTTTACCAGTACCAGAGCGTAGTCCCGCGTAGGGCGGGCAAGGATGCGGTGCAGGCCATGCTGGGCGAGATTGCGCGCAGCGGAGACGGTTCCTTCCTGGCGGTGCTGAAGACCTTCGGCGAGCGCGCCGCGCCGGGCATGCTCAGCTTCCCGCAGCCAGGGGTCACGCTGGCGCTGGATTTCCCGAACCATGGCGAACGCACGCATAGGCTGTTCGAGCGTCTCGACACCATCGTGCGCGAGGCGGGCGGACGCATCTACATGGCCAAGGATGCGCGTATGCCGCGCGATCTGTTCGAAGGGGGCTACCCGCGGCTGCAGGAATTCCTTGGCTACCGTGATCCTGGCATCAGCTCGGCCTTGTCGCGGCGCCTAATGGGATATTAAAACTGCTTCAGGCCGAGGTGGCGCAAGTTGCACAGAGCGTCTGTCTCACCGGGCAGACCGTTAAATGTTCAACTTGTTGAAGACAAACGGCGGCAGGTGCTGAATGATGAGCATAATAAGCCGCCATTTTCCTGGCGTATACACTACCTGCTGTCCGCGCCTGATGCCTGCGACAATTTGTTGCGCTACCTGCTCGACGGGGGCCAGCTTCGCTCCTGCCGACTTCAGGTGAGCGGTCATGGGCGTATCGGTAGGGCCAGGCTTGATCAGTACGATCTTGATATCGGTCCCTGCGAAACGATGCCGGAGCCCCTGCATGTAACGTTCAACCAGGCCCTTCGCGGCACCATAAACATAGTTCGACTTGCGGCCGCGATCGCCTGCCACGGAGCCGATGACGGCCAGCGTTCCGTGCCCTTGTTGCGCCATGCGTTTCGCGAAAGCCTCGGCACATAACACCGGGGAAATGGCGTTCACCGTGAGCGCCGTGTTGCATGCGTCAAGGTCGCGTTCGCACGCTTGTTGGTCAGGCAGCATGCCATGGGCGATCAGCACCACGTCGACGCCAGGGCCCCAGACTGCCGCCACTACCGTTTCGATCTCTCCAGGTTCGACGAACCCGGCGGGTACGACCTCCACCGTCGAATGCTGGCCGCGCACCCTCAGATCGGCGGCAATACGCTCGGCACGACCGGCGTCGCGCGCTAGCAGGACCAGGTCGGCCTGGCTGTCTTGTGCCCACAAGCGGGCGCAGTGTTCTGCGATTGCCGAGGTGGCGCCGAGGATGATGATGCGTTTTTTTTGTCTCAATGTGATATCCGTTTCGATACTGCCGGGGCGTGTGTGTTTCCGAATGTTCAAGCGTCGCTTGGGCGAAAGACGAACTGTTTATCCAGATAATATTTTATTACATAGCCAATAAGGAGACCGAGGATGCCGCCCAGATAACGCATCTGCCGTGTACCAAACACGTAGTCGAATCCGATTTCGAAACCCCAGAAGATGGCCGTTGTTGCCAGCCCCATCAGTGCATAAAGCGCGAAAGTCTTGCTGTCGTGCGCTAAATTGCGCGCCCGAAAGCGAAAAATATAACGCTTGTCGAGAACATACTTCACGACCAGTCCTACTCCGGTACCGATGACGAGGGAAATCGTCAATGCCAAAGGCCCGTTATAGCCGTTCGCTACCAATGCTTGCGTGCCAATGTTCGCGGCAGTCGAGATGAGGGCGAGGAAGGCGTAAACGATTGGGAGTTTCACAAACATTCCAGATTCTTATTATCAAACAACGCGAGGTCGCAGATTGTACTCGAGCACGGATGGAAATCGCCGACAGCGGAAGCGCTACTGTACCTGCTTCACTGCCCACGCAAACCAGGCGCGCATCATTGGGCATGTATCATGATGCCCTGTGATGCCGGGCGTAGCGCTACCGGAGGTGTTGGCCCGAGGTCGGCGGCCGGGTTCCTGGCGTCGCCGACGAGGGGCCGCCCGACGTGCGTAAGGCCTGCGCTTTCATTGTGTCGCCGCGGATCGCGCTAGTGCTGGCCGGCGTCGGGCCATCGTTACCCCTTGGTTCCGGCTTGAGCCAGGCAACTTACCTACAGTCGGGCACGACTTCGAACATCTTGAGTCGCGTGGCGCCCGATGCACCGCCATCGATCGTGCGCAATGGCTTGACACAGTTATTGATGCGCTCATCCTCATACCCACCCCGCAAGCGCAGATACGGATTGGTCAGCATCTCGTCGTAATCCACGAGATACCTGATGCTCCGTTTGCCGAAATAATCGAACAGCGTGTTCGAGCGGATGTAGGGAAGCGCTTCGTCATTGGTAAGGCCGTCGATATTGACCACCGGCTTGCCCGAGAAGTAACTGATGATCCCTGCATTCCAAGAGGCGAAACCGGCAGTGGATTGCTCACTGCGCAAAGAAATGCCGGCGTGCATCATCCCTGCCTGGTGTGGCCATGGAATGGACAACGCGTCCCCCAGGGCCGAGGCGCCATAGACGACGAGCAGGGCCAGCGTTACCCATGAGCGTCCCTTCCTGAGTACATGAAAAGCCGTACTGGCGAGGACAAGGGCGATCGGTACCACCAGGTTGGCGGAATACCAGACTTGCAATGCACCGCTGTTGTGCTTGTAAAAAAGAAGGTAGCCGCCGATGGTGAACAGGCTCGCGCACAGCAGCACCAGGCTGCAGTTCCTGTCATTGCCTTGTTGGCGCAGCGCAGCGCGGATGAGGACGCCGAGGAGGAGGATCGAGGCGACCGCAAGCAGGGGTTTGGCCGCAGCGTCGAGCGGACGGAAGAACGGCACGGCCGATGAGACGATCAGGTTGATCGACGCGACCAGATTATGATGCGCAAGCTGGGACCAATGGAGTTTTACCAGGGCGCTGGCCTGTGCAAAGTGGCCGGAGATGAAGTAGTTCTGTATCAGGACGACTATGACGCCGACAATGGCACCGCCGAGGATGATGGCCGTGCGCTGCAGGAACGCTGGAGGAACCGCGCGATACAGGACCAGTCCCCATACGAACAAGATGCCCGGCAGCATGCCGTAATCGGTCCGGGCAAGTGACCCCAGCAGTCCGATAGCGAACAGCGCCGCCTGTTCCGGAAAGCCGGGCGCATTGGCCCGCACCACCGCAGAGACAGTCAATGCCGAGAGCAGCAGGACCAGCCAGGACTCCATCATGGCCGTGCTCTGGATGAGCGAGGCGGTGGTCAGGAACGGGGCGATCGCCAGCGGCGCAACCGTCCTGTCGAATACCACTGCTGCCGTGCGGTAGGTGAGCAGGGCCGAAATGGCAATTGATACCGAGGCGAGACTGCTAACGAGCAGATACAGCTGGCGCCAAGTGATATCGCCGGCGACCCAGTACACAAAGGCCAGGAAATACCCATACAGGAAGTGAAAGCCGGTTGCCGCAGAACTGCCGTCGAAGGTCCAGAAGCCATCTGCGACGCGATGCTTCGCCATCTGCATGTAATAGAAGGCGTCGTCGGGGATGACGCCGATCAGGACGGCGTCGGGGGCAAGGTAAAAATAGGCAGTGCGCGCCAGCAGGAGGAGAAATACCGCAAGCGAGGCTAGACGGGCCATGGCATCGGGATGGCGGAAGTCCGAAAGGTAATTGTGGTTCGTTTTCATTACTGCTTCGACGATTCCTTCAAGGTGGCCGGAGCCATGGTCAGGCGCCGGAGGACTACGGCGATGTCAATCGCTCTCCTGTGGCTGGCGAAATGTAAAGACCTTGTGCAACAGATAGGTGAGCACAGGGCCGCAAAGCATGACCAGGAGGAGACCGATCAGGTAGTGCCAGTGCATCGCTTCGGCCAGGGCAGACAGGGAAATGGTCAATACCAGGCTGGTCAGCGATACCAGGGCGAACTTTCCGTAGCGAGCCAGGGTAGGGCTCAGCCGGAAAGTCAGCCATGAATTACTGAAGAAAGAAAAGGTGTTGGCAATGACAAACCCGGCAATGTTTGCCGGTACCGGCGTCGTCACACCATGCTCGACAAGTGCGATCACTGTGCCCGAATGAAGCAAGGTGTTGCATACGCCAATAGCGCCGAAAACGAGCATTGCCCGATAACGGGCAATCAGCAACTTAAGCTTGATCAACAAGATGCTCTTCCCTGACCAGGTACACAGGGCGTCGTTTAACCTCGTGATAAATACGGCCGATATATTCGCCAAGGACACCGATGCCGATCAGCTGCACCCCACCAAGGAACAGGATGCCGGCCATGAGCGACGCATAACCGGGGACATCGGTCCCGTACAGCAGGGTTTTGAGCACGATGAGGGCGGCATATACCAGGGCCGTAGCGGAAACAACGGCGCCCAGATAGCTCCATATGCGCAAGGGAGCGGTACTGAAGCTGGTAATGCCTTCGAGGGCAAAATTCCAGAGCTTCCACAAGTTGAAGCTGGAGGTGCCCTGGGCGCGTTCCGCCGGGCTGTACAGGATCGTCACGGTCCGGAACCCGACCCATGCGAACAAGCCTTTCATGAACCGGTGGTTTTCGGGCAGTTGGCGCAATGCCCCGACAACGCGCTTGTCCATCAGGCGGAAATCGCCCACGCCCGGGGGCACATGCACGTTCGAGATCACGTTGTGGAAACGATAGAACAGCGTTGCCGTCAGCTTCTGAACGGGACCGTCCGTTTCGCGGTTGCGCCGCTGAGCCAGGACAACCTCGGCGCCGGCTTCCCAATGCGCCAGCATTTCGTGGATCAGCTCAGGAGGATGCTGGAGGTCAGAATCGATCGGAATCACGGCGTCGCCGGAGGCGCGATCAAGGCCGGCCGTCAGCGCAGCTTCCTTGCCGAAATTACGCGACAGGTCGACGAGATGCACGTTAGGGTAGGAGGCATGCGCTTTCAGCAGCTCAGCCCAGGTGTTGTCGCGGCTGCCATCGTTGACGGCAACGATTTCGAAACGGTAGTCCGGAAGTGCGAGCGTTACATCGTGCACACGCCTGAAGAACTCGCTTACTCCACGCCCTTCGTTATAAAAAGGGGCGACCAATGTCACAACTTTCTTCAACTCACTCCTCCGTCTTGTGGCTTATTGCTTGCGTGCGTTTGCACAGGTAAACCGCATCGACCGCGATACAGTTTGCCGCATTTTTTCCGCCGAACATATCGAGTACGGCATCCAGATCCGGGAACTCGTTACGCGCGAATACGAAGGCATTCCCTGGTGCGGTGGCCTGTGAGATTTCCTGAGCATAGTTATCACAGGGCTTCACGGACCGGGACAGATAGCCCGTCGTCATGTTCAGCTTGTACTTCGATGCGTAGAACATCGTTGGAAGCAAGGTTTCGTTCGCTCCTGCTTTGCCGCAGCGGAAAGGGGGGTAGAAGTACAGCGTTTCGGCTTGCGGACCGAGGAACGCGCTCCATTTCGCTTCGTCGATCATGACTGGGAACGTATGGTGCACCGATTCGCGGGCGCGTTCATGATGCAGCCGCAAGTCCCACAGATGCAGCAGCACGATAGCCGGCAAGAGCAGTGCAGACCAGCGCGCCTTGCCATAACGCTGCGCCATGATGACTGCGAAGACCGTCACGGCATAGCCAGCCGGCCAGAAAAAGCGCCCGGAAACGCGCAACTGGGATGTGATTCCTCTTGTCCAGCCTGGCAGGGCAAGCTCGAACAGGCGCACTTCGCCCAGGTGCACCATGTTCGAGGGCGCATACAGCGCCATCAGCGCCACGGCCGACGCGAGCATGGCATGACGCGACCAGAACGCGGGGGCATAACGCCGTTGCAAGCGTAATGCGTAAATGAAGAGGCCGATGACGAAGATGCCGAGATAGTTGAAGCCTTCACCCTGGCCGTCATGAACGGTTGGGTGCGGGAACGACAGCAGCTTGCCTCCCGAGAAAGGCGCCAGCAGATTCATCGAGTAGTAACCGTAGCCCCAGTCTCGCGCTCCGGCTCCCTCCGGGAGCGGCAGCATCGTGATGAACAGGCTGGCGCCGAGCACGACAGCCATCCCCAGACCCGTGAGCATGGCGCGGCGCTGCTGACCCAGCCGGACATGACGCGCCAAGTCGGCCATGAAGAGGACCGAGCTCATGCAGAAGAGATAAATGTTGATGTAGAACGCGCAAACCAGCAGCGCAATCCAGGCCCCGCTTGCCAGAATCCCGCGGCGCGTGCCGCGCAAGTACACCGCAAATGCAAACAGCAATATCCATTGCGACATCAGGCTGATGTGATGGATACGGTGAGTCAAGGCGGGAAACGCTGACAACAGCACGGTGAGCGACGCCAGGGCCCCCCATGACTTGAGGTTGGCCTCACGGCAGATCCACCAGCTGCCAACGCCCTGCATCACGTAGCAGATGCCGATCCAGTAACCGTAGGGGTTCCAGAACGTGACGTCTGAACCGTGATGTATCAGTTTGAGCAATACCGCATACAGAGGGATGGCATCGACGAAGGTTGCGAGTGTTCCCGCCGGATAGTTCAGCGATGTGATGCGCAGCAGCGGCCAATGCCAGGGTTCGCGCACGAAGGCGTTGAAACCGGCTAAATATTGCGTGACGTCGCCCGCCTGTTGCTGCCATGAGGCCGAAGTGCCGAGCAAATGGGCAGGCGAGTAGAGCCAGCAGGCAAAGGCCAGGGAGAGCAGGATTGCAAGCAACAGTCCGCCCAAGCCTTCGGGCCGCCTCAGACTTCGAACTGCGGCAGTGCCGAGGCCGGTAACGGAGCGTGCGTTACGGCCGGCAGGCGCGCGCAATTGTTGAGCGGTCCCATTTTTGGGGGAGATGGTTGTGTCGGTCGGTTTTGATACAGTCATGCATGTCTTCGGACCAGGCCGCGTTGCACGCGGCACGGCCCATGGGAGCGTTGGACGGAGACACCAATGGCAATGAATAGGGTAGGTAAGCCGGCAGGAATACAGCCGTGGTTTGCTTTGCTATCCGCAGGTGCCAAGTGCTTGTTTTATTGTGTTAAAAGTAATTATAGCATTCGAAGCAAAGCCTCTCGGGCTCAAGGAAGGCTTGTTGCATTTTGGCTTGACCAGGCCGCACCGCCGCTTCTTTGCCTGTCGATACCGGTGCGGGTGTCATTCCGGTATCAGCTGTTCGACGGCCGCCACGGGTGTTGCCTGGCCCGATGCAGAGGGACGGTGTCCCTGCTCTTCCGGCGCGCAGGTCAGGATGTCGAGCAGGCGGCATACGTTTTCCCTCCAGGTCATCCATGACATCCGGCCCGGGTCGGCGAGCTTCCCGGCAGCGCTGCGTTCCAGCCAATTTCTCACCGCATTGGCCAGTGCGGCACCGTCAAGGCCGCTGAAATAGTCCGCGCCAGCACCGGCGACCTCGCGGAACACCGGAATGTCCCGCGCCAGGATCGGCAGCCCATAATGGGCGCCTTCGATGAGCGGCAAGCCGAAACCTTCACCTTCGCTGGGCGCCAGCAGGCAGCTGCTGGCGCGGTAGATCTGTTCCAGTTCAGCATCGTCGATTCCGGTCAACCACAGCAGGCGCTTGCCCAGTTCGGGATGCGTGCGCAGGCGTGCCAGAATGCGCGGAATGGTCCGTCGCTCCGAATCGGGCAAGGGCTTCCAGCCTTCGTTGCCTACAATCACGAGATTGGCGTCGATACCGCTCTCCCACAATTGATCGAAGGCTTCCAGTACCTGGAGGTGGCCCTTGCGCGGCTCGATGGTGCCGACCATAAGGAAGCTTGGCTTTGCCGCAATCTGGCGCAGACGCTCGGATGGCTCGGCACGCGCACTCGCGGGTGTGCTGATGTCGGCGCCAAGGTGTAGCGAGGTGATGATGGGGAGGTGAGCGGGTGGCGTAGGGCCTGCTGCCAGCCATGCCCGCATTTCGTCCGCCACGGCGCCCGAAATGCTGATGATACGGTCGGCTTGCGCGGCCATGCAGGCAAGCCAGGCGGCATGCGTCGCGTCCGCGTGCGGTGGGAAGAACTCAGGACGCAGAACCGGCAGCAGGTCGTAGAGCACAAAATTGATTTCCACGCCGCGCGCGCGCCAGTTGGCGAACAGACCTTCCCTGACCGCGGCCATGGCCACATGCGGCGAGTGGTCCGCACTGTAGTAAATATCGCCTGCCTGCACCTCGACGAGCGCGTCGCCCTCGGCTGGAACGTACTCCATGCCCAGCAGGCGTGAGGCATAGCTCCGCGCATAGCGGCAACGCATCGTGCCGTTCTCGTTGCACAAATAGACCGGCTCGATACGCAGATTCGTAATGGGTAGTTGCAGCAGTTCGAACAGTTGGGTGCGCACGACGCGCTCGATACCGGTTTTCAGGTCGTGTTGCGCGATGGCAGTGACGTCGACGAGCAGTTGGCGCGGCAGCAGCGGGTCCGGCGCGCGGGCAATACTGCGTGCGTACTGATGCAGCAACAGGTCGCTGGGCTCCAGTCCGGGAACGTCCAGCAGGTGCTCGTACAGGCGGTGACGGCCGACCGAGTGCCGCTGAGAGGCGTGCAGCAGGGCGTCCCGGTACATCATGCCGCAGCGCTCGGGACTGTTGCGCGTCTTCATGAGGGCAACCGCCGCTTCGCTGAGCGCTCGCCGGGCCGGCGCGTCATGGCGCAGATGGGTCAGTGCAGCGCCTAGTTCAGCATTTGTGAAATGGTCCGGCAGCATCACAACAGCATCATGCGGGAATTCCGCCATGGAGCCATTGGCATTGATAACGGTTGGCAAGCCATAGATCATGCAGTCCAGCACCGTTCCCGAGGTCTCGCCGCGCGACCCCGTTCGCAATTGCACGCCGACGTCTGCAGCCTGCAGGTAACGCAAGTAATCGTCGTCGGAAATCCAGCCTGAAATCCGGATCCGATCCCGGGCGCCGGCGCTGTGGATTGCCTTGAGCATCTCCTGGCCGTACTCGCCGCCATCGTTGTCGCCGACAAAGACGAGTTCACAGCGCGTATCGCGGTGCAGGCCGGCGGTGACCCACGATTGCAACAGCTCAAGACAATGCTTGGTCGGCGCGACGAAGCCGAAGTTGCATACCAAGAAGGCATCAGGATCGATGCCGAGCGCCGCGCGCGCTGCTGCACGGTCATGCACGGCAGGCAAGGCCCGAGGCAGGGGCGCCATGCTCCAGTCGCGGCCGGCTTCCGAGCCGTACCATTGTCGGGCCAGTTGGCGCGCGTACTCGGAGTGCACGATCACATGGCTGGCATGACGCAGTATCTCGAGGTTGCTGGGGTAAGCCTGCTTCGCCGCCTCCCAGCCATCCGCCGTGAGGCTGGCCTGCACGGCCTTGTAACCATGCGAGTCGAAAAGGGCCTGCGACCAGATGCCAGGCATGCCGCCCGTCATCTGTTCGTAGGACAGCATGCTGCTGAGGTAGAAGTCGTGCAATACGACGATACCCGGATGTCTGGCCAGCAGTGGCACCATGTAACTATGGAAGGGACTGTTGCCGAACTGGTAGATGATATGCTCGTACTCGCCGCCATGATCGTTCAGCCAGTCCGGACCGTGCCACTGCAATGCGGCAAGCTCTGGCGGTAAAGCCACTTCTTTTTGATCGGTAATCAGATCGACATCGAAGTAGGGCAGCAGGGTCGGCACGACGCGCACTGCGTAGTCGGCGATACCGGTACGTGCGGGCGGCAGCGGCGATACGAAGGCAATCCGGGGTTTGTTCGTTTCGGCTGGCGCCCGCGCACGATCGGCGGCGTGGTGCTGTTCGAGTGCGCGCAGGGCCCGTTTGGCGGTGTTGTCCCAGCTAAACGATGCTGCCTGCTGCTTGCCATGGGCGCGCAGTTGCTCCAGCATGGCCGGGTCACTCAGCAGTTGAGCAATCTTGGCGCTGATGGCGGACGGGTCGTGGGGGGCGAACATCGCCTCTTCCATGCCGATGACTTCCGGGATGCTTGTGGTGTTGGCCCCGATAACGGGCGCGCCGCAAGACATTGCTTCCAGTGCGGGAAGGCCAAAGCCTTCGTGCTTCGAAGGGAAGACAAACAAGGCGCAGGCGCGGTACAGGGCAATCAGCGTCGTGTCGCTCACATAGCCGGTCAGCACCAGTTCGCCAGGCGCCAGGCCGCATTGCTCCGCATGCCGTTCGAATGCAATGCGCTGGCCTTCGCTCAGCCTGCTGGCAATGACCAGTTGGTAGCGCGCACGCAGTTCGCTCGGCAGCTGGCTGAATGCGGTAATGAGCCCATCGATATTCTTGCGGCTGTCGCATCCGCCAGGGGCATACATGATGAAGTCGCCGCGCAAGGCAAACTCGGCGCGCAGCGATGCGAGCCTGTCGCCATCGGGCAGCCCGGGCGTGAAAATGTCGTCGACGGCGGTCGAAATCGCCACGACCTGTTCAGGGGGAAGGCCGAGCGCCGCGATTGCTTCGAGGCGGGCGTAATCCGAAATCGACAACAGCAGTCCGGCTTGGCGCAAGGAAGCGATCTTGCGCTCGTAGTAGCGCTGCTGTACCTCGGTGACAAGGTAGGTTGCCGGATTCAGGAGCGGAATCAGGTCGTACAGCACCACGGCCGTTTTCGTTCCTGGCATAAAACTGCCGACCGAAACGATCGAATCGTCGACCAAGCCCTCGAACAGGCTGGTCAGCAGCACGACATCGGGCTGGAGCTGGGCGATGAAATACTCGCGTAACAATTCGTTCGCGCGCGTGCGCGGACTATTCTGCGGTTCGATTTCGGCCGAGGGAACGACAACGTCGAAGACGCGGATACGCTCGCGTGGGATCAACCCGTCAAAAGCCCGGCGGATATCGTCGACTGCCGCGCCGAGCGCCCCGTTTAGGACGAGCCACACCTCGTGCTCCTGGGCATTGCGAGCTATGCCCAGCGCCAATGCCAGCGAATAGCGGCCGATACCGCGGAAGCGGCTCTCGGACTGAGCGCCCTGCAAATCAATTACGATGCGCATCGATCATTCCTTGCTTGCTGTGCTTGTTTCAGTTCGCGATAAATTCGTGCCACACGGGGCGCCACTTCGCCGATCGGTAGCGGTTCCGCTGGTGGAGCATTGACGGGATGGTGCAAGGCATCCTGGCGATGGAGCAGACCACGCAGGCGCGTCCGTACGGATGGCATATGGGCGAGCAGCGCAAGCGCGACGCGCTTCAGGCGCGGCCTGCGCATGACCGCCTGGACACCCCGGCGCGCCAGGGTTTTTGCGGTTGCCGAAAGGCCGGTGCTGCCCTCGCCATCGTTGCCGCGTACCTGGCGGGCAAGTGTGCCGAGCAGCCTCAGGGGGGCTGTGATGCGCCATGAGCGGCTCTGCAGGAGCGCCGTAATCTGCTGGGCATGCATTGCCGACAGCTGTTTTTCCTGAGCCAGGCGAGCTTCCAGCTCGGACGTGGTCTGCTGGAGTTGTGCACGAACTCTGTCGAGCTCGGCGAGGCATGCTGCCAGTTCCGAAGGCTGCGACTCTGCGGCATGGCGTTCGAGCTTGTCGATACGCGCTGCCAGATCCAGGCTTTGCGAGCTGTCGGCATGCTGCTCGAGCCGCTCGATCCGGGCAGCCAGGCTCTGCTGATCTGGAAGCTGATGTGGCGCTTCCAGCTGATCGAGCCGGGCAATGGTCTGTGCCAGGGTTGCGGCGAGCCCGGCGTGCGCATTGCCCAGGTCCACCAGATTCTGGCTCACCAACTGATGTTCGGCGGCGGTCGAGGCCCTGTCAAGGGAAATGCGCTCAGACAGGGCCGCGAGGGCGTGATGGATTTCCGCATGCTGCTGCGCCGCCTGCGACTCGTAGCGCAGCGCCAGGGACTTCGTGTCCACGCCGTAGACTGCCAGGAACAGCTGCTCGAAGGAAGCCAGCAGGCCGGCGTCGGCATTCTTCTGGGCCACGATGCTGTAGTCGGGGCTGGCCCCGCTGAGCACGGTCAGCAGGTCGATCCGGGCGCCCTCATGCAGGTTCGGGTCTTCCTGCAGCCGTACGACGGCGTGGCGTGCGTAACCGGCGTGCTCGGCGACGAACGCGAGGAGATTTGGCGGAATCGGCCGCAGATGCGACGGGTCGGTATAGAAGTCAGAGCTTCCCACCACGATGTTTTCCGGATTCGGCGTTTCCAGAATCAGCAGCCCACCCGGCACAAGAACCCGCAGCGCTTCGGCAACGAGGGCGCGTACGGTGTCGAACGGAATATGCTCGACCAGATGAAAGGCCGACACCACCGCTACGCTCTGATCGGGCAACCCGGCGAGCGCGGCGAGGGCATCCTGTTCGCTCACCTCGAGGCCGCGCTCGCGGGCAGCAGCGAGCATGCCCTGGTCGAGGTCCACCCCGCGGGCTGACAATCCCTGTTCGCCGAGCACTTCGAGCCACTCGCCGCGTCCGCAACCGAGATCGATGGCGGACGCGTCGGGACAGTGCGAGCGCAGCGCCTGGAGAAAGGGAACATACTTGTACAGGCGTTGCTTGATGACCTCGCGGGAACCGCGATAGCGGTCCTCGAAGGCCCGGTAAAAGTGATTGGTCATCGGGAAATTTCCACTTGTGGTTCAATCCAGCTGCTGCCGACGAATTCGCGCCGGTTCATGTTCACCACCATGAACAGCAGCGCCAGGTCCCGCCATTCGTAATTGTTGCCCAGATGTGTCTCATCGCTGGTCAACGCCGTGGTGACCGAGTAGCTGCCGGGACCAAGGTTCAACGGGAATCGGAAGCGGTAGTCGATAATGTCGCCAGCGGCGATGTTTTCGAGCGCGCATTGCATGTGATGGGTATTGGTTCCGTACATCGCCTGGCCCAGCCGGTCCTTGATCATATAGCCCAGCACCAGGCGCGGGATGGACGCCAACGCCTTGACCGTGACGTGCAGGCTCACGGCTGATCCGACATTGCTTAGTTCAACTGGTTCGCCGGCCTCGTTTTCCAGGCTGATCCGCGTCACCGTTGCTTCGCCGGTTCCTGAAATGGTCTGCGTGCGCCCTTCGGCCGTCGTGGTTTGCGCGACGGTACTCGCATCGCGCTCGGCCAGCAGTGCGTTGTAATAATCCATGACTTGCTCTGGCGTCCCTTGTTGTGCAAGGCGGCCGCCATCGAGCAAAATTGCATAGTCGCAGATCGATTGCATCGCGGTACGGTCGTGGCTGACGATGAGCAAAGTCGTGCCGAGTTTGCGGAACGCGCGTATTCGTTCGAAACTCTTGTGTTGGAAGTACGCATCGCCTACCGACAAGGCCTCGTCGACGATCAGCACATCCGGGCGGCGCGCCGTTGCGACACTGAATGCCAGGCGCATTTGCATCCCTGACGAGTACACACGTACCGGCTGGTCGATGTATTCCCCGATATCGGCAAAGGCCTCGATCTCGGGCATCAGCTCCTTGATCTCGTCGATTGCCATGCCGAGCAGTTGGCCTGCCATGTAGACATTCTGGCGGCCCGTGAAGTCGGGATGGAATCCCATTCCCAGTTCGAGCAGGGCGGCGACCCGCCCGGTGATGGTTACACTGCCGGTAGTCGGTTGTGCGGTGCCGGTGATGAGCTTTAGCAAGGTGCTCTTGCCCGCGCCGTTGATGCCAATGATGCCGACGGCCTCGCCCGGCGCTACCTGGAAATTGATATCCCTGAGCACCCACTTCAGGCGATGGCGCGGCCCGCCAAACGGCAGGAGCCATTCCGCCAGTCTGCCCCAGCGCGTACCATATTGCTTATAGGCCTTGCCCAGATTGTTGACGCTGATCGTACCCATCAGAGTTCATCCACCATTTCGCCCGAACGCTTCCGGAACAATTTCATACCAATCACACAGCAAGCGAGCGCTGCCAGCGTTGCCGGCAATAGCGCCGACCAGTCGGGCAAGGCGCCGAGCAGGATGATGGACTGATAGGCCGAAATGACGCCGGCCATCGGATTCAGCGACATCAGGTCGCGCACCGCGGACGGCAGGGTCGTGACCGGGTAAACGATGGGCGTAAACCAAAACCAGAACTGCAGCAGGATCGTGAAGAACTGGCCGACATCGCGGAAAAACACATTCAGCACGGCCAAGATCATTCCCAGTCCGATCGCAAACAGGATCTGCACCAGCAGTACCGGGATCAGTGCGAAATATGCCCAGCCCGGGAAGGAGTTCGAGATCACCAGGAAAGCGGTGAACAGCCCGAAGATGATCCCGAAGTTGACCAAGGCATTCAGGACGACGATGACTGGCAGGCAGATACGCGGAAACTGGAGTTTCTTGAGCAGGTTTGCGTTTTCCAGGAATACCGACTGGCTGCGTCCTGTTATCTCTGCAAACAGGCCCCAGGTCAGGAGGCCGGCACACAGATAGATACTGTAGCCATACTGGGAACTGGTGCCGGGAAGCCGGTTGCCCATCACTTGCGAGAAAATCGTCGTGTACACGATAATCATCGCCAGCGGGTTAAAGACAGTCCACGCTGCGCCGAGCAGCGAATTGCGGTACTTGCTTTGGAATTCGCGTTTCACGCTGCCGAAAATAAAGCCGCGGTAACGCCAGATTGCCCCGAGCATGGGAGGAGCCATCATGCTGGTGACCCTTTGCGGTAACCAGACTGGCCCCGGTAAAGGAAGCATTGTTCCGATGTGTGACTCATGTTTGCTAAAGCCTGAAAGGCCGTGCCAGAGCGATGGCGCCACCGTCGGCTGTCGCACTTGCCGGACAATTGTTGCGGCTACGAAAAGCTGAAATTATAACATGTGATACTTGCACAAACTGTATCGTCGCGCTGATGTGCGAGCCGGTGGGCTGGCGCCGCAACCGGCTTGCGGATCAGCGGTCGAAAGCCGTGCGCAACAGGGCGAACGCCTGCCGCGCGCTGTCCTCGCGGTTTCCAGTACTGCCCGCGCCAGGCGACCAGTACGCGACGCGTGGTGCCGGGGAAGGTCCATTCGCGTTCTCTGCAATACGCGCGCGGACGCTCTCGTACAGGTCAGGTGAAGTACACAGCAGCATGTCGCTGTGCCGTACGGCGGCGTCGAGTTCCGGCAGCGCGTGCACGACAGCCACGATCCGGCCGCCGAACTGCCGCACCGACGCGAATACGGGCAGGTACTGGGGGTAGTGTTCCTGGACAGCCGCAGGCATGAGCAGGACGTCGCCCGGCTGGACATCGACCTGCCCGGTCAGGCCGGCGACATTGTCGATGCCGAACAGCGCCACCACCACCGTGCCTGCCCGATACAGGCTGCCTTCGTGCACATGCACTAACTCGATCGGCGTGCCTGACTTCGCCGCCAGGCACAGGCTCTGCACGATCTCGGCCGTACCGGGGAAGCCGTCGGCTCCATCGGTGGAGGACAGTCCGGTGACGTCGATCAGGATGCGCCCGCTGCGGTTGAGCCGCAGGTTGCTTTCCGCGTGACGCGCGACCTCGTCGATCGCGTAGGCGGCCGGCGCGGCATTGCGTAAGGCGGCGGCGATGTGAGCGGGCGCAAGGCGCCAGCTCTTGTCGGCGCCGCGGCGCAGCGCAGCCGCCAGTGGCCGGACGTCGGGCTTGGCGCCGGTTTCCTCGTCAATGACAAGCACGAGCAGCTCGGGCAGGACCGCCGACGGATAGGCCTGGCGCAGCGCCAGCGCAAGGCGCTTGTCCTCAAGCACCAGGCAGCGCAAGCCTTCGAGCAGGCTGCGGCCGAGCGGAGAGAGCGCCACCGGGCGCTGTGGTCCTTGCCGATGCGTGGCGAGCAAGCCTTGCAGTCCCTGGTCACGCAGCAGCTGGGTGAGCCCGGCGGCGCAGGCAGGCAGGCCTGTCGCCGCTGGCGGCTGCGCCACGGCATCGCTCGCGCCCAGCAGGAACAATACCCCCGGGGCAGAACGGATCAGGTCGACCAGCTCCGAGGTGA
>DEKZ01000392.1:0-16482 GCA_002354135.1 Massilia sp. UBA2709 | reverse complement strand
TGCGGCTCCAGTGCCGGGACAGCGAATGGCGCGACAGGGGTTCTTCCCCGGCACGGTCGTCGACTATCTCGATATCGGCATGTGCGGCCAGGGCTGTCATCCATGCCAGCGCGCGCTCGCGAGTCACGCCGGGAGCCAGGGCCGCCAGCGCGGCGACGCGCAGGCGCGGCGTCCCGCTCGGCGCCGGGAGCGCCAGTGCGGCAGCCCGGCGCCGATGCCATTCCGTCTCGATGGCTTCCCAGGCGGCCTGGGCAGTCCTGTCCCAGCTGAACTGGGCGGCACGTGCCACGCCCCAGGCGCACAGCTCGGCGCGCCAGGCATCGTCGGTAAGGGCGCGCAGCAGGCTGGTCGAAATCGCTGCCGGCGAGGAGGCGTCGAACAGCATGTCGGAACGGCCGGCCACTTCAGGGATCGAGGAGTTGTTGCCGGCAATTACGGCGGCGCCGCAGCCCATCGCTTCGAGCACCGGCAGGCCGAAGCCTTCGTATAACGAAGGAAACACGAATACTGCGCACTGGTTGTACAAGGCCAGCAGCTCGTCGTCGGTGATGCGGCCGGTCACCACCACATGGTCGCTGCGCAGTCCGGCAGCCGCCACCTGCATCATGAAGAGCTCGACATTGCCCACCTGGTTGACGACCAGTTGGTGCGCGTCGCGCACCTCGCGCGGCAGGCGTGCGAATGCCTCGAGCATGCCAGTCAGGTTCTTCCGGTAGTCGCTGTTGCCCGTATACAGGACGAACGGCCGCTCGATGCCGAGGCTACGCAAGTCGGTCGCAGCCAGCGCCTGCGGCGGCAGCTTGCGGAACATTGCATCGGCCGCGCCCGAGATGTTCACCACGCGCTCCGGGGGCAGACCCAGCAGGCGAATGGCGTCGTTGCGCGTTGCCTCCGAAATGGCGAGCAGCAGGTCGTATTGCGCCAGCGAGGCCAGGCGGCGCGCATACCATTGCTTGTAGTCTGGCATCGGGTCCAGGTGCTGCTTAGGGAACAACCAGGGGATGAAGTCGTACAGCACCGCCACTTTCATGCCGCCCGGGAGCCCGTCATTGGCCTGCGGCACCAGGCCGCGCTCGCCCCACCCTTCGAAGGGGCTGGCGCACAGGATCGCGTCGGCACCGATCGCCTGGTAGCCTGTGTGGATTACTGCCGAGGCGATCTTCTCACGCTGCAGGTCGCCGCTGTAGCGCGGGTCCATCGGCGGATGCGTATACGCGGCATATGCACCGGGCGCGACCAGGCCGGCGAAGTCGTTGCGGAACTGGGCCGCCGAATCGGGATACAGGCCATTGGCGAGCACGCGCATCTCGTGCGTACCGGCTTGCGCTGCCATCGCTTTCGCCAGCGACAGCGTATAGCGGCCAATGCCGCGGAAACGTGAGCTGGTTTGCGACGGGAACAGGTCGAAGATCAGCCGCATCCGCCGCTTTCCTTGCCTGCGGCGGCGTCGAGGCGCCGCATTTCGTCAAGGATCATCGTGTCGAAGCGCGGGCCCAGCATGGACACGGCGGCCGAAGGTGGAGGGGCGGCGGGCTCCGCCACGGCCGGGTCGGCCGTTATCATGACGTCCTTGATTTGGGACTTGAAGTGAAGCAGCAGGGCGGGGAAATGCAGGGCTACGCGCAGGGCTAGCCGCCTCAGGGCCGGACGTGACAGGACCAGGCTGATCAGGCGACGCACCAGCGCTCTGCGCAGTCCCGGCGTAGGTGCAGGCGGCGCGGTGCCGGCCTCGGGAATGGCGGAATGGGAAGTCAGGTGTGGACGCTGGGCCGGTCGGAGCATGTCGTGATTATAGTGGGGGGGCAGGGCCGCCCCCGGAAAAGCGGCCGGAAGACCTACCGCGCGTGAAGCCCGCTTATGCCGCCTTGCCGGCGCAATGCGGGCAGGACACCCCATACACATAGTCCGGCGACAACTGCTGGCGCGGGGTGACCACGGCGCGGCAGGCAAAGCACTGCACGGTCTCGGTCGGCTCCAGCTTCGGGTTGAGCGCGGTACGGTAGTCGAACACGAAGCAGTCGCCGGTGTAGTGGGCGCCGCCGACTTCCTCGAAGTACTTCAGGATGCCGCCCTCTAACTGATAGACGTTGTCGTAGCCGATGTTCTGCATGTGGATCGCCGCCTTTTCGCAGCGGATGCCGCCGGTGCAGAAGGTGACCACCGTCTTGCCCGCGAAGTCGTCCTTGTGCGCCGCGATCACTTCCGGGAACTCGGTGAACTTGGCGATGCGGTAGTCGACCGTGTTGTCGAAGGTGCCGACGTCGACTTCGAAGTCGTTGCGTGTGTCGACCATCACGACCGGCTTGCCGTTGTCATCAACGCCCTGGTCGAGCCAGCGCTTGAGCGTGGCCGCGTCGACCGAAGGCGCGCGGCCGAGCTCAGGCTTGATCAGCGGCATGCGCATGGTGATGATCTCTTTTTTGATCTTCACCAGCATGCGCTTGTGCGACTGCTCGTTCGAGTAGCTGTACTTGACTTCGATGTCGGCGAAGCGCGCGTCCGCCCGCAGCCAGGTCAGGTACTGCTCGATGTCGGCGGGCAGGCCGGACAGGAACATGTTGATGCCTTCCAGCGTCAACAGGATCGTGCCCTTCAGGTTGAGCTCCTGGCACAGGGCCTGGAACTGCGGACGCATCTCTTCGGTGTTATCGAAAGTGATGAATTTGTAGGCCGCGATGTTGACGTAGCGTCCCGTGTCGGGCGAGCCGGTGGAGCTGGCCAGGGCGGTAGTGGCTTGCATAGGTGCTAAGGGAAGAATTCGTGGACAGGCGGTATTATAAGCCGCTGGACGTGCCCGGCAAACTGCGGTCCCAGTGCTGGTCAATCACACAATCGAGCAGCCTGCGTGCGCTTTCGGACCAGCTGAGCCATGGCAGCCCGGCCGAAACCGGCGCCTGCCCGGCGGCGAACAGTGCCAGCCAGGCACGCAAGGCCCCGGCCAGTTCCTGCGGCGCCTCGCCCTCGAAATAGAATGCGTGTGCGCCGCAGATTTCCTCGAATACCCGAAGCCTGCGGGCGACGATCGGCAGCCCGTGCTGGGCCGCCTCGATCAGCGGCAGGCCGAAACCCTCGCCGAGGGAGGGGGCCAGCAGGGCCGAGCACGACCGGTACAGCCTTTCAAGCATCTCGTCGGACGCCTCGTCAAGCCAGAACAGGCGCGCGTCCAGTTGGGCATGCGCCTTCAGTTTCTTGATCAGCGGTTCGACCATCCAGCCGGGCTTGCCGACAATGACCAGGTTGGCATCGACGCCCTCGGACCACAGCAGTTCCATGGCCGCCAGCGCCTGGGCCTGGGCCTTGCGTGGCTCCAGCGTGCCGACCATCAGCAGCGTCGGCCGTTGCGTCGTCGCTGCGAAGATGGCCTGGGCGTTCGCCGGCAAGCCGGCACTCGGGGCGCTGGCGTCCAGGTCGGCGCCCAGATGGAAGTCGCCGATGTGCAGCGTTGCGGATCGCTCCGGTGGGTGCGCCATGACCCATTCGGCGAGCATGTCGGCGGTGGCGCGTGTGTTGCACAGCAGGCCATCGGCGTGGCGCGTGATCGTCTCGAGGTATTTGCGGAAGTAGGTATCGGTGCCGTAAGCGAATTTGTCCGGCAGTTGCAGCGGAAGGATGTCGTACACCACGAAAAATACCTGGACACCGTGATTGCGCATGTCCGTCAACAGCGCCGCGTTCTGCGTCGTGATGCTGGCAGCCACGTCGAGGCCGAGGAAGATGTCGCCGGGACGGTGTTCGATCGGCGCGTCTTCCAGTTCCATCTGCCCGGCGCCGATCAGCGCCAGGGTGAAGTTGCGCGCGTAGCGGTAGCGGCGGTTGCCGCCGTCGCCGTAAACGGCTTCCACGCGATAGCCTGGCGGCGGCGCGTTGATCAGGGCCAGGAGGATGCTGCGCACCACCCGCGAAATGCCGGTTTTTGCATCCAGTTGCACGATTGCGGAAACGTCCACCAGCAACTGGCGCGGCGGCACGGCAGGCTGGTTGTCGGCGATCGCCATGGCGGCGGCCAGCAGCTCGGGATGGCGCGCATCGCGTGGGCAATCGTTCGACCGCAGCGCCTGCAGCAGCGCGCCATAACGGGCTGCCGGGCTGCGGCTGGTGACGTTTTCGATGGCTTCGGCATAGGCCGCGCCGGGCGCATCGAAAGGCTGTTCAGTCTGGTTTTCTCCTGACGCCGGAATGCAATGCCAACGATCGGCGATGCCGCGGCCATACCAGGCCTCGGCTTGCGCGAGCAGGTCCGCCGAGCCGACGATCACCCCGGTGGCAAGGTCGAGCACGGTTTTATTCAGGGGATACTTGTCGGCTACGGCAAGGCCGAGGGATCGTTCGTCGGCCAGTCCGGTAAAACCATGTGAATCGAACAGGGCCTTGCGCAAGGCCGGCGCTTGCCCGGCGCTGCCGAATACATTTCCAAGGAAAAAATCCTTGAGGACGACGATGCCCGGATGGCGCGCCAGCAGTTCTGGCATGAAACGGTGCAGTTGCGAATTGCCGATGGCATAGACGATACGGTCGAATGTACGTACGTGTTCTTCGAACCAGTCAAGGCCGTGCAGCGAGAAGGGCAGGCCTTCGCCTGTTGCCTCGGGAGCAGGGACGACCAGGGACAAGGCATAGGTTCGGGCCAGTTCCGCGAACAGCTGGACGTCCGTGTCCGAGCCTTCCGGGGCTTGCGCGGCAATCCAGGCGAGGGCCGGACGCGAAGCAGGCATGGCAGGGGCTGGCCGGTGGCGCAGGGCCAGTTCGAAGACCTCGAAAGCCTGCTGCGCGACGGCGGCCGGGTTGGCATCGATGTCGACAAGGAAGGTGCCAGGCGGCTGCGTGGACGCCGATCCGGCGCGGGCCGGTACACCGTAAGCGGTCTGGAAATGCGTCGAAGTCAAGTCGCAGGCGGCATCGGCAGCCGGCAAGCCTGGCGTGAAGACGATGTCGACATCCAGGTTGGCAAAGAAGTTTTCCCTGATCAGATCAATCGTGCGTTGCACCCGGGCCGTACCGTCCGGCGCCGGGACCGCATACGCCAGGATGCGCTCGGACGGTAACAGCGTCGCAAACACTGCCCGCAGGCGCTCGATCTCCTGAGGGAACTGTTTGCTGAATGCGACCCAGAGCGTGTGCCGGCCTGGGTTGCCGGCCATTTCCCGGACCGCTGCCAGGCTGTCGCGGGCCAGGCTGCTGTCTGCCTGCTGGCAGGCGCGAAGATCGATGGCGATGCGCATGAGCCGCTTATCGAGGTGGCGTGACGCTGTCCGGACGCGCCAGGTCGAGCAGCACCTTGCGCGCCGAGGCTGGCATGCGGGCGAATTCCGGCGGCAGAGGGCGGGACCAGTCCGGCGCCAGTGTGGCACCCGATAGCCCGGGGTTGGCCAGCTTGCCCTCGGCCATGCGGCGTAGCGTGCCCCAGAATTGCGGATAACGGTACAGCACCGGCAAGACGATCCTGCGCGCCAGATTGCTGCTCTTGGCGCGGCGTAGACAGTCCTTGAGTCCCTTGATTGCGGCGGCGCGTGGCCTCCTGAGTGCAGCGGAAACAAGCTGGCGCAGCTGTTTTTTCAATTGCATAACTGCTAAAAATAGATCCTTGGATGGGCAATATTATATCTTCCGCACCATGCCCGGATGAGGGCGCGGCGTTACCAGTCGACAACCGCATGAGCCCTCGTCCGGGTTAAAATGACGGGATGAGCTCCCCCATCTTCACCCACCTCCGCGTCCATTCCGAATACTCCATCGTCGACGGCCTCGTGCGCATCGACGAACTGGTGGGCGCCGCCGCCAAGGACCAGCAGCCGGCGCTGGCCGTCACCGACCTTGCCAACATGTTCTGCATGGTGCGCTTCTACAAGGCGGCGCGCGGGAAGGGGATCAAGCCCATCGTCGGCGTCGACGCCTGGATCACCAACGACGACAACCGCGACAAGCCGCACCGCCTCCTGATCCTGGCGAAGAACCACACGGGCTACCTGCAGTTGTGCGAACTGCTGTCGAAAGCCTGGCTGACCAACCAGTACAAAGGCCGCGCCGAGATCCGCGTCGAGTGGCTCGAAGTCCTGGCGACGAGCGTCTCCACGCTCGAGCCCGAGGTCGACCAGGCCAACGCCCTGATCGTCCTGTCGGGCGCGCACTTCGGCGACATCGGCCAGGCCATCGAGAACGGCGACCTGGCGAAAGCCGAGAAGGCCGCCGAGCGCTGGGCGCGCATCTTCCCGGGCCACTTCTACATCGAGATCCAGCGCGCCGGCCAGGCCAACCAGGAGCAGCAGGTGCGCCATTCGGTGGCGCTGGCTTCGCGCCTGGGCCTGCCGGTGGTGGCGACCCACCCGGTGCAGTTCCTCAAGAAGGACGAATTCATCGCCCACGAGGCGCGCACCTGTATCGCCGAAGGCGAGATGCTGGCCAACGCCAAGCGCGTGCGCCGCTTCAACGAGGAGATGTGCTTCAAGTCGCAGGCCGAGATGGCGGAGCTGTTCAAGGACCTGCCGGGGGCCCTGGCCAACTCGGTCGAGATCGCCAAGCGCTGCAACGTCACCCTCACGCTGGGCAAGCCGCAACTGCCGGACTTCCCGACGCCGCCGGGCATGACCATCGACGACTTCCTGGTCGCCGAAACCAAGAAGGGCCTGGAAGAGCGCCTGCTGCAGCTCTTCCCCGACCCGGCCGTGCGCGAGAAGGAGCGTCCGCGCTACGATGCGCGCCTGGAGTTCGAGAACCAGACCATCATCAAGATGAAGTTCCCGGGCTACTTCCTGATCGTTGCGGAGTTCATCCAGTGGGGCAAGAACAACGGCGTGCCGATCGGCCCGGGCCGCGGCTCGGGTGCGGGCTCGCTGGTCGCCTACGCGCTGAAGATCACCGACCTCGATCCGCTGAAATATAACCTGCTGTTCGAGCGCTTCCTGAACCCGGAACGCGTCTCGATGCCCGACTTCGACATCGACTTCTGCCAGGAAAAGCGCGAACTCGTCATCCAGCACGTGAAGGATTTGTACGGCCGCGACGCGGTCTCGCAGATCGCCACCTTCGGCACCATGGCGGCAAAGGGTGCGATCCGCGACGTCGGCCGCGTGCTCGACTTCGGCTACAACTTCTGCGACGGCATCTCCAAGCTCATTCCATTCAAGCCGGGTAAACCCGTCTCGATCGCCGAGGCCATCGAAGAGGAACCGCTGCTCAAGGAGCGCCTGGAGAACGAGGAAGAGGTCAAGCAGCTGCTGGACCTGGCCCAGCAGGTCGAGGGCATCACCCGCGGCATCGGCATGCACGCCGGCGGCGTCCTGATCGCGCCTGGTAAACTCACCGACTTCTGCCCGCTCTATACCCAGGGCGGCGATGCCGGCGTCGTCTCGCAGTACGACAAGGACGACGTCGAAGCCGTCGGCCTGGTGAAGTTCGACTTTCTGGGCCTGACCACGCTGACCATCCTCGACCGCGCCGTCAACTACATCAAGGCGCTCGATCCGGCGATGGCCGACTTCGACCTGGCCAAGCTGCCGCTGAACGACCGGCCGTCCTATAAGCTGCTGACCGAGGCGAAGACCGTCGCCATCTTCCAGCTTGAATCGCGTGGCATGCAGGGCATGCTGAAGGATGCGCGTCCCGACCGCTTCGAGGACATCATCGCGCTGGTGGCGCTCTACCGTCCGGGCCCGATGGACCTGATCCCCGACTTCTGCAAACGAAAGCACGGCGAGAAGTTCGATTACCCCGATCCGCGTACCGAGTCGATCCTGTCCGAGACCTACGGCATCATGGTCTACCAGGAGCAGGTCATGCAGATGGCGCAGATCGTCGGCGGCTATTCGCTGGGCGGCGCGGACATGCTGCGCCGCGCGATGGGCAAGAAGAAGGCCGAGGAGATGGCCGAGCACCGTGCGATCTTCCGCGCCGGCGCGGCCAAGGACGGGCTGTCGCAGGAAAAGGCCGACGAGATCTTCGACCTGATGGAGAAGTTCGCGGGCTACGGCTTCAACAAGTCGCACGCGGCCGCGTATGCGCTGCTGTCGTACCACACGGCCTACCTGAAGGTCCACCATACCGCCGCATTCATGGCAGCCAACATGTCGCTGGCGATGGAAGACACGGACAAGATCAAGATCCTGGTCGAAGACGCCATCGACGTCTGCAAGTTGACCATCCTGCCGCCGGACGTGAACGAATCGCAGTTCCGCTTCACGCCGGAAGGCCCGCCGCCGTCCGTGACCGGCAAGCAGGTATCGAACATCCGCTACGGCCTGGGTGGCGTGAAGGGCGCCGGCCAGGGTGCGATCGAGGCGATCATCGCGGCGCGCGAAGAGGGCGGCAAGTTCAAGGACCTGTTCGACTTCTGCAAGCGCGTGGACAAGAAGCAGATCAACCGCCGCACCATCGAGTCGCTGATCCGCGCCGGCGCCATGGACGCCTTCGGGGTCGACCGCGCCGTGCTGCTGGCCTCGGTCGCCTTTGCCATGGAAGCGGCGGGGCAGGCGGCGGCCGCGGCCAACCAGGTCAGCCTGTTCGGCGGCGACGACTCCGACCTGATCGCGCCGCCCGACTACGTGAAGGCGACGCCCTGGACCGACCGCCAGAAGCTGGCGGAAGAGAAAATCGCGCTCGGCTACTACCTGTCGGGCCACATGTTCGACTCGTATGCGCAGGAAGTGCGGCGCTTCGCCAAGACCAAGCTGAAGGACCTGGAGCCTTCGCGCGAGCCGCGCATGCTGTGCGGCGTGATCACGGGGGTGCGTACCCAGATGACCCAGCGCGGCAAGATCCTGATCGTGGCGCTGGACGACAAGACCGGCGTGGTCGAGGTCACGATCTACAACGAGCTGCTCGAGGCCCACAAGAACATCTTCAAGGAAGACGAATTCCTGCTGGTGGTGGGCAAGGTGTCGGAAGACCGCTTCAACGGCGGCCTGCGCATCACGGCCGAGAAGGTGTTCGACATCGCCGCCGCGCGCATCCACTACGGCCACAAGCTGGAAATGGACATCGAATGCACGATCAGCCCGGCAAAGATGGCCGAGGTGCTGGCGCCTTACCGCAACCCGGACGGGCTGCCGGTCAGCCTGCGCGTGAAACCCCAGGGCATCGAGTGCACGCTGCAGCTGGGCGACGAATGGCGCGTGGCGCCGTCGGACGCGCTCAAGCACGCGCTCGAATTGAACCTGGGCGCGAAGGACGTGGCGGTCGAGTACTGAGGACGCGCCAGGCGCAGCCGATACCGGCCTGGCCCGGCGTCACTCACGCAGCCCCCTTCTTGTCCGCGGCGGAGCGGGGCCGCCAGCGTACGCGGCCACTTGTGTTGGCAGCTATGGCACCATGGGGCGATAATGGACGGATTTCTTGTCGTCCTGTCCATCACCACATCCGTCGGATCGCCCGGATCGGGCCCCGGCAACATGGTGTCAATCAAGTTGTATTGTCGAGCATGAATAATCTCCACGCTGTGATGAATAAAAATACGCAAGCGACCCGATTGGCCTCATCGCTGCCATGGACCGGCGCCCTGGTCTTCCTGATCCCCGCCCTCAGTCTCATCACATCGTTCGGCATTGGCCTCGGCAGTTTCCTCTTTGTGCTGGCCCTGCCTTTCGTCTGGCGCGACGGCCGGCAGGCGCTGGCGCGCCACTGGCCCGCCGTGCGCTGGGTGGTGCTGGCTTTCGCTTTCAACTTTGCCGTGACGCTGGCCTTTTTCGCCTTGCGGCCCGAGCAGCCCCTCAACAGCGTGGAGAAGCCGCTGCGCATGTTCTGCGCCGTCAGCGCGCTCATGGTGGTGCTGGCTGTGGCGCCGCCGCGCCGTGCGCTGTACTGGGGCGCCGCCGTCGGCGCCGTGGGCGCCTTCCTGCTGGTGGGCTACCAGCGTGTCGTCCTGGACATCGAGCGGCCTGGGGGGCTGACCAATGCGGTGATCTTCGGCGACATGGCCGTGTGCCTGAGCCTGGTCGCGCTGGCGGCCGCGATCGATGTCAGCCAGCGCCGGACCCAGATCCTGTGGTTGCTGCTCGGCGCGCTTGCCGGCCTGCTCGCTTCGTTCGTCAGCGCGACCCGCGGCGCCTGGGTGGCGCTCGGCCTGGCAGCCCTGCTGCTCGGGCGCCATGTCTTCATCATGCGCAGCACGCGCATGCGTGTGCTGTTGCCCGCCGGCCTGGCGCTGGTGGCGTCGCTGTACTTCATTCCGTCCAGCGGCATGCAGGACCGGATAGCGCAGGCGATCAGCGACGTGCGTGCGTGGAACAATGGCGGCGACAAGTTCACGAACGTGGGGATCCGGCTCGAGCTGTGGAAGGGCGCCGGCATGCTGATCGCGGAGCGGCCCCTGCTGGGGCGCGAACCGGCGCTCGCGCATGCCCGAATGAAGGAATACGTCGCCGAGGGCCGCCTCGATCCGGTGGCGCTGGCGCCGCTGCACCTGCACAACGATGCCCTGGATGCGCTCGTCAGCGGCGGCGTGCCCGGGCTGCTGGCATGGCTCGGCATCCTGGTTGCGCCGTTCGTGTTCTTCGCACGCGAAGCCAGGCAGGCGGCCGGGCGCCAGCCCCCCCGATATGCGCTCGCGCTGGCCGGCATGCTGATTCCGCTCAGCTACTTCGGCTTCAGCCTGACCGACACGATGTTCTGGTCGGTAAAGCCCAGCATGTTCTACGCGCTCATGGTTTTCATCCTCATGGGCCTTTGCCTGAACCAGAAAGAAAAATTTGGAAACTAGCACCATCGTCAAACGCCTGCTGGCGATCGTCAAACCCTACCGCTCGCGCGCCTTCCTGGCGCTGTTCGCGATGGCCGGCACCGCGGCCACCCAGCCGCTGCTGGCCAAGGCGCTCGAACTGCTGCTCGACAAGGGCTTCGGCCCGAACAAGGTCGAATTCAGTTTATGGCTGGTGCCCGGCATCCTGATCTCGATCTTCGCGCTGCGCGGGGTGTTCACCTTCTCGACCGCCTACCTGAACAACTGGGTCCTGAGCCGCGTGCTCAACGACCTGCGCCGCATGGCCTTCTCGCGCGTGCTGCGCCTGCCGGTGGCGCGCTTCCACGAGGAGTCGACCGGCAAGATCATCAATACCGTGATCGGCGACGTGCGCCAGGTGGTCGACATGATCAACTCGGTCTTCGTCGCCTACGTGCGCGACGTGCTGGTGGTCGTCGGCCTGCTCGGCGCGCTGCTGTACCTGAACTGGCGCCTGACCCTGATCGCGATGGTCGTGGTGCCGCTGACCGCCGTGATCGTGCGCACCACCACCGGCCGCCTGCGCCGCCTGAACCGCGAGAACCAGCGCGTCACCGCCGAGATGACCCAGGTGGTCGAGGAAGCCACGCGCGGCCACCAGGTGATCCGTGTGTTTGCCGGCGAGAGCTACGAGCGCCGCCGTTTCGAGCGGCGCAGCGAAGCCATGCGCGGCTTCTCGCAGCGCATGACGGTCGCCTTTGCCGCCACCACGCCGATCACCCAGGTGGCCACCGCGGTGGCGGTGTCGGTGGTGATCGTGATGGCGATCCAGTCCGACATGACGGTCGGCGAATTCACCAACTTCACCACCATGATGCTGATGCTGCTCACGCCGCTCAAGTCCCTGGCCGAGGTGAATGGCCCGATGCAGCGCGGGATCGCGGCCGCAGAGACCGTGTTCTCGATCATCGACGCGCCGGTCGAGCACGACCCCGGCACGCGGACGATCGAGCGCGCCCAGGGCCATTTGCAGTTCGAGCACGTGAGCTTCACCTATCCGGGAGCCCAGGCGCCGGCCCTCTCCGACATCACGCTCGACGTGCAGCCGGGGCAGACGGTGGCCCTGGTGGGCGTCTCGGGCGGCGGCAAGTCGACCTTTGTCAACCTGGTGACGCGCTTCTACGACCCGCAGGGCGGACGCATCCTGCTCGACGGCATTCCGTATGAAGAGCTGACCATGGCCAGCCTGCGCCAGCAACTGGCGATGGTGAGCCAGAACGTGGTGCTGTTCGACGACACGCTGGCCGCCAACATCGCCTACGGCGCCGACGATATCGACTACGAGCGCCTGGCGGCGGCGATCAAGGCCGCCCACCTGACCGACGTGGTGGCGAAACTGCCGGAAGGCGTGGAAGCGAAGATCGGCGAGAACGGCATGCGCCTGTCGGGCGGCCAGCGCCAGCGCGTGGCGATCGCGCGCGCGATCTACAAGGATGCGCCGGTCCTGATCCTGGACGAGGCGACCTCCGCGCTCGACAACGAATCCGAGCGCGCGGTCCAGGCCGCGCTCGACACTCTGATGTCGGGCCGCACCACGCTCGTGATCGCGCACCGCCTGTCGACCATCGAACGGGCCGACCGCATCGTGGTGATGGAAGCGGGCCGCATCGTCGAACAGGGCACGCACGACGAGCTGCTGGCCGCGAACGGCATGTACGCGAATTTGTACCGCCTGCAGTTTGCGGCGGCGACCAACGCCTGACGCAAGCCGGCAACGGTCGAGGGAGAAACGAAAAACGCCTCGGGTTGCGCGCCGCAACCCGAGGCGTTTTTCTTGATGGTATTGGCTAATCTGAAAGGTGGGCACGGGGCGCCCACCCTACGACAGACCGACCTGCAACGGATGCTGATCCGTAGGGTGGGCGCCCCGTGCCCACCATGACGCAAGAATAGCCGCGTGGCCGTTAGAACTTCCGCAACCCGTTCGCCAGGTTGGTAAACAGGTTGGCGAAGCGATAGAAGGTCTTATAAGCAAACCGCTTCAACCCCAGCATGAACCCCTTTTCGCGCTGGTTGCGCACATCGATGCCGATCACGGAATCGGCGTGGGTCGGATAGACGCCGTGCGGCACCACGGCATGGATCAGCTCCCCGTGGTCGAAGGTGTACTTCAGGAACAGGTCGATCGGCGCGCGGATCGTGCGCGCATGTTCCAGCAGGCGCTTCGCGCCGTGCGGGGTGATCACGTAGCCGGTCATGCACATGCCGACGTCGAGCTGCTTGACCAGGCTGAAACGCCCCCCCTTGTCCGAGGTGATGACGGTGTGCTTCTCCAGCGGCTCCAGGCGCACGAACGACACCTTCTCGGCGAACTGGCCGACATAATCCACGCCGCCTTCGAAGTCGGGGGTGAGCTCGAAATCGTCTTCCAGCACCACCACCGGTTCGTTCAGCGCGATGCAGCGTTCCCAGGCCAGCAGGTGGCTGACATAGCAGCCCAGCTCGCCCGGCGCGGCGCGCCGGCGCCGGTGCACCAGGAAGCTTTTCTCGTCGTAGTGCTGGAGGTAGGGATGCTTGTCGACCCGGCCGTCGACGGCGTCGATGAATTCGAAGGGGAGATGGCGCTCGCCGAGTTTCTGCGCCGCGCGGGCGCGCCGCTCGACGCTCTTCGGAAGACTGATGACAAGTATTTTCAAGGTAAGCCTGTAAGGATGCTGAATGACCGGACGATGCCGGCACAGGCGCAATGTTACCCGATCGGCCCGGCGGCGTGCGGGCCACGGGCGGGGCCGCAAATGAAAACCGCCGCCAGCGCATGCTCGCGCCGGGCGGCGGCAGGGCCGTCAAGCCGCGTCAGCTCGCGTAGTGCGCCGCTTCGCCGGCGAGTTCGCCGTCGTCGCTGGCGTGCTCCTCGAGCGCCTTGAGGTAGCGCGCCAGGGCGTCGTCGAGCGAGGGCAGCAGCAGGCCGCGCTCGCTGCCCAGGGCCGAGTAGTGGGGACGCACCGCCACGTAGCCGGATTCGGCCGCTGAACGCTCCTGCAGGCTGCCGGCGTCGATGCCCGCCACGTCGGCCGCCTTGCGCGCCAGTTCGGCCCAGGTCACGGCTTCGCCGTTGCTCAGGTGCCAGATGCCGCGCTCGCGGTCGATCAGCAGGTCGAGGCTGGTGTTGACCAGGTCGGGGACGTAGGTCGGCGAAACCACCAGGTCGTTCGACGCCGCGAACGGCTGGCCCGACCGCAGGGCATGGAGCGCCTGGGTCACGAAGTTATGGCGGTCCCAGGGGCCGAAGAAGGAGCTGGTGCGGATCACCAGCGCCTGCGGGTCGGCTTCCAGCACGCGGCGCTCGGCTTCTGCCTTGCTGCGCCCGTAGACGCCCAGCGGCGCCACCGGGTCGGACTCGACGTAGGGCGTGTCCTTGCCGCCGTCGAACACCAGGTCGCTCGAGAAGGTTATGAAGCGGATCGCGTGGCGGATGCAGGCCAGGGCCAGCACCGTCGGGCCGTGCGTGTTGGCGAACATGCAGGCTTCGGCATCGGTCTCGGCCTCGTCGACGCGCACGTAGCCGCCGGCGTTGATGATGGCCCAGGGCTTGAAGCGCTGGATCGCCGCTTCGACCGAGGCCGGATCGGTGATGTCCATCTCCTGGCGCGTCAGCACGTGGTGTGCGAGGTTGCGCTTTTCGCAGATGCGGGCGAAGGCCGAGCCCAGGGTGCCGGTGGCGCCGGTGATCAGGATGGGCTGCACGTGCTGCGACTTGAACTGGTTGCGCACCGCGATGTCGGCCACCGCCGTGCGCGTGGCGACTGGCTTGCACAGGAAGCGCCCGGGCCGGCGCCACCAGCCCTGGCCCTGCAGCACCGGATTGGTCAGCGGACGGCCGGACGAGAGTTCGCGCATCAGGGTGGCCACCGCGGTCGGACGCGGCTCCGGCCCGCGCACGTCGAACGGACCCGGCTCGTAATAGCCGCGGCATTCGGTCACCAGGCAGTTCCAGTCGTAGGAGCCGAGCAGGGCCCAGACCGTGACAGCGCGCACGTCGGCGCCGCCGGCCTGCACCTTCTTGGCCGCATTCCAGATCTCGAGCAGCCAGCGCATCTGGTCTTCGCGGTTGGCGTCGATGTGGGCCTCGGTGATCGCGATCGGCAGGCCGTAGCGCTCCCAGGTTTCCTGCAGCAGCGGGCCGATGCCCGGGGTCGGCGTGGCCAGCACGCGCGGGGTTTCGATGTCCGCATGGGGCACGCCGTCGTACTCGTGGCAGCGGTCCTTCGGATAACGCTCGGTGCGGTGGTCGAGCCAGCGCTCGCTGGTGGCATAGTAGTTGACGCCGATGATGTCGGGCGGGCAGGGGTTCTCGCGGAACCACAGCAGGTCTTCCGGCGTTGCGCCGGACTTGAGCAGGTAATCCCACAGCGCGTGTTCCTGGTCGACCATGCCGCACAGGAGGTCCCAGCCCAGCCAGCGCCGTTCGTTGAAGAAGTCCGCCAGCCACTGCATCTCGGGCGTGCCGTAGGTTTTCGACAGGTCGTCGGTCTGCACCAGCTTGGCCTCGGGGTTGACGGCGCGGATGGCGCGCATCGACAGCACCGTGGCGCGGCTCTCGATCAGGAGCGCCTGCACGAAGGTCTGATGGCTTTTCCCGTGGGGGTACCAGACGCCTGCCAGACCCGAGAAGCGCGCCGTGGTCAACGGTTCGTTGACCGGGGTGTAGTACTCGGCCCAGGGGTAGCGTGCAGCTACCGCACCGGCGTACTCGGCGAGCTTTTCGGGGAAGGCTGGGTCGACCAGGCTGGTGTGCTCCGGGCCGCTGCCATGGTGGACCAGGCCGACGATCGGGGTGACGCCGAGCCGCTGCAGGGCAGGAAGACGTGCATCGGACCAGGACCAGTCGGCGCTCTCGATGCCGTTCGGCGCGGTGCGCTCCCACAGCACGGGATAGCGGATGGCTTTGATGCCGAGCGAGGCGAAGCGCTCGATGTCCTGGAGGCGGTCAGCGTGGCCGTTGCGGTCCATCTGACTGAAATATCGATCGCGTACGCGGTTGACGGTGCATTCGAGTCCGCCCCAAAGCGCCAGCTCTGGTACGGATTCCGGCTGGATTTGCTTGTCAATGTTCATGAGGGTCTACCTGCTTTAGTGAAGACAACCTAAAGCCTAACGGCCTCATAGCCCTGTTTGTGTGAGATGGCGAACATAACGAGGAAATTTCGGACTAGTCCTACTTTTTGTCTTCGTATCCGTTTCCTCTGCTAAATAACATTGATCTGTCTCTAAAACGTGCGACATTGCGAGTCCATGAAATGCAAAATTGTGTCATAATTGCCTGTTCGGCAAGACATTCTGGCCGGTGAAAGGAGTCAGCCGATGTACATGGTGTACTGGACAATGGTCGAGGAAACGGAAACCACACCGCATGCCCAGGCCTTCGCCACCGACGAGATGGTCAAGGCCATGGGGTTCATGGAAGAGTTACGCAAGCGCCAGCGCAGCGGCGAGGGCGTGCGCTTCGTGACCATGTGTTCCGAGCACCCGGACGTGGTCGGCCACCCGGGCGTGGATGTCACCGGGCCGGACTACAACTGGAAGAAGCGGCGGCGCTAGGGGGCGGGCCGCGGGCAGGCCATGCAGCATTCATTGAACTGACGGGAAAACTGGCATATGCTTGAACTATAAGCATGATGACAAGGCAACCGGCCCCCGCGCCAGGCTGCCGTCCTGGAGACAGACATGAACCACCCCGTCATCCCGATCGCGCCGGCCGGCCCGAGCCGCCAGCGCAAGCGCGAGGCGCCCAAGGGCCGCCGCGTCGATCCGCAGGCCCTGGCCGAGGTGCGCGCCCT
>DEKZ01000259.1 GCA_002354135.1 Massilia sp. UBA2709 | reverse complement strand
GCTTGTAGTCCTGGGCGGCGAGCGCCTCGTTGGCGCGCATCATCTTGGCGCGCGCAGCCGTGATCTCGGCCGGGGCCAGCTCGGCCGCGCCGGCCTGCACCGCGTTCTGGACCGCATTGCGCGACACGGCGACGTCGGCGGTGGCCGGCGCCTTCTGGCTGGCGCAGCCGCCCAAGGCCAGCAGCGCGGCCAGCATTGCGCCGCCGACGAGTCGATTGTTCAAGGATTTGGTATCCATCCTGCTCTCCTGTTTATGTGAGGAAGTTGTTAACGTTATAAGCCTGTTATCGGCCGAGTTCGGTTCGCTAGCGCACACTGACGGCACTTCGAAAGGCTCATCCATTTGCAGCGTGCGACACCGCACATTGATGACGGGGAGCTTTGCGCTAAGCTGGGTTCACGACTGACTCCCAGCGAAGGATCGTCATGCCCGATACAACACCTCCCCAGCGCAACGCCGCCAGGCCGCACAATGGCCGCCGCAGGAAGGTCCTGCTCGGCGTGATCGGCGTCCTGGTTGCCATCCCCGTCATCGCCGTTATTTTCATCCTGACCTTCGATTGGAACAAGGCGCGCCCCTGGCTCAATGCAAAGGTGAGCGAAGCGATCGAGCGCCCGTTCGCGATCCGCGGCAATCTCGCCGTGCAATGGGAAATCCCGGCGCGCAGCATGGCGCCGGCCGACCGCCACCTGCGCGACTGGCTGCCCTGGCCGCACCTGATCGCCAACGACGTGCATGTGGGGAACCCCGCGCACATGAAGCAGGCGGACATGGCCGCCGTGCGCCAGTTCTCGTTCTCGCTCAATCCACTGGGCCTGCTGCATCACACGATCGGCATTCCGGTGCTGCGCTTCGATTCGCCGCGCGTCGACCTGGTGCGCACCGACAGCGAGCACTACAACTGGGTCTACAAGAAGAAGGAAGAGGAATCGAAGTGGAAGCTCGACCTCGAGCGCGTGGTCCTGACCGACGGCGTCGTGCACTTCGTCGACGCGGTCACCAAGGCGAAACGTGACGGCCCACGTCCGCACGCTGGACAAGGACCCGAAATACGGCATCGGCTTCGAGGTGGGCGGCAGCTATAACGGCGCCCCGGTCACCGGCGGCGGCAAGGTCGGCCAAGTGCTGTCGCTGAAGGACCAGGATACGCCCTACCCGGTGCAGGCAGACATGCGCAGCGGACCGAGCCGCATCGCGATCGAGGGCACGGTCACCGCGCCGGCCAAGCTCAAGGCCGTCGACCTGCAGCTCGAACTGGCCGGACGCAGCATGGCGCGCCTGTACAACTTCACCGGCATCACGCTGCCGGAAACCCCGGCCTTCTCGACCTCGGGCCGCCTGCGCGGAGAGCTCGACCGCGAATACGGCCGCTGGACCTACGAGAACTTCAAGGGCAAGGTGGGCTCGAGCGACATCCACGGCAAGCTGGTCTACGAGGGCGGCAAGCCGCGCGGCAAGCTGTCGGGCAACGTCGCCTCGAACAAGCTGGTGTTCGAAGACCTCGGTCCCCTGGTCGGCGCCGACTCGAACGAAAGCAAGAAGGCGCGCGGCGTGGAAGCGGTGCAGCCGGGCGGCAAGGTGCTGCCGGTCGAGGAATTCCGCACGGAGAGATGGAAAGCAATAGACGCCGATGTGCGCTACGCGGCGGACAAGATTGTCCGCGAAAAGACCCTGCCGATCAGCAAGCTCTCGGCCCACCTGATCATGAAGGATGGCGTGATCACCCTCGCCCCGCTCGACTTCGGCGTGGCCGGCGGCACCCTGCGCTCGACCATCCGCCTGGACGGCAGCGGCAAGGCGGGCAATACGATCGCCGCCACCGCCAAGGTGCAGGCGCGCCACATCCAGATCAAGCAGCTGTTCCCGACCATCGAACAGATGCAGGCCACCGTCGGCCAGGTGAATGGCGACGCCCAGCTCTCGGCCACCGGCACCTCGGTTGCAGCCCTGCTCGGCTCCTCGAACGGCGAAGTGAAGGCCCTGGTCAACCAGGGCACCATCAGCAAGATGCTGCTCGAGATGATGGGCCTGAACGTCGGCAACATCATCGTCACCAAGCTGTTCGGCGACAAGCCGGTCCAGCTGAACTGCCTGGCGGCCGACTTCGACGTCAAGAAGGGCGTGATGCAGTCCCAGGTCTTCGTGGTCGACACCAAGGAGGCGATCATCAACGTCGACGGCACGGTGAACCTGGCCAACGAGGCGCTGGACCTGACGATCCACCCCGAGACCAAGGCCCTGCGCCTGTTCACCCTGCGCTCGCCCCTGTACGTGCGCGGCCCGTTCAGCAAGCCCGACGTCTCGGTCGACAAGGGCGTGCTGGCCCTGAAGGCCGGCGGCGCGGCGGCGCTGGCGACGATCGCGGCGCCGGTGGCGGCCCTGATCCCCCTGATCAATACCGGGCCGGGCGAGGACAGCGACTGCGGCCGCCTGGTGGCGCTGGCGAAAGCCAAGCCCACCGCGCCGCCGCCTGGCAAGACCAAGACACGCTGACACCATGCCGGGAACAGGGCCAGCGCTAGTGTGTGTTGCCGAACAGATCACACGGCCGCGCTGCCCTATGCTGACAACATCGCCGGACAGGAAGTCGGCATTCGAGGAACACGCATGAGGCACTGGAAACCGGCCGTGACGCTGCTCACGGCCCTGGCCCTGGGGATGGCGACGGGCGGCTGCGCCTCCGGTCCCGCATCGAGCCAGGCGCCGCCCGTCGAGGACGCAGCGATCACCAGCGGGGTGAAGGCAGCGATCAGGCAGGCGCCCGAGCTGCAGGCGGCGGACATCGAGGTCGCGACCAGGGAAGGAATCGTCCAGCTGAGTGGCTACGTCAGCTCGGCGGATAACGTGGCAACCGCAGCGTCGGTTGCGCGCACCGTGAAGGGCGTCAAGTCGGTACGCAACGATTTGCGCCTGAAGTAAGAACCTGTTTCAGTAGGGAGGAGGAAGTTGATGGCGATGCATGGCGAGCGCGGGCAAGGCGCGAGGAGGCCGCATGGCCTTCCATGCAACGACGAGCAACGCAGCACCCGCTTGTCAGGCGCGTCAGCAACGACTCACTCCCTACTGAAATAGGTTCTAAACCCACCAAAGGAGATCATCATGAAAAACATCAAACAACTGGCAGTGAGCGCAACCATCGCGACCCTGGCCCTGGGCCTGACCGGCTGCTCGGGCATGTCCCAGCAGGACAAGAACACCGCCATCGGCGCCGGCGCCGGCGCGGTCATCGGCGGCGCCCTGACCGGCGGCAGCGCTGTCGGCACGGTCGGCGGCGCAGCCGTGGGCGGCGTGATCGGCAACCAGACCGGCAAGACGAATTAAGGTTCTCTTTCGCCGGACGAGAGAACGCCCCGCTTGCGGGGCGTTTTTGTTGGTGGACAAACCTGCCATCGGCAAAAGACACGTAGGGTGGGCGCCCCTGTGCCCACGCGTGACCGATGAACATTGTTGGCCCGCCCTGATGCGCCAACACCATGGGAGTATCACGCGTGGGCACAGGGCGCCC
>DEKZ01000260.1:3298-7735 GCA_002354135.1 Massilia sp. UBA2709 | reverse complement strand
CCGCCAGCGGCGTATTGAAGGCGGCGGCGATGCCGGCCGCGCCCCCGGCCACCAGCAGGCCGTGCACGTGGATGCTGCGGTGTTGCGGAATCAGGCGGCGCGCCTGCAGCATGACGCCGGCCGCGATCTGCACCGACGGGCCTTCGCGACCCAGCGACAGGCCGCCCAGCAGGCCGCCGGCGGTCAGCAGGATCTTGGCCAGGCTCAGGCGCACCGACACGAACAGGCCGCGCGAGCCGCTGTCGACCCCGGAATCGAGGGCGGCCATCACCTGGGGGATGCCGGACCCGGCGGCGCCGGGGGCGAAGCGACGGGTGCACCAGACGATGGCGGCGGCGACCAGCGGCGTCCACAGGAGGGGACTCCACCACCAGGTCGCGCGCAGGTGGCCGAACAGATCCGCAGCCTGCTCCGCCAGCGCCGTGAAGCCGACGATGACCAGGCCGGAAAGCACAGCCAGGCCGACCACGACCGCCCTGCCCCACCATCGCTGCCAGTCGGAGAACTCGGAGCGCATCGCATGGCGCCAGTCATGCCCGCGCCCGCTCCTGGGCGCAGGGTGCTCGCCGCCTTCCGGCGGCGGACCGCCCGGATCTGTCCCTGTCATCTGACCTGACCGCTTTTTGTCTGGAGAAAAGAAAAAGGGAGCCCTGGGGCGCCCGCTGCCATCATACCGATAAATTACTCTCGATACAATTACATTTGTAGGAATGTGACAGGAGCCAAGCGGACGCTGCGCCTGCGCCCTTCATGACAGACTGTCACCCATGAGCGGGGCTTGCCACCCGCGCCCCCCACCTTCGAAGGAGCAAGGACCATGGAAAACCAGCCCGCCCCCGGCGCCGGGGAACAGAAAGCAATGCCGATGATGCGCTATGGCGTCTTCGCGCGCATGATCGCCGCGTCGACCCTGATCATGTTCGCCCTGATGTACCTGAACACCTACCGCTACGCGGACGTCTTCTTCAGCCAGACCCGGGCCTGGATGGCCCTGCTGATGGGCGCGGCCATGTCCGCCGTGATGCTGGTCTTCATGTGGAAGATGTACCCTCGTCGCAACACCAAGCTGGCCATCCTTGCCGGCAGCATCGGCGTGTTCTGCCTCTCCCTCTGGCTGGTGCGCAGCCAGGCCACCGTCGACGACACGGCTTATATGCGCGCCATGATCCCGCATCACTCGATCGCCATCCTCACCAGCACGCGGGCACGGATCGCCGACCCGCGCGTGCGCCGCCTGGCCGACAGGATCGCCGCGACCCAGCTCAAGGAAATCGCCGAAATGGAAGAACTCATCGCCGACATCGAAGCGAAGCGCTAGGACGAGGGTCTTGGCACTTTGTCCAGCTCAGCCAAATAGATTTGTACAAATAGGGACTTTGGGCAACAATCGCTTCTTTCTGTCGCCGGGCGCACGCATGGCGCACGGACCGCAAGGAGTCTTTATGCACCACGTCCTTTTCTTCTCCTGCCTTGCCGGGCTGCCGGCCAGCCTGCGCACCCGCGCGGCATCCGCACGCCGGAGGCAGGCATGAGCCGCCCCGACCCCACCGCCCTGCTCGACACGGCGTCGCCCGCGTCTCCGCCCGAGCCGCCGCCGACCGTCTCGCACCGCTTCAGCCTGCTGCACGACAAGGCGGACGACGACGTCATCGACAAGAGCATCCGCGCCGGCGTGGAACTGAGCGGCGCCACGCCCTGGATCCTGATCTTCGCGATCCTGGTGGCCTCGATCGGCCTGAACACGAACTCGACGGCGGTGATCATCGGCGCGATGCTGATTTCGCCGCTGATGGGCCCGATCGTCGGCATCGGCTACGGCATCGGCATCTTCGACTTCCCGCTGATCCGGCGCTCCCTGCTCAATCTCGGCATCGCGGCCGGCATCAGCCTCGCGACCTCGACCTTGTACTTCCTGCTGACACCGCTGCAGGAAGCCCAGTCCGAGCTGTTGGCGCGCACCACGCCCAGCTTGTGGGACGTGCTGATCGCCCTGGCCGGCGGCCTGGCCGGCATCATCGGCATCACGCGCCGCGAGAAATCGAACGTGATCCCGGGCGTGGCGATCGCCACCGCCCTCATGCCGCCGCTGTGCACGGCCGGCTACGGCCTGGCCAACGGCGACTGGAGCATGTTCGGCGGCGCCTTCTACCTGTTCTCGATCAACTGCGTGTTCATTGCGGCGTCGACCGTGATCGTCATCGAATACCTGCGCTTGCCGCACCGCAAGTTCGTCGACCCGCGCGTCGAGCGCCGGGTCAAGCGCACCCTGATCGCCGTCGTGACGCTGACCGCCCTCCCCAGCATCTACCTGGCGATCCAGCTGGTCGACCGCGAAGTCTTCGACAGCCGCGCCCGCCAATTCGTGCGCCAGGAATTCCACGGCGCCCAGACCCACGTGGTCGACACCAGCCTGTCGGCCCTGGACCGCAAGATCGAACTGACCCTGGTTGGCGCGCGCATGCCGGCCGAAGCCATCGGCGCCATCGAGAAGAAACTTGCGGGGGCAGGCCTGGCCGGGACGCGGCTGGTGGTGCACCAGGCCGAGGACAGCCGGGTCGACGTGACCACCCTGAAAGCCGATATCCTTGCCGAGATCTTCCGCGACACCCAGAACGGGCTGCGCGAACGCGACGCCGCCATCGCCGAACTGCGCGAGCAGCTCGCGCGCCGCGCCGCCTGGGACAAGACCGCGCTCGACATCGCCGCCGAGCTGACCGCCCAGTATCCGGACTGCACCGACGTACTGGTGGGGAACGTGGTGGTGACCGCCGCCGAGGACGGCAGCGCGCAGCAGGTCCCGATCCTCAGCGCCCGCTGCAAGCGCGCGCTCAAGCCCGACGAGCTGGAGCGCGCCCAGGCGTGGCTGAAGGCGCGCACCAAGTCGCCCGGCGCGCGCCTGATGCTGGTCACGCCGCCGCCCGCGCGCGGCCGGCGCTGAGCCGGGGCCCCGTCCGGACTTATTTTTCCTTGTGCAGCACGCGGCCCGACAGCTTGATCGTGCCCTGGCCGGTGGCCATGTCTTCGCCGCCGGTCAGGGTGCCGCCGCCGGTGATGCGGGCATACTTGCCGGTGCCGCCGGTGACCTGGAAGCTGGCGCCGGAAAAGACGTATTTCGTGCCCTCGCCGGTCGGCACGAACTGGCCGCTGTAGTTGGCGAAGATCTGGTCGCCCGAGGTGGTCATCACGATGAACTTGCCGCCGCTGAAGTTGAACAGCGGGCCGACCGGGGTGATGCAGTCGGTCGCGATGAAGACCACCTTGCCCATCAGCGCGCTCTCGCCGTGGCCGCTGATGGTGCCGCCGAATTTCGACGGGCAGCGCTGCGCAGGACCGACAGCCTCGACCAGCACGCCCTCGACGTCCAGGGTCTTGTAGACCCAGCCGCCTGCCGAGGCCTGGGCCGTCGCGGCCAGCAGCAGGGAAGCGGTAAGGGCGCGCAGGGTGTTCTTAAACATGAGCATCTCCGATGGGTGGTGTGTAAAATCTCATGATATCTTTTTTGTAATTTTTTCGGCGCACGCTCGGCCGTACGTGACGGGCTCATGCATGGCGGATCGCTGCCGTGCGCCTGCATCGTGTCCGCTGCGCTACAACACCATCAACTCATCACATCGGAGAATCCATGCGCGTCGCCACTTTCAACGTCAACGGCATCGGCAGCCGCCTGGGCGCCCTGCTCCAGTGGCTGGAAGAAACCAAACCTGACGTCGCCTGCCTGCAGGAGCTGAAGGCGCCCCAGGAGCGTTTCCCGCTGGCGGAAATCAACGCCGCCGGCTACGGCGCGATCTGGCAGGGCCAGAAGAGCTGGAACGGGGTGGCGATCCTGGCGCGCGGACTTGACCCGGTCGAGGTCACGCGCGGCCTGCCCGGCGACCCGAGCGACGAGCAGAGCCGCTACCTGGAAGCGGTGGTCAACGACATCGTGGTCTGCGGCCTGTATCTGCCCAACGGCAATCCGGCGCCAGGACCGAAGTTCGACTACAAGCTGGCCTGGTTCGAGCGCCTGATCACGCGCGCGGCCCAGCTCATCGATACCGGAGCAAAGGTGGTGATTGCCGGGGACTTCAACGTCATGCCGACCGAGCTCGACGTCTACAAGCCGGAGCGCTGGGTCAACGACGCGCTGTTCCGGCCCGAGACCCGCGAGGCCTTCCACCGCCTGATCAACCAGGGCTGGACGGATTCGTTGCGCGCCATGCATCCAGACGAGGTGATCTACACCTTCTACGATTACTTCCGCAATGCCTATGACCGCAACGCCGGGCTGCGCATCGACCACCTGCTGCTCAGCCCCAGCTTGGCGCCGGCCTTGCGCGCCGCAGGCACCGACCACGAGGTGCGTGGACGCGAAAAGCCGAGCGACCACGTGCCGACCTGGGTGGAACTGGATTTGAGCGCGTTGAAGTCGTGATGGCGTGAACCGTAGGGTGGGCACCC
>DEKZ01000260.1:0-3175 GCA_002354135.1 Massilia sp. UBA2709 | reverse complement strand
GCGAAGCCCATCTCGTGGGTCACGCAGACCATGGTCATGCCCTGTCCGGCCAGCTTGCGCATCACCTGCAGCACTTCGCCCACCATTTCCGGGTCGAGCGCGCTGGTCGGTTCGTCGAACAGCATGATGGGCGGGCGCATGGCCAGCGCACGCGCGATCGCCACGCGCTGCTGCTGGCCGCCGGAAAGCTGGTGCGGGTAGGCATCCGCCTTGTGCGTCAGGCCGACCTGGTCGAGCAGTTCGAGCGCATAGGCTTTCGCCTCGGCCTTCGTCGCGCGCTTCAGGTGCACCGGCGCCAGCATGCAGTTCTCCAGCGCCGTCAGGTGCGGGAACAGGTTGAAGTGCTGGAATACGAAGCCGATCCCCGCGCGCAGCGCATTCACGTCGAGGCCGCGCGCGTGGATGTCGCGCCCGTCGATGGCGATGCGCCCGCCGTCGATTTCCTCGAGGCGGTTGAGGGTGCGGATCAGGGTCGACTTGCCCGAGCCCGAGGGGCCGCAGACAACCACGACCTCGTTCTTCGCGACGGTTTCGGTCACGTCGACCAGCGCGTGGTAGTCGCCGTACCACTTGTTGACTTTATCGAGAACGATCATCGTTCGAACTTTCTTTACAACGGGGCGCCCGAACGGCCGAGGCGGCGTTCGAGCAGGAAGGCCAGCCGGGACAGGCCGAAGCACAGGACGAAATAAGTCAGCGCCAGGATGATGTAGACCTCGACCGCTTTGGTGAACACCAGGGTATTGACCTGGGTGGCGATGAAGGAGACCTCGGACAGGCCGATGATGTAGCCCAGCGAAGTCGCCTTGATGGTCGCCACCAGCTGGTTGACCAGCGAGGGCAGCACGTGGCGCAGCGCCTGTGGCAGCACCACCAGGCGCAGCGACTGGACGTAGCCCAGGCCGAGCGAACGGGCGCTTTCCATCTGCCCCTTCGGCAGGGCGCGGATGCCGGCGGCGACGATCTCGGCGAGATACACCGAGTCGAACAGCACCAGGGTCATCAGCATGGTCGTCGCCTGGCCGGTCTTCACGCCCGTCACCGCAGGCAGGAAGAAGTAGGCCCAGAACACGACCAGCAGCAGCGGCACCGCCCGCACCACCTGGACCAGCACGGCGGTCGGCCAGCGCAGGGCGCGCCAGGGAGAGACGCGGGCCACGCCCAGCAGCAGGCCGAGCGGCATGGCCAGCAGCAGCGCGGCGCCGGACAGCAGCACGGTCAGCGACAGGCCGCCGAGCGGCCCGTTCGGGTATTGGCCGACGAGGAAGTACAGCCAGTATTCCTGGATCAGTTCGATCATGCCGTCCTCACCGGGAAGCGGCGCTGGTAGAGCTGGGCGCCCAGGGAAATCACGAGCGACACGGTCAGGTAGGCCAGGGTCGCGAACGTAAACGCTTCGACGCTGCGGAAAGTCGCGGTCTCCACCCGCGCGGCCTGGTACATGATCTCGGCCGCGCCGATCACCGTGGCCACGCTGGTGTCCTTCCACAGGTTGACCGTCTGCGACAGCAGCGGCGGCACGGCGATGCGGATCGCCTGCGGCATCAGGACCAGGCGCACGGCTGCGATGCGCCCCAGGCCGAGCGAACGCGCCGCCTCGACCTGGGCGCGCGGGACCGCGCGGATGCCGCTGCGGATATCCTCGGCCATGTGCACGCCGCTGTACAGGCTCAGGGCGATGACGGCGCAGATTGCTTCCGGGTTGCTGTCGTAGAGCGCCATCTTGAGCGGCTCGGGCAGCAGTTCGGAAAAGGCGAAATACCAGAACAGCAGGTGGGCCAGCAAAGGCACATTGCGGATGCCCTCGACGATGGTGGCGGCGACGCCTTGCAGCAGGCGGTTCGGCGAGCTGCGCATCAGCGCCAGGAGCGCGCCAAACGGCAGCGCCAGCACGAAGCTGGCGGCCGTCAGTTGCAGGGAAAGGATGAGGCCCTGCACCAGCCAGTCGTGGTACTGGCCGGATTGCAGGATGCTAGGGTCGAAAAATTGCAACGGGAACTGCTCAGATCTTGTCGGTATGGATGGTGAAGGCGCGCTTGGCGATGTTCGGACGGGTGCCCGGGCCATACCATTTGTTGAAGAGTCCGTTTGCCGCGCCGCTGCTTTCCAGCTCGCGCAGGGTAGCGTCGACCACGCCCTTCAGGTTCTTCTCGCCCTTGCGCAGGCCGAGCGCGATCGACTCGACACCGATGCTGGCCGGCAGGATGGTGAAGTTCTTCGCCGCCGGACCCAGCTTGCCGTAGTCGGCCAGCAGCGAGGACTCGTCGTTCACGTAGGCGATGCCCTTGCCCTGCTGCAGGGCCTGGAAGGCCTGCTGGGTATTCTCGAAGGTGACGATGTTGGCGGTCGGGACGGCGGCGCGGATATTCGTTTCCTGGGTGCCGCCGCGGACGGTGACGACCTTCTTGCCCGCCAGCTGGGGCAGCGCGGTGATGCCGCTGGCGGCGCGCACCATGACTTTCGAGCCGGTGACGAAGTGGGTCAGCGCGAAATCGACTTGGGACTCGCGTTCCTTGTTGTGGGTGAGCGTGGCGGCTAGCACGTCGACGTGGCCCTGCTGCAGCTCGGGGATACGCGCGGCGACCGACAGCTGCTTGAACACCGGCTTGACGCCGATCTTTCTCGCCACGGCTTTCGCGATGTCGATTTCATAACCGACCAGTTCGCGCGTCTTCGGATCGATGAAGCTGTTCGGTTCGTCGGTGCCGAGCACGCCGAAGACGATCTCGCCTTTCTTCTTGATGTCGGCGAGCTGGTCGGCGTGGGCGCTTGCCGCAAGCGACAGTTGGGCGGTCAGCGCGATGGCGCAGGCGATGAATGTGCGGCGGGTTTTCAAGTACTTCTCCAACGGCTGAATTGTCGAACCGTGGAGTATATGACATATGCACTCGAGCAAGAACGATCAATTTTCTATATAGACATTCGGCTTTGCTATAAGTGAAACCACACCCCGCGCCCGGGGTGTGGTTTTCTGCGCACTTTTCCTGCGGGAGCTTACTGGGCCGCGCGCTCAGTTTGCGCCTGCGCCGCTGCCCGTGCCATTGCCTGAAGCTGCGCTCGAACCGGAAGCGCTCGCGCCCGTCGAAACCGAGCCGCCCACCGAAGCGGAAGCCGGCAGGCCTGCGCTGCCCGCGCGGCCAGCGGCGCCCTTGACGCTGGCGACCGCCGAACCGGC
>DEKZ01000261.1 GCA_002354135.1 Massilia sp. UBA2709 | reverse complement strand
GGCGCTTGCGCTCGGCCTCGGCCTGCTCGCGGATCAGGCGCGTCAGGCGGTCGACCAGGCCGCTCATGCGCTGCTCGTCGCGCTCGAGGGTGTCGGCCTGCTTGCGCTGGGCCACCAGCTTGCTCGACAGGCTGTTCAACAGCGCGGCGCGGCGCACTTTTTCCTTCTCCAGGACAGCCTTTTGATCGCGCTGTTCCTGTGCAATTTCTTCCAGTTCAGTCTTGGCGTTCTCGACCTTGTCGCGGTTTTCCTGCACCTGCGCCAGGTTCGCATTCAGCGAGGCGATCAGGCGCGCCTGGGCCTGCGACACGTAGGCCATCATCTGCAGGTCGCGGTTGATACGGTTCGGGTTGTCGCCCGAGAGCAGCAGCTTGATGCGGTCCTCGTTGCCGGCAACGTAGTGCTCGCGCAGCAAAGCCGACAATTGTTTTTTTTGCGCAACAATTGTTTGAGCCAGGCGCTCATGCTCGGTGGCCAGGTCCTGCAGGCGCGCATTGGTTTCCTGCTGCTCGTTGGCCAGGTCGCGCAGCGCGCGGTTGGCGTTCGAGATCGCCGCTTCCGATTCGGCCAGGTCGTCGGCGACGTCTTCTTTCTGGTCCTCGGTACGGCTGATTTCTTTCTTCAGCTCGGACAGTTTTTGCTGGATCCCGGCGCGCTTGGCCTCGGCAGCCGCTTTCTGGCGGCTGCGCTCGGTAGGCTTGGCGGCCAGGGCTCCGCTTGCCAGCACACAGGCCAGCAGGCCGCACAGCAGGGCGCTGCCGGCCGACTTCTTGACTGGAAAACGCAAGACTTACTTCGCCTTCCCTTGGTTGGCGACAGCTGCCATGGCGGCATTGATCGCTTCCTGGTCGCCCAGGTAGTAGTGGCGGATCGGCTTCAGGTTCTCGTCGAGTTCGTAGACCAGCGGCTGGCCGTTCGGGATGTTCAGGCCGACGATGTCGGTGTCGCTGATGTTGTCGAGCATCTTGATGATGGCGCGCAGGCTGTTGCCGTGGGCCGAGATCAGGATGTTCTTGCCGGCGCGGATGGCCGGGGCGATTTCGTCGTTCCAGGCCGGCATCACGCGCGCCACGGTGTCTTTCAGGCATTCGGTCAGCGGGATCTGCGCTTTATCGAGACCGGCATAGCGCGGGTCGTTGAAGGAGACGCGGTCGTCCGTTGCTTCCAGGGCCGGCGGCGGCGTGTCGTAGCTGCGGCGCCAGACCAATACCTGCTCGTCGCCGAACTTGGCGGCGGTCTCGGCCTTGTCGAGGCCCTGCAGGGCGCCGTAGTGGCGCTCGTTCAGGCGCCAGTCGTTCTTGATCGGCAGGTACATCTGGTCCATCTCGTCCAGCGCCAGCCACAGGGTGCGGATCGCGCGCTTCAGGACCGAGGTGTAGGCCACGTCGAACCTGAAACCCGCTTCGCGCAGCACGCGGCCGGCGGTGCGCGCTTCGTTGATGCCCTTCTCGGTCAGGTCGACGTCGGTCCAGCCGGTGAAGCGGTTCTCGAGGTTCCAGGTGGATTCGCCGTGGCGCATGAATACGATTTTGTACATAAGCTTGTCTTTATAGAGTGCGAAAAAGGTTTCGAAGCCCCAACAGATGTCCGGTCCGGCTTCTATTTTATAATGCTCGGATTGACTTCAACCATTGGAAGCCTTGTGAAATTCATCCTCGATAATATCTTCATTGTTGCAATTGCTGCCATTTCCGGTGGTGCGCTGCTGTGGCCAACCCTGGCGCCGAAGGGCCGCCGCGCGACCGCGCTGCAGGTGACCCAGCTCATCAATCGCGGCAAGACCCTGGTCCTCGACGTGCGCAGCGCCGACGAGTTCGCGGCCAGCCATCTGCGCGACGCGAAAAACATTCCGCTGGCAGACTTGAGCAATCGCATCGGCGAGCTGGAAAAATCGAAAACCCGCACCGTCGTCGTCGTCTGCCAGAGCGGCGCCCGCTCGGACAAGGCCGTACGCCAGCTGAAAGCGGCCGGCTTCGAAGACGTGCTCAGCCTCGAAGGCGGCATCAACGCCTGGACCGCGGCCGGCTTGCCGGTGACCAAGTAACCCAGAATTGGAAGGAAGAATGATGACTGCCCACGTTGTCCTGTACCACACTGCCAGCTGCCCCTACTGCGTGCGCGCCGAGCGCCTGCTCGAAGCCAAGGGCGTGACCGACATCGAGCGCATCCGCGTCGACCTCGACCCGGAACAGCGCCAGATCATGATGCAAAAGACCGGCCGTCGCACCGTGCCGCAAATCTACGTGGGCGAGACCCACGTCGGCGGCTTCGACGACCTGTATGCGCTGGACCAGGCCGGCCGCCTGGACCCGCTGCTCAAGGGCGAATAAGGCCATTTGACGGGCCCGGGCGGGGCCCCTCGCCGGAGCTATTGCATCCAAATTGATTTTGATACAATTGCCGGTGCGTTTGACTCCAAGCCCATCGGGGGCGGCGCTTGCCGTCCCTTTTACTTCATAACGAAAGCGTTCCATGTCTGACGAAAACCTGCAACCAGTATTCCAAATCCAACGCGTCTATCTGAAAGACATGTCGCTGGAACAACCGAACTCCCCGGCGATCTTCCTCGAGCAGGAAGCCCCGACCATCGAGGTCTCGCTGGACGTCGGCGCCGAAGCGATCGCCGATGGCATCTACGAGTCGACCGTGACCATCACCGTGACCGCCAAGGTCAAGGACAAGGTTGCTTTCCTGGTCGAAGGCAAGCAGGCTGGCATCTTCGAAGCCCGCAACATCCCGGCCGAGCAGATGGATCCGCTGCTGGGCATCGGCTGCCCGAACATCGTTTACCCTTACCTGCGCAGCAACATCGCCGACGTGATCACCCGTGCCGGCTTCCCGCCTGTGCACCTGGCCGAGATCAACTTCGAGGTGTTCTACCAGCAGCGCCGCCAGGCAATGGCCGAAGCCGCCGCTGCCGCACCGGCAAACTAAGCAGTTCCTGGGCCGCCCGCATGGGTGGCCGCAAGGGCAGGCACCCATGCGGGTTTCCTGTCCTTCCAAGATCCTTGACGGGCAGGCGTCACGCACCATGCGCGGCGCCTGCCCTTCCTGCCAAATTGGCGTCTGGTTTGCCAACCCGGGGCCCGCGATGACCTACTCCCGACTGGCCGCAAGCGTGCTGCTGATGCTGGCATGCGGCAGTGCTTCCGCCTTCGATTTCCGCTCCGTCGGTGCGCCCTCCGTGGTGCTCTACGACGCCCCTTCCGCACGCGGCACCAAGCTGTTTGTCGCGCCGCGCGGCATGCCGGTCGAAGTCGTGGCGCGCTACGGCGACTGGGTCAAGGTGCGCGATGCCGACGGCGCGCTGACCTGGACCGAAGCCAAGGGCCTGGCTGCGAACCGGAATGTCGTCGTGAAGGCCGCCCTGGCGCGGGTACGCGCCGCGCCCGACGACACCGCAGCGGTCGTGATGACCGCCGACAAGGGCGTGCTGCTCGAACTGGTGGCGTCGCAACCGGCCGGCTGGGCGCAAGTGCGCCACCGCGACGGCATCACCGGCTTCGTGCGCGCCACCGACGTCTGGGGCTTCTGAGTCCTTACCATGCAAGAACTGAAAAAAATGAACAAGATTACCGTCCTTGGCGCGGGCGCCTGGGGCACTGCGGTCGCGATCGCCGTGGCCGCGCGCCATGATGTGCTGCTGTGGGGCCGCAATCCCGAGCAGATGGCCGCCACCGAAGCCGCCCGCGAGAACACCGCCTACCTGCCGGGCCAGCCCCTGCCCGCGGCCCTGCGCGTGAGCGCCGACTTCGACGCGGCGCTGGCCCACGTGACCGATGCCCGCGAAGACGAGGCGCCGCTCCTGATCGCGGCCTGCCCGGTCGCCGGCCTGCGCCCCCTGCTCGAGAGCCTGAAGGGCCGCACCAT
>DEKZ01000271.1 GCA_002354135.1 Massilia sp. UBA2709 | reverse complement strand
GGGGCGGGGGGGGGCGGGGGTGGGGTTTGCCGCCGGCTGATCCGCTGCGCCCGGCCGGGCCGCTCAGGCCAGGACCGTCAGCAGCCCGTCCAGCCCGCTGAAGCTGAGCGCGACGTCCGCCTGCGCGCGCACCACCGGCTTGGCGCGGAAGGCCACCGAGAGGCCGGCGACGCCCATCATCTTCAGGTCGTTGGCGCCGTCGCCCATGACGATGGCCTGGTCCGTGGCGATGCCGAGGTCGTCGCAGACGCGCTGCACGGTGCGCATCTTTTCGTCGGCGTCGACGATGCCGCCGACCACGCGGCCGGTGAGGCGCCCGTTCACGACCTCGAGTTCGTTGGCGTGGGCGTAGTCCAGGCCCAGGCGCCGCTGCAGGCGCTCGGTGAAGAAGGTGAAGCCGCCCGAGACCAGCAGGGTCTTCAGGCCGGCCGCCTGCACGCCCGTCAGCATCGCCTCGCCGCCGGGCGAGATGCGCAGGCGCTCCTCGTAGACGCGTTCGAGGGCTGACGCGTCCAGGCCTTCGAGCAGGGCGACGCGGCGCGTCAGGCTGGCGGCGAAATCGAGTTCGCCGCGCATCGCGCTTTCCGTGATCTCGGCCACCTGGGGCTTCAGGCCCTGCATGTCGGCGATCTCGTCGATGCACTCGATCGTGATCAGGGTCGAGTCCATGTCCATCGCCACCAGGCCGAAGTCGCGCAGCGAGCGGCCGGCTTCGATGAAGCTGGCGTCCACGCCCAGCACCATGGCCTGGGTCTGCACCGCCTTGACCACGTCAGGCGTCGCCTGCACGCCTTCGCAACGCACGGCGTGCGCCGACAGGGCCACGACGCGCGACGGCCGCGCCTGTGCGCCGATCGCGGCCAGTTTCCCCTGCGCCGCGCCCGGCCCCTGCAATACCAGATTCATTGTCATCGTTTCTATGCCAGCAGTTGTTTGATGGTTTGCTTCACCTGCGTCACGCGCGTCGCCAGGTCCGGCATGGCGGCGGTAATGCGCAGCTTGTCCTGGCCGGCCAGCTTGATGTGGCGGTTCTTCTGGATCAGGGTGATGATCTTGATCGGATCGATCGGCGGCTGTTCCATGAATTGCAGGCTGGCCGCTTCGCCGTGGGCATCGATCTTGACGATGCCGACCTGTTTCGCCGCGATGCGCAGGCGGTGGGTCTCGATCAGCGCCTTGACCTGCTCCGGCAGTTTGCCGAAGCGGTCGATCAGTTCTTCCTGCATGTCGTCGATCTTGCCCTGGGTCTCGCAGTTGGCCAGGCGCTTGTAGATCGACAGGCGTTCGTGCACGTCGCCGCAGAAGTCGGCCGGCAGCAGGGCCGGGCAGTGCAGGTTGATCTCGGTGGTGGACGACAGCGGCGCCGCCAGGTCCGGCTCCTTGCCGGCCTTCAGCGAGCGCACCGCCTCGTTCAGCATGTCGGAATACAGCTGGAAGCCCACTTCGAGCATCTCGCCCGACTGGTTCTCGCCCAGCACTTCGCCGGCGCCGCGGATCTCCAGGTCGTGCATGGCGAGGTAGAAGCCGCTGCCCAGTTCTTCCATCGCCTGGATCGCGTCCAGCCGGCGCTGCGCCTGCTTCGTCAGGTTCGATACGTCGTTCACCAGCAAATAGGCATAAGCCTGGTGGTGCGAGCGGCCGACGCGTCCACGCAGCTGGTGCAGCTGGGCCAGGCCGAACTTGTCCGCGCGGTGCATGATGATGGTGTTCGCGGTCGGCACGTCGATGCCGGTCTCGATGATGGTCGTGCACAGCAGGATGTTGAAGCGCTGGGCCACGAAGTCGCGCATCACCTTTTCCAGGTCGCGCTCGTGCATCTGGCCGTGGGCGATGCCGATGCGCGCCTCGGGCAGCAGTTCGCGCAGCATCGCATGGCGGTTCTCGATGGTCTCGACCTCGTTGTGCAGGAAGTAGATCTGGCCGCCGCGCTTCAGTTCGCGCAGGCAGGCTTCGCGGATCACGGAACCGTCTTCGCTGCGAACGAAGGTCTTGATCGCCAGGCGCTTCTGGGGCGCGGTGGCGATGATGGAGAAGTCGCGCAGCCCTTCCAAAGCCATGCCCAGCGTGCGCGGGATCGGCGTCGCGGTGAGCGTGAGCACGTCGACTTCCGCGCGCAGGGCCTTCAGGGCCTCTTTCTGGCGCACGCCGAAACGGTGTTCCTCGTCGATGATGACCAGCCCCAGGCGCGTGAATTTCACGTCCGGCGACAGGAGTTTATGGGTGCCGATCACGATGTCGAGGGTGCCGTCGGCCATGCCCTTGATCGCATTGTTGATCTCCTTGCCGGTGCGGAAGCGCGAGAGCTCGGCGATCTTGACCGGCCAGTCGGCGAAGCGGTCGGCGAAGGTCTGGGCGTGCTGCTCGGCCAGCAGGGTGGTCGGCGCCAGGATCGCCACCTGCTTGCCGCCCATGACCGCGATGAAGGCGGCGCGCAGGGCGACCTCGGTCTTGCCGAAGCCGACGTCGCCGCAGACCAGGCGGTCCATCGGGCGGCCCGAGGTCATGTCCTTGATGACGTTGTGGATCGCCTCCGCCTGGTCCGGGGTCTCGTCGAAGCCGAAGCTCTGGGCGAAGTTCTCGTAATCGATCGCGGAATATTCGAAAGCATGGCCCTGGCGCGCGGCGCGGCGGGCGTACAGGTTGAGCAGTTCGGCGGCGGTGTCGCGCACCTGCTCGGCCGCTTTTCTCTTGGCCTTGTCCCACTGGCCCGAACCCAGGGCGTGCAGCGGCGCGTCTTCGGGCGAGGTGCCGGAGTAGCGAGAGATCACGTGCAGCTGCGACACCGGCACGTACAGCTTGGTCTCCTTGGCGTACTCCAGGTGCAGGAACTCGGTCTCGCCTTCGCCCAGGTCCATGCTCATCAGGCCCATGTAGCGGCCGATGCCGTGGTTGATGTGCACCACCGGGTCGCCGATCTTCAGCTCGGACAGGTCGCGCACCATGGACTCGACCTGGCTGGTCGCTTCCTGCTTCTTCTTGCCGGCGCGCCGGCCCGAGCCGGCATACAGCTCGGTCTCGGTGATGAAGGCGATGCAGCCGCTGGCCGCTTCGAACAGTTCGAAACCTGCCTGCAGCGGCGCCACGCCCAGCGCGACTTTCGCATCCGACGCGCGCATGCCCTCGAAACCCTCGACCGGGGCCACGTCGAGCCTGTACTCGTTGAAGTACTGCTGCAGGGTTTCGCGGCGGCCGTTCGAGTCGGCGCAGATCATCACCCGGCAATTCGTGCGCGACAGGTAGGCGCGCAGGTTGGCCAGCGGGTCTTCCAGGCGGCGGTTCACCGCGATATCGGGAATCGGCGCCGACAGTTCGGAAGCGGGCGCATTCGCGTCGCGACCGATGTTCCAGCGCCCGTGCGGCTTGGCGCAGGTGAAGAATTGCTCGGCGCCGAGGAAGAGTTCGGCCGGCTCGAGGATGGGGCGCTCGCGGTCGCTTTTCAGGAAACGGTAGCGCGAGTCCGTGTCGAGCCAGAAGCGCTGGATCGCGGCCTCGATGTCGCCGACCATGGCCAGCGGGCTTTCCTTGGGCAGGTAGTCGAACAGGGTGGCCGTCTCTTCGAAGAACAGCGGCAGGTAGTATTCGATGCCGGCCGAGGCGATGCCGTTGCCGATGTCGCGGTAGATCGGCGAACGCGACGGGTCGCCCTCGAAACGCTCGCGCCAGCGGCGCCGGAAGCTGGTGCGCGCCTGTTCGTCCATGGGGAATTCGCGGCCCGGCAGCAGGCGCACTTCCTTCACCGGATACAGCGAGCGCTGGGTGTCGGCATCGAAGGTGCGGATGGTCTCGATCTCGTCGCCGAACAGGTCCAGGCGGTAGGGCAGCGCGGAGCCCATCGGGAACAGGTCGATCAGCCCGCCGCGCACCGAGTATTCGCCCGGCGACATCACCTGCGACACATGGGTGTAGCCGGCCAGGGTGAGCTGGGCCTTCAGCTTGGCTTCGTCCAGGCTTTCGCCCTGGCGGAAGAAGAAGGTGTAGGCCGCCAGGAAGGACGGCGGCGCCAGGCGCACCAGGGCGGTGGTGGCCGGCACGACCAGCACGTCGCACTGGCCGCTGCCGATCTCGTGCAGGGTCGCCAGGCGCTCGGACACCAGGTCCTGGTGCGGCGAAAAGGCGTCGTAGGGCAGGGTTTCCCAGTCCGGCAGCAGGTGGCAGGAGAGCTTGCCGTCGGCGAACCAGGCGATTTCGTCGAGCAGGCGCTGGCCGTCGCTGGCATTCGCCACGATGACGGTGAGCATCTGCTTGTTGGCTTTGAACGCCAGCCCGGCAAGGGCGAGCGCATAGGCGTCGGAAGAACCGGCGAGGGCCGGCAGGACGAAACGGTTACCCGGTTTGGGGAGGTGCTTGTTGAGATCGAAAGGCATTCAGGCGCGCATTACAATCGGTGCGATGGGTCGTTCATTATAGACGAAGGGGCATGTTTTCGCCCCGCGCACCCATGCGCCCGGTGTGCTTTTTCAGCGCCTGCGCATGCTCGATACGACGACCCCGGCCAGGATGAAACCGAAGCCGGCCGCGTGGTAGAGACGCGGCGCTTCTCCCAGCAGGGGCCAGGCGGCCAGGGTGGCGAACAGCGGGATCAGGTAGAGCGACATGCTGGCGCGCGCCGGGCCGGCGATCGATACCAGGCGGTCGAAGCAGAAGTAGGCGCCCAGGCTCGGCACCACGGCCAGGAAGGCCAGGGCCATGTAGAGGCGCGGGTCGCCGAAGTCCGGCACGGCGCCGGTCGCCGCTTCCAGCGCGGCGAACGGGGCCAGCATCAGGGCGCCCCCCAGGATCAGGCTGGCCAGCTTGCAGGTGGCCGGCAGCGGCGGCAGCGGCATGCGCCGTCCCAGCACGGTGTACAGGGCCCAGCCGCAGGCGGCCGCGATCACCCATGGGTCGCCCTGGCCGAATTGCAGGGCGCCGAGGGCCGCCAGGTCGCCTTTCGACAGCACCAGCAGGGCGCCGGCAATCGCCAGCAGCATGCCGCCGGCCTGGCGCTTGGCCAGCGGCGCTTTCCACACCAGGGTTTCGATC
>DEKZ01000270.1 GCA_002354135.1 Massilia sp. UBA2709 | reverse complement strand
CTGGCCCAGGCCCTGCGCCGCCTGATGGGGCAGCCCGCCGGCGAGCACCTGCCTCGCTTGCGCTACCTGCGCGCGGGGAAGGGCGGCATGGTCCACAACATCGCGGTCGGCGACGTGCTCTTCTTCCAGGCCGACGACAAGTACACGGTGGTGCGCACCGCGGGCGACGAATACCTGATCCGCACCCCGATCGCCGAACTGGCCGCACGCCTGGACCCGGACGAATTCCGGCAGGTGCACCGCGCCACCATCGTCAACCTGGCCCACCTGGCCGCCACCCGGCGCGACGAGGCCAGCCGGCTGTTCCTGCGCATGCGCGGCATCGACACCGAGCTGCCGGTGAGCCGCGCCTACGTGCCGCTGTTCGGGGCGATGTAATGCAGGAACAGCAAGGATCGGGCATACTGGCGGGATTTTCAAAATAACACCTGAGGAGTACGCATGACCATCCAGATTGGCGAGCACCTGCCGGACGGCACCCTGGCCGAATTCATCGAGACCGAAACCGAAGGCTGCACGCTCGGCCCGAACACCTTCCAGGTGGCGGATCTCGTCAAAGGTAAAAAGATCGCGATCTTCGGCCTGCCAGGCGCCTTCACCCCGACCTGCTCGGCCAAGCACGTGCCGGGCTTCGTCGAAAATGCCGAGGCTTTCAAGGCCAAGGGCGTCGACGAAATCTGGTGCATCTCGGTGAACGACGCCTTCGTCATGGGCGCCTGGGGCCGCGAGCAGAAGGCCACCGGCATCGTGCGCATGATGGCCGACGGTAACGCCGCTTTCACCAAGGCCCTGGGCCTGGACGCCGATTTCTCGAAGCACGGTATGGGCACGCGCTCGCAGCGCTACTCGATGCTGGTCGAGGACGGCGTGGTCAAGCAGCTGAACGTGGAGCAGGGCGGTTTCGAAGTGTCGAAGGCCGAGGCGCTGCTGGCCCAGCTGTAATGTAAATCCCGCATCACCGACGGCGCCACGGCGCCGTTTTTTGTTCCAGGTACGAAGTTAGGTAAATCAGTGAGTAAAGTTTCGGGCAACCTGCGCAGCATCTACGCGATGCTGATCGCCGTCTTCATGTTTTCGCTGATGGACACGGCGATGAAGCTGCTCGCCGCCCACTACCCGGCGATGCAGGTGGCCGCGCTGCGCTCGCTGTCCTCGCTGCCGCTGGTGTGCGCCTATGTCGCCTGGCGCGGCGGTTTCGGGACGATGATGCGCGCGCGCTGGTCGCTCCACGTCCTGCGCGGCGCGCTGGGCATCGGCATGCTGGCCCTGTTCGCCTACGGCCTGAAGAAACTCAGCCTGGCCGAAGCCTATTCCGTCTTCTTCATCGCGCCGGCCCTGATCACGGCAATGTCGGTGTTCTTCCTGAAGGAGAGCGTCAACCTGGCGCGCTGGATCGCCATCGTCGTGGGACTGGGCGGGGTGCTGGTCGTGCTGCGCCCGGAGGGCGGGGGCTTCCTGACCCTGGGCGGCCTGGCCATTCTCGGCTCGGCCGTGTGCTACGCGATCTCGGCGATTGCCGCGCGCATCCTGGCACGCACGGACAACACGCAACAGATGATGTTCTGGCTGATGCTCCTGATGGCGCTCGGCGCCACGGCGCTGGCGGCGCCCGAGTGGGTGAGCGTCGATCCCGGCCACCTGCTGCTGCTGTGCGGCCTGGCCGTCAGCGGCTTCTTCGGCCAGCTGGCGATCACCGAGGCCTTCAGCCACGGCGAAGCCTCGGTGGTGGCGCCCTTCGAATACTCGGCCCTGGCCTGGGGCGTGGCGATCGACTGGTTGCTGTGGCAGGCCCTGCCCGACGGCTACACCCTGGTCGGCGCGGCCATCATCATCGGCAGCGGCCTGTACCTGATTCGCCACGAAAAGAGCCACGCCGAATCCGAACATCCGTAAGCGTGTCGCGCGCGCGCCTCGCTTCTTGTCAGAGTTTCCACGCTGCAAGAAGCGGTCCCGGCAAGCTTCGGCGAGCACAGATATAATCGATCCATGCTCAAACAACGAACCATCAAACAACTGGTGCGCACGACCGGCGTCGGGCTGCACTCGGGCCGCAAGGTCGAACTGACGCTGCGTCCGGCCCCCGTCGATACCGGCATCGTGTTCCGCCGCGTGGACCTCGACCCCATGGTCGAATTCCCGTCGAGCGCGGAAGTCGTCGGCGATACCCGCATGGCCTCGGTCCTGGTCAAGGATTCGGCGCGCGTCTCCACCGTCGAGCACCTGATGTCGGCCTGCGCCGGCCTCGGGATCGACAACCTCTATATCGAAGTGACCGCCGAGGAAATCCCGATCATGGACGGCTCGGCCTCGTCCTTCGTGTTCCTGCTGCAGCAGGCCGGCGTGGAAGACCAGCCGGCGCCCAAGAAATTCATCCGCGTGCTGAAGGAAGTCGAAGTCCGACAGGGGACCGGCAACAGCGAGAAATGGGCAAAACTCAAGCCCCACGACGGCTTCAAGCTCGACTTCTTCATCGAATTCAACCACCCGGCGGTGGACGGCACGATGCAGAACGCCTCGGTCGACTTTGCCCAGGTGTCGTATGTGCACGACGTGGCGCGCGCCCGCACCTTCGGCTTCATGCAGGACGTGGAAAGCCTGCGCGGGATGGGCCTGGCGCGCGGCGGCTCGCTGGAAAACGCGATCGTGATGGACGAATACCGCATCCTGAACGCCGACGGCCTGCGCTACGACGACGAGTTCGTGCGCCACAAGATCCTCGACGCGATCGGCGACTTGTACCTGGTCGGGCATCCGCTGCTGGCGGCCTATGAAGCCCATAAATCGGGTCATGCGCTCAACAACGACCTGCTGCGCGCCCTGCTGGCGCGGCCGGACGCCTACGAGATCGTGTCCTTCGATGCGCTCGACAGCGCGCCGCCGTCTTATGTGCGCCAGATGCGCGAGGAGTGGGCGCTGACGTAAAACCGTAGGGTGGGCACTCGTGCCCACGCGGTCTCACCGGTTGCGTACCGGCGACGCTTCCACCCTGCCACTGCGCGTGCGTCGTCTAATCGAATGATCGTGCGGTGTGCATGGGTACGACCGCGTGTGCTCAAGAGCCCACCCTACGAAACCCGGCTCCGCGACTCACCCGCGCCGCCGCTTCTCCGCCAGCCGCTTGATCGCCGCCACCAGGCCCGCGTTCTGCGGCGTCTCCGGCAAACTGTCCCCCAGCTCCTCGAAGGCGTGCACCGCCGTTTCCGGCAGCTCCAGCGTGCGCGTCTGCACCTGTTCCGGCATCGCCCGCGTCACCTGCACCTTCAGGCGCATCGAGGTGACTTGCCAGCCGCGACCCTGCAAACTGGCTTGCAGCTTCGGCAACTGCTGCTTGAGGCGCGCCGCCACGGCCGAGCTGGGCACGGCCAGCACCAGCACCCCTTCCTGGAACGAGAGCACGTCGCAGTTGCCGGCCATGGCCGGCAGGGCCATGCCGACGTCGCGCTGCAGGTCGGCCATGCGCATGGCGGTCGGCAGCAGCCGCGCCATGCGCTCGTTGGAGCGCAGGAAATCGGTCGCTTCGAACGAAGTCGGGCGGTTGCGGGTGCCGTAGATATGCATGAGAGCGCTGGAGGGAGCTGGTGTCGATCAGAGCGCAACATACCATAGACTGCGCCCAGCGTGCATACCGGGCGCACGGCTGGCGGCGAACACGTGTGAAGCGATGCAATTTGATAACATTCTTTCTGGCACCAACCTTGTTATCCGGCCGATAAGCCCCAAGTGTGGCCGCATCGCATGATAAAATCAGTCGCTTTTTGCCTTGGGCGGTCTTCGATGGGTATCTTTTTGATAACATCCCTGGCTCTTTTTGCGGCGCCTTTATAAGAAACTTAGCATGTCATTCCTGACCCAGATTTTCGGCAGCCGAAACCAGCGGCTGCTCAAGCAATATCAAAAAACCGTGCGTCAGATCAACGCGCTCGAGCCGCAGATGGAAAAGCTCTCGGACGCCGAGCTTCAGGCAAAGACCCCGGAATTCAAGTCGCGCATCGCCGCCGGCGAGACGCTCGACGACATCCTGCCCGAAGCGTTTGCCGTCTGCCGCGAAGCCGCCAAGCGCGTGCTGAAGATGCGTCACTTCGACGTGCAGCTGATCGGCGGCATGGTCATCCACCAGGGCAAGATTGCCGAAATGGGCACCGGCGAGGGCAAGACCCTGATGGCAACCCTGCCGGTCTACCTGAACGGCCTGTCGGGCAAGGGCGTGCACGTCATTACCGTCAACGACTACCTGGCCCAGCGCGACGCCGAGTCGATGGGCCGCCTGTACGGCTGGCTGGGCCTGACCACGGGCGTGAACCTGTCGCAGATGCCGCACGACACCAAGCAGCAGGCCTACGGCTCGGACATCACCTACGGCACCAACAACGAATTCGGCTTCGACTACCTGCGCGACAACATGGTCTACGACGCGCGCGAACGCGTGCAGCGCGGCCTGAACTTCGCCGTGGTCGACGAGGTCGACTCGATCCTGATCGACGAAGCGCGGACACCGTTGATTATCTCTGGCCAGGCCGAGAACCACACCGACCTGTACTACCGCATGAACGAGGTGCCGCCGCAGCTGACCCTGCAGATCGGCGAGGAAACCCCGGACGGCAAGGGCCAGATCGAAGTCCCGGGCGACTACACCAAGGACGAAAAAGCGCACACCGTGCTGCTGACCGAGGCCGGCCACGAGAAGGCCGAGGCCATCCTGACCAAGATGGGCCTGCTGCCGGAAGGCGCCTCGCTGTACGACGCCGCCAACATCACCCTGATCCACCACCTGTACGCGGCGCTGCGCGCCCACGTCCTGTACCACAAGGACCAGCACTACGTGGTGCAGAACGGCGAAGTCACCATCGTCGACGAATTCACCGGCCGCCTGATGACGGGCCGCCGCTGGTCCGACGGCCTGCACCAGGCGGTCGAAGCCAAGGAAGGCGTGCGCATCCAGAACGAGAACCAGACCCTGGCCTCGATCACCTTCCAGAACTACTTCCGCATGTACACCAAGCTGTCCGGCATGACCGGCACCGCCGACACGGAAGCCTACGAATTCCAGGAAATCTACGGCCTCGAGACCGTGGTGATCCCGCCGAACAAGCCGTCCCAGCGCAAGGACCGCCAGGACCAGGTCTACAAATCGGCCCAGGAAAAGTACAACGCGATGGTGAACGACATTCGCGATTGCTACGAGCGCGGCCAGCCGGTCCTGGTGGGCACGACCTCGATCGAGAACTCCGAACTGCTGTCGAGCATCCTGAACCAGGCCAAGCTGCCGCACAACGTGCTGAACGCAAAACAGCACGCCCGCGAAGCGGAAATCATTGCCCAGGCCGGCCGTCCGAAGATGATCACCATCGCGACCAACATGGCCGGCCGCGGTACCGACATCGTCCTCGGCGGCAACGTCGAGAAGCAGATTTCCTTCATCGAAGCCGACCCCAACCTGTCCGAAGCGGAAAAAGCGGCGCAGTCGCAGAAGCTGCGCGACGAATGGCAGTCGCTGCACGACCACGTGGTGAACGCCGGCGGCCTGCACATCATCGGCACCGAGCGCCACGAGTCGCGCCGCGTCGACAACCAGCTGCGCGGCCGTTCGGGGCGCCAGGGCGACCCGGGCTCCTCGCGCTTCTACCTGTGCCTGGACGACCCGCTGCTGCGCATCTTCGCCGGCGACCGCGTGCGCGCCATCATGGAGCGCCTGAAGATGCCGGAAGGCGAACCGATCGAGGCGGGCATCGTGACCCGTTCCATCGAGACCGCCCAGCGCAAGGTCGAGGCCCGCAACTTCGACATCCGCAAGCAGCTGCTCGAATACGACGACGTCGCCAACGACCAGCGCAAGGTGATCTACACCCAGCGTAACGAACTGCTGGAAGCGGCCGACATCTCCGAGCTGATCGCTTCGCTGCGCACGGGCGTGTTCACCGACGTGGTGCGCAGCTACGTCCCGGCCGAGTCGGTCGAGGAACAGTGGGACATCAAATCGCTCGAATCCGTGCTGGGTTCCGAATGGGCCCTGAACGTGCCGCTGCAGCAGATGCTGGTGGACGAGCCGAACCTGAACGACGACGACATCCTGGAAAAGGTGCTGGCCGCGGCGGAAGAGTCGTACAACGCCAAGGTCGCCATCGTCGGCAAGGAATCCTTCGGCGGCTTCGAGCGCAACGTCATGCTGCAAAGCGTCGACACCCACTGGCGCGAGCACCTGGCGGCGCTGGACCATCTGCGCCAGGGCATCCACCTGCGCGGCTACGCCCAGAAGAACCCGAAGCAGGAGTACAAGCGCGAAGCCTTCGAGCTGTTCGGCAGCATGCTGGACCAGATCAAGAACGAAGTGATCCGCACCGTCATGACCGTGCGCATCCAGACCCGCGAGGAAGTCGAGGCGGCGGAAGCGGCCATGGCGGCCCAGGCGGCCCACCTGGAAAACATCAACTTCCAGCACGCCGACTTCAACCCGTCGGCCGCGCCGGAAGAACTCCTGGCCCCGAGCCCGACCGGCACCGCAGCGGCGCCAGTGGCGGCCGAAGACCACAACACCTACATGGGCGTGAAGGTCGGCCGCAACGATCCCTGCCCTTGCGGCAGCGGCAAGAAGTTCAAGCAGTGTCACGGCAAGCTGGCATAAGCTTCGTTTGGAATCGCAGTGAAAAAACGGCCGGATTCTTCCGGCCGTTTTTTTTCGTGTCGCGGAATGTGATTCATGCATGTCGGGTCTTTTGATGTCCTGATGAATCGTGCGTGCGGAAACACCTTTAGAATGGCGGGCGTTACTCACTGCCACTGATAACCAGCCACTACGATGAAATCTGTTTCCGCTTTCCGCGTTCGATTCCTTGGAGCCGCCGTACTGACTTGTGCCATGCTGCCGGCCGCATTTGCCGCAGCCCCTCTTGCAGACCGTCCCGGCGGGACGGACCATCCACTGATTTCGCGTTACGCGGGATCGATTCTCTATACCTATGGTGCGAATACCCAGGGAACGGCCCAGCTGGTCGACAGCGAAAAGGGCGAACCGGTCGTGCGCGCTGTAGAAGGAAAATTGAGCAACCGGCTGTATTGGGGGCCGAAGGAAGCCAGCGCGCTCGCGATTCACCGGAATTACCAGCAGGCGTTGAAAGCGGCGGGCTTTGAAATCATGTTCAGTTGCGAAACCGTGCAATGCGAGAAACTCAAGGTCCAGCGCAAGATGAGCGATTTTCCTCGTGAAGCCAGATGGATCGAATCCGATTCCCTGGTGACTGGTACCTTTAATAGCGGTAATCAGCCGGACTTCCATTACCTGAGTGCGCGCAAGCAGACCGGATCCGGATTTACCTATGTTCAGGTGGCACTGGCTGGCGCCAAGGCGGAAGGCCTGAGCGCAGGCCGTGTGCGCCAGTTCGTCCAGATCGTCGAGCCGGCCCAGACCGAGATGGGCAAGGTGACCGTCGACGCCAAGGCCATTGGCGCCGGTTTGCAGCGTGACGGCAAGATCGCCCTGTATGGCGTGCATTTTGATACCAACAAGGCAGTGCTGAAGGAGGCGTCGGCAGCACAGTTGCAGAGCATGGCGGATGCCCTGAAGGCCCAACCGGCGATGAAGGTCCTGATTGTCGGCCACACGGACAACCAGGGCGACATCGACGCCAACCTGGCTCTGTCGCAAAAGCGCGCACAGGCGGTGGTCGAGGCCCTCAGCAGTAAATACGGCATTTCCCCCAGCCGCATGAGTGCACGTGGCGTCGCCAGCTTTGCGCCGGTATCGACGAATACCAGCGAAGAAGGGCGTGCAAAGAACCGGCGTGTGGAGCTGGTAGTACGCTGAGCTGTTTAAACGATTCACTAAGCCGCGTTCATCGCGGCTTTTTTTTCGTCCAGATATGTAACAGCAGATGGAAACCTGTCCCTGACCCGGAGTTTCACACCGAAAAACTCACTAAATCTCACATTCTCTCCAAAAATCTCGGCGATTTTTATGCATGTCGGTTAGCTCGCGCACCGTTGTCACTAAACTGTAATTAACATTGTTGTGTAAATAATACGGTTTATGACAGATTTGTGTCTGTTAATTCTGGAAAGAAAAATTCCACACAAAAATGTTTGTGTTTCCTGAATCAAGATTCGAGCATGCTGATCCTTACTTTTCTGCTCATTCTCATAGGAAGATGCTGCATTTCTTAAGAAAAATCTGAAATTCCGTATAGGAATATTTATCAATTCATACACTTTAATCAAGAAAAACAAAGAGTCGAAAAATGGAGGTGTGAAATTCTCACAGGCACTTTCTCGATAACATTCTCTCCGTGTTCAGTTTGTCGTTACAGCACATTTTTGGAACCTCTACTGGCGAGCCCAACATGAAACGTATTTCACGACAAAAAGGTCAGGGGATGATGGAGTACGTGATCATCGTTGCCCTGATTGCGGTTGCAGCTATTGGTATTTACTCGGCCTTCGGCAAGACGGTGCGGGTACAGACCGCCGGCATGGCTCAGGAAATTTCGGGACAGGAAGCGTCGATCGACAAGGCGGTCGAAGCCGCCAACGCATCGGCCGGCCGCGCGAATGACCCGAAGAAACAAGGCATGGCCGGCTACAACTACGGCAACGACCAGAAGAAGGATTAACAGCGGCAGGCCAGCCATCCCGGCCGGTATCCGGTTAATGCAGTACCCATCGTTCAATCACAGGAGGAAGTCATGAATTTCAAATTGAAAACCAAACAGTTGGGCCAAGGCATGATGGAGTACGTCATCATCGTCGCCCTGATCGCGGTGGCTGCCATCGGCGTCTACAGCACCTTCGGCCAGACGGTCCGTAACCAGACCGCCGGCCTGGCCAAGGAAATCTCGGGTAACAACTCCGAAGACCAGATCAAGGCCTCCGGTGAAGCATCGAAGATCGCGGCTGAGCGCGGCGACAAGACCAAAGGCATGGGCGAGTACAACCTGGACAACGACCAGAAAAAATCGAAGTAACAGGAGCGCAAGGTGGTCAGGGTCGAACGTGGCGTGAAAGCGGTAGCGGCAAGCAAGGGGCAGGCATTGGTGCTGGCCCTGCTCCTGGCGGGCGCCGCGGCCCTGGCCAGCCTGGTGCTGTTCAACAGCGGCATGCTGGCCAACACCAAGACCCAGCTGCAGAACGCAGCCGACGCCGGAGCCTACAGCGGCGCCGTCATGCTGGCGCGGGACCACAACTTTGCCGCCTATACGAACCGCGCGATCGTGGCCAACCAGGTCGCGGTCGCGCAGTTGGTCAGTCTGAAATCCTATCTCGAGGATGCCGCCAGCACCCGCAGCCGGATGAATGGCAAGGTGCAGTCCTACCAGGCGAACATCCCCACCTTTAACATGGGGTGGACAGTCGCCAAAGGCATTCCGATCCAGACGGTGAACAATGTCTACGCCAATACGATCGCCCGGCCTGCCGTCGAGTTCGTCGACTTGGTGATCCGGGCAATGGAAAAGGCGCAGCAGGCACACCACCAGGCGACAGCAGCCAACGTCATGTTCATTGTCGACGAGGTGGTCCAGAAGAACGATCCGCACGCCGCCGTCAGTAAAGGCGCTTTCGCTGCCCGCACCGCAGCCCAGACGCTGGCGTGGCGCGACAAGTACACCAGGCAGCATAACGCCAATGACACTTCGGCCGCGGCAAACCGTTTCGCGAATGTGGTCGTGCATCAGGAGACGACCGACAAGTTCATCCGCGACCGCGCCTCGATCCCGACGCCGGCCTGGATCGGCGTTCCGAAGCAGTCTTTCTGTCCCGGTGGCAAACCGATTTTCACGAACTGGAACTTCGACCACCGTGGCGGCACCATTCTCAGCACCGACAAGAAGCGCTGGCTGGCGCTCGACGCCACCGAAGGCGACGGTATCGCCGTGTGCATCTACATCATTTTCGATGTGCCGGTTCCGTACTGGGACGATTTCGAAGATCCGAGCACCAGCCATGGCTCTGGCGGGTCGGGCGGCGCCGTGGCCGGACGCGGCGGGCCTTACAACGACCAGATCGGCTTTGGCGACCAGGGCAAGGCGCGCCGCTATGGCAATGCGCTCAACGAAGTGCGTACGCCGGCCATGGTGCGCTACCGGAAGCTGGGCCCCGGCAACACGCTCGACAGCGCCGGCGGCCTGCAAAAGACCTACCGCGATGTCGCCGATTTCGGGCTTCCCCTGAACCAGTCGCCCGAGCTCAACGGCGGCCAGGTGCCGCTGACGGTTGAAGTCGAACGCGAGCAGGGGACAGTCCGCACGTCCTCCTCCTTCCTCGGCGGCGCCGCCAATATCCGCGTCGATCCGCAAATGAAGGCGGCCAAGATGCGCACCCTGTCCTCGGCCCATGCCTTCTTCTATCGCCCGAAGCAGAACTCCAGTGCCTTCACGAAGTCGGGCTGGAAGCGGTCGCTTGATAACAAGGCCGAGATGGCCAACCTGTTCAACCCTTACTGGCAGGCGCGCCTGCGCGATCACACCGCGGCCGAGTGGGGCGTCTCGTTCGAAGCGCAAAGATGAAGAACCGCTTGTATCGCTCCCCACGCCAGCGCGGCCAGGCGCTCGTCGAGATGGTCGTGACGGGCCTGTTTTTCCTGGTGCCGCTGTTCCTGGCGCTGGTCGCCCTCGGCAAGTTCATCGATGTCCAGCACACCACCACCATGGGTGCGCGTTATGCGGCCTGGGAACGCACCGTGTGGTATGAGCCGGGCGGGACGTTCGACGACATCAATGCCCCCAATCACAAGACGCCCACCCAGATCCACGCCGAAGTGGCCGCCCGCATCTTCAACGACCGCAGCCGCAACGCCAGCGTGATCGCCAACACGGACAAGAATGCCACTACTTTCGTCAACGGCATCGATCCAATGTGGCACGACAACGCGCACGTGGCCTACATGCGGCGCTTCGACCAGGCCGGCACCGCGATTACCAAAGGCCCGCTCAAGACCAACGTCGCAGGCGAGGCGCTCGGCTTCATCGGTGCCGTCCCCTTGATGAAGGGCGTGACCGGCAGCCCGGTACCCCCGGTGCCGCACGATACGCTGGCGACGGCGACCGTGAGCCTGCGCGACATCGCCCGCGATAGCCAGGCTTACCAGCGCCTCTGGCCACGCGCCAGTGTCTGGGTCGACGAATGGCGCGGCCTGAACTTCACCGCCACCGGCAGCATCCTCTCTAACACCTGGGGCGCCAACGGTTCAGGCAGCACGGCACGCTTCGTATCGTTGTCGGTGCCCACCGCACAGGGACTTGGCACGGTGGTTGGCGGCGCCGTCAATTATGCATTGAAACCCTGGGATCTGAAGTTGCCCGAAGCAGAGTTCGGCAAGGTCGCTCCCGATGTCGTTCCTGGAGACCGTTTGCGATGAACGCGCGCTACCTGATTGCCGCCCTGGCTGCCGTCCTGCCTCTGCTGGCCGGCGCCTGCCCCCAGCAGGTCCCGGCCGGCCTGCAGCCCACCGTCGTTGGCGACCGCCTCTCGGTCAATGGCATGCGCCTGTCGATCCTGTTGGTGGAAGGCGCCGAGCAGACGCCGGCGGTGCTCGACCGCGTCGAGCGCGCCTGGCGCGCCGAGGGCTTCGACGTCAAACGCACCGGCGCGCCGGGCTGGAACATTGTTTCGGCGCTCAGCGACCGTTGCCTGACCACGCTGCAATTGGGCGAAAAGGGCGCCGCCAAAGGCTATCTCGCGGTGAATCCGCTGTCCGTCGCGCGGGCCCCCGCGCCGCTGGCGCCGCCGGGCGCGAAGCTCCTCTCCGTGGTCAGCAGCACCGAGGACGACGGCCGCCGCGGCACCATCGCCGCCCTGGTCTCGCGCCAGTCGGTCGACAGCCTGCGCGAGTACTACATGCAGCGTCTGCGCGCCGACAACTGGGACAGCGTACGTGCCGACGGCACCGGCGGCAAGAACAGCGGCAAGCCAGTCATCGTCAGCGCCCAGCGCGGCCGCGAACGGATCGAAGTAGTGCTGCGGCGCGAGATGGAAACCCAGATCGTCGTCAACCAGGCGGAGAGCCTGTGACGACGGTACGCGGCCAGGCGTCGACCGAGTACCTCGTGGTGCTCGCGTTCTGCGTGCTCGTGCTCGTCGTGAGCGCCGTCGGCCCCGCGCCGGTCACCGAACTCATCCAGGCAATCAAGGATTATTTTGCAGCGTATTCGTACGCGATTTCAGTCTCGTCGTAATTCAAGGAGTTCCATGCCCACCCCCCAGACCTTTTCCAAAGTCCAATCCCGGCTCAAGAACCCGCTCGTCCTGGTCATCATCGCCGCCGTGCTGGCTGGCGGCGTGGCCTGGATCGCCCTGAAGTACCTGCAGCAGCGCGAAGCGGCCATGAAGGCCGAGATCGCTGCCAGCGGCAATACCGGCGGTCCGCGCCGCGTCACAGTGGCCGTACCGGTGGCGGACGCGCCCGTCGGGACCGTTCTCAGCCTCGATACCTTCGTCGCCCGCCCCGTCGAAGAAGACCTGGTGTATCCGGATACCATCCTCGCTGCCGACTTCGAGTCCATGCAGGGCATGAAGCTGGCGCGCCCGGTGATGCGCGGGCGCCCGCTACGGGTGACCGACCTGCAGGTGCCGGAAGTGCGCGACGTTGCCCAGGTGCTGCCGGCTGGCCAGCGCGCGATGACCATCGAGATCGATAACGTCAATTCGATCGCCCAGACGCTGCAGCCGAACCACCGTATCGACATCTACCTGCTCAGCCAGGCGGAGAGCAGGGGCGGCGCCGAGGCGGGCGGCGACAAGGGACGGGAACAGGTCAGCCTGTACATGCAGGACATGGTAGTGCTGGCTACCGGCACCGAGTTCTACGACGTTACCCGCAGCGACGGGCCGCCGATTGACAAGATGGTGCCGGCGGGCGAAGTGGCGGGGCGCGACCGTGGTTACGACACGGTCACCCTGCTGGTGACGCCGCAACAGGCGGCGCGCCTGATGATGGGGCAGAAGCTGGGCAGTTACCGCGTGGTGCTGCGCGGCGGCCAGGACCGTGCCCGCATCGCCCAGGCCGCGCTGCGCGGCTCGGACGTAATGGGCGGCGGCGGCGCGCGTCCGCGCGACGCGGGGATCGAATT
>DEKZ01000268.1 GCA_002354135.1 Massilia sp. UBA2709 | reverse complement strand
CGCTGCGGCGGCCTTGGTGCGGCGTTTCGGTTTGGCCGCGTCGTCCATACCGCCCTGGGCGGGATTGGTCTCGGTGGTGTCAGTTGGATTCATCATTCGTTTCGTTGTTGTGCTGACCTGGCACCGCGCCGGCGGCCGGTTGGGGGTCATGAATCGGGACTTCAACGGGTGAAGTAACTTGTTCGTCGTGGGCGGCCGCATCAGCGACGGCGTCCGCCTTGTCAAAATTTGCATTCAGCGCCGCTTCCAGCGCTTCGAGGCTGCGCCCGTCGGCAGCGTCGGCGATGGCGTCCAGCGGCGGCAATTGCGCCAGCGAGGCCAGGCCCAGGTCGTCGAGGAACTGCTTCGTCGTGCCCAGCAGCGCCGGGCGCCCGACCACTTCGCGATGGCCCACCACGTCGATCCAGCCCCGGTCTTCGAGCATCTTGATGGTCTGCGAGTTCACCGCGACGCCGCGGATTTCCTCGATGTCGCCGCGCGTGACCGGCTGGCGGTAGGCGATGATGGCCAGGGTTTCCAGCGTCGCCCGCGAATATTTCGGGGGCTTTTCCGGCGAGATGCGGTCGAGATAAGGCTTCATCTCGGGCCGGCTCTGGAAGCGCCAGCCGGAGGCCAGGCTGACGATCTCGATGCCGCGGTCGCGCCAGTCGTGGCGCAGTTCCTCGAGCAGCAGCTTGATCGTGTCCGAGCCGACGCCGATGCCGATCTGCTTGCCGTTCGCGTCGACGTCGGCGAACAGCTTCTTCATGCCATGGATCGACATCGGCTCGCGCGCACACAGCAAGGCGGTCTCGAGGACCCGCTTGGCCTCATCAGTCTTCATTCTCGATGTCGTCAGGCTCGAATGCCAAGAAACTATCTATCAAATAAAACCGCTCAGCAAGTGCCTGCCGGCGAGCCGGTCCGGCGGCACGGCCTGCCGGACAGCGAGAACGCCCGCCACCGAGGTCGACGCGGCCCGCCTGAAGGGATGCCGAAAGCCGATATCGGCTTGCACATGCCGGCGGCGTCACGGAACGCAGCGGCTCACAGGTACTACTCGTCGAAACTGGAATTCGTGGCCCGCGCTTGGACGCGGCGGGCGTTTTTTCAGTGGCGGGGCACGGAAATGGACCCGGCCACAGGGCTGCCAGCGTGCCAGGCGGGCGGCCGTTGGTGATATTTCAGCGAAACGCGGGCGCGTCGTGCAGCTCAGGCTCGGGGCGCCACGGGCGCACGCTCGAGGCGTGCGTGTCTTCATTTCCAACTGCGCGTTTCTTCCAACTGCGGGCCATTGTAACCGATAAAACACAGGAACGGTCACTTGCGCAAGGGTGCGCGGCTCCGGATTGGCGTCAGGCCGACAGTTTTTCCGACAGAATCGCCGACACGCCAAGAAAAGCGGGATATTGCGCCGTGATCACATAGGTCGGCACTTGCGACAGATAAGCCGAGAACCTGCCCTTCTGCTCGAAGCGGGTGCGGAAGGACGAGGTGGCAAAACGCTCGCCCAGGCGCGGGACGATGCCCCCGCCAATGTAAACGCCGCCCTGGGCGCCCAGGGTGACGGCCAGGTTGCCGGCCACTGTGCCGAGCATGCCGCAGAAGACGTCCAGCACTTCGCTCGACAACGCGCATTCGCCCGACAGGGCGCGGCGCGAGATCTCGGGCGCGCCCAGGGCTTCCACCTCCTGGCCATGGTGGTGCGCAAGCGCGCGGTAGATCAGCTCGACGCCGGCGCCGGACAGGAAGCGCTCGCACGAGACATGGTCGAACTCGCGCCAGGCGTACTGCAGGATCGCGACTTCCAGCGCATTCACCGGCGAGAAGCTGACATGGCCGCCTTCGCTGCACAGCGCGGTCCAGCTTGCGCCGGCCGGGATCAGGCCCGACACGCCCAGGCCGGTGCCCGCGCCCAGCAGGCCCAGCGGCGCACCCGCGCGCGCCGTCCCGCCGCCGACCTGGACCTTGTCGCCATCGACCAGGTGCGGCAGCGAGCGCGCCAGCGCGGTGAAATCGTTCACTACCAGCAGGGTGTCGAAGCCGACTTCCTGGCGCAGCGCCTCGATCGAGAACTGCCAGTGGTGGTTGGTCATGCGGATCTGGTCGCCGTCGACCGGATTCGCGATCGCAATCGCGGCATGCTGCACCTTGCCGAAAGCGGCGACGGCGGGCGCCGCAAGATAGGTGCGGATGGCGTCGCCCAGCGTGGCATGGTCGCCGCAGCTCAGCACCTGCACTGCCTCGAAGCGGCCCGGCGCCGTCTCGATGGCGAAGCGGGCATTGGTGCCGCCAATGTCGGCCAGCAGGCGGGCGGTATCGAAGCCGGCGGTGGAAACGGTGGTGTCGGGCAGGGAAGCAGTCATTGCAGCACAGGATACGGGGGACATCCAAGCTTACTGGATTTCTTTGCGCGATTACAAGTAAATTTTGTAGTTTAGGTACAAAGCAACGGCAGCCCTCATGAGACCGTTGCCATTCAGCCGAGTAGTACAACTACGAAAGTGCGCCCTGCCCGGCTGGCTGGCCCCCATGCGCCGCGTCGTCGGGGTGGGCAGCTCCACCCGGACATGCGCAAGCCTGCGGCGCGCACGCCGCCCACGCGTGCAACGGTCGATCGAATAATCGAACGGCATGCATGAAGATGGAGATAAACCGGGAACCCGAGGCCGCGTCATATTCGGCACTATTTGAAAGCGCGGGCGGCATCGAACGCAGCAGGTGCATTCACTCGCCAGGTACAGCCGCCCACCCTACGAGTTTGTGAAAAGAATCTACGCCAGTTGCGGCTCGGCGGGGGGCAGGTGATGCGCATTCCACGCGTCGAGGCCGCCCTGCAGCGGCCGGGCGCGGTGAAAACCGTTGGCGAGGAATTCCTTGGCCACCTGGGCCGCGGTGACGTCGTTCGGGCAACTGCAGTAGACGACGATGTGGCGGTCGCGGTCGAGGCCGGCCATGAGCTGCCCGGGTTCGCAATCCTTGTACAGCAGTGCGCCGGGAATCGCCGCTTCCAGCGCATGGGCCGTGCTGCTCCTTGCGTCGACGATGAGCGGATCGTGGCCGCCCTCGATCAGCGCCATCACTTCCGTCATGTCGATGCGCGGCACGGCCATGCTGGCGCGGTGGCGGCGCCGCTCGACGTATTTATAGGCGATGAACAGCGCCAGCAGGGAACCCAGCACCATGAGCGCGGCGCCGCCCATCGTTTCCAGGCTTGCCAGCACCTGGTCGACGCTGTCGTGGAAAACCGCGCCGACGGCGATGCCGGTCCCGCCCCAGAGCAGCGCGCCGGTGGAGGCGAAGCCGAGGAAGGGACGCGTGCGCGTGCCGAGCGCGCCGGACATCGGCGCGGCGATGGCGTTGAAACCGGGGATGAACTTCGATACCAGCAGCGACTTCGGGCCATAGCGGCGAAAGCGGTCCTCGGTCTGGTTGACGCAGGAATCCGGCGACAGCGAGATGCGGCACAGGAGGCGCAGTACGCGCTTGCCGTAGTAGCGGCCGGCGCGGAACCAGAAATAATCGCAGATCAGGCAGGCCAGCAGCACGGCCAGCAGGCACAGCTGCCAGCTGGCGCTGCCGTCCATCGCCATCGCGCCCGCCACGATCAGCACAGGAAAGGCGGGAATCGGCAGGCCGAACTGCTCCAGCAGCACCGTGCCGAAGACGAGCAGGACGCCGTAGTTCTGGATCAGGAGCGAGAGCTGGGACATCCCGACATGGTAGCGGAAATCGCCCTTCCCGGCTGGCGGCTGCCGGGTTTACGCAACAGCGAAACTACACTTTACTCATGCTCCGCGCGGGATCGCCGCCAAGAGGGTTTTCGTGTAGTCATGCTGGGGATTCCGGTAGAGCTCGTCCGAATCGCCGATTTCGACCACGCTGCCGTGATGCATCACCATCACCTGGTCGGCGATGTAGCGCACCACCGACAGGTCGTGCGAGATGAAGATGTAGCTCATCTTGTATTCGTCCTGCAGGTCCTGCAGCAGGTTGAGCACCTGGGCCTGCACCGACACGTCCAGCGCCGAGACCGATTCGTCGCACACCAGGATCTCGGGCTTCATGGTCAGGCAGCGCGCGATCGCGATGCGCTGGCGCTGGCCGCCGGAAAACTCGTGCGGATAACGGTGGTAGGCCGCAGCCGGCAGGCCGACCCGTTCGAGCAGGGTCTGCACTGTTTTGGTGCGCTCGTGGTCGCTGGCGCCGATGCCGTGGATGCGCATCGGCTCGAGCAGGATCTGGCCGACCGTGAAGCGCGGATTGAGCGAGGCATAGGGGTTCTGGAAGATGATCTGGATGCGCCGCTTGTAGGCCTGGTACTCGCGGTCCGGCATGCTCACCAGGTCCCGGCCTTCGAACATGGCGCTGCCGCCGGTGGCGCGGTGCAGGCGCAGGAGGGTCAGGCCGACCGTGGTCTTGCCCGAGCCCGATTCCCCGACCACGCCCAGGGTCTTGCCGCGCGGGAGATTGAACGACACATCCTTCACGGCGCGGAACTCGCGCTTGCCGAACAATCCCTCGCGCAGCCAGAAGCTCTTGCGCAGGTTCTTCACCACCAGCAGGTTCTCGTCATCCGGCGTGTATCCACGCGTACGCTGGGGCAGCGCGTTCGGCAGCGCGCCCTCCCCGTTCATGAAGTCGTCGATCACCGGCAGGCGCACCGGGCGCTCGTCGAGCTTCGGGCGGCAGTGCAGCAGCGCGCGCGTGTACAGGTCGCGCGGCGCGCCGAACACCTGGGCCGCCGTGCCCTCCTCGCGCACCTCGCCGTGGCGCATCACGACCACGCGGTCGGCGATCTCCCCGACCAGGCCGAGGTCGTGGGTGATGAACAGCACCGCCATCCGGTGCTTTTTCTGCAGCCGCGCGATCAGTTCCATGATCTGCTTCTGGATGGTCACGTCGAGCGCGGTGGTCGGTTCGTCGGCGATCAGGAGCTTGGGCTCGCAGGCGATCGCCATCGCGATCATCACGCGCTGCTNNGCTGCTGCTGGCCGCCCGACATCTGGCTCGGGTAGGCGTCGATCTTCGCCGCCGGGTCGGGAATGCCGACCTCGGCCAGCAGTTCGAGCGTGCGCGCACGGGCCTGTTTTTTGGTCATGCCCATGTGCAGGCGCAGGACTTCGCCGATCTGGAAGCCGACCGTGAATACCGGGTTGAGCGAGGACATCGGCTCCTGGAAGATCATTGCGATGTCCTTGCCGCACAGGCGCCGGCGTTCGGCCAGCGGCAGGTCCAGCAGCTCGCGGCCGTCGAAGCGCACGCTCGCGCCTGCGCGCACGATGGTCGTGTCCGGCGGCAGCAGTCCCATCACGGCCAGCGAGCTGACCGACTTGCCGCTGCCCGATTCGCCCACCAGGGCCACCGTGGCATCGCGCGGCACGTCGAAGGAAATCCCTTTGATCGCCTCGACCGTATTCTTCTTGTCGACGCGGAAGGAAATGCGCAGGTCGCGCACGCGCAGCAGCATGTTGTCGTCGTTCGTCATCGCCGCCTCATTTCAGCTCATTTCAACTTCGGGTCGAGCGCATCGCGCAGCGCGTCGGTGAACAGCGAAAACGCCGTCACCAGCAGCGCCATCGCGCCGGCCGCGGCGGCCAGTTGCCACCACTTGCCGAGGATGAGTTCATTCTGCGCCTCGTTCAGCATGCTGCCCCAGGACACGGTCCCGACCGGCACCCCGAAGCCCAGGAAGGAAAGAATGACCTCGGCCTTGATGAAGCCCACTACCAGGATCGAGACCTGCACCAGCGCCACGTGCGAGACGTTGGGGAAGATGTGCGAGAACATCTTGCGCCAGTTCGAGGCGCCGATGGCGTCCGCCGCCATCACGTATTCGCGCGCCTTGTGCTTGATGTACTCGGCGCGGACCAGGCGGTAGGGCCCGGTCCAGCCGGTCAGGCCCAGGATCAGCACGATGGTCATTACGCCCTTCTGCTGCAGCACGGCGGCCACGGCCAGGATCATCAGGATCGAGGGGATCGAGGTGAAGATGCTGTAGAACCAGTTGAACAGGTCGTCGACGACGCCGCCGTAGAAACCGGAGATGGCGCCGAACAGGGTGCCCAGCGCCACCGCCACGAAAGCGGCAACCAGGCCGACCACGATCGAGGTCTCGCCGCCCTTGATGGTCTTTTTCAGGATATCGTGGCCCCATTTGTCGGCCCCGAAGGGAAGCGTCAGCGCCTTGGCCACCGGCGGGTGGCTGCGCGCCACTTCGCGCTTGAGCGCTTCGAGCTCGTCGGCCAGCGGATCGAAGGCGTTCGGCGGCGTTGGCCGCTGTGGCCGGGCCAGCGCGGCCGTGGCCGCATCCGCCCCGACGAAGGTCGGCGGCGCATAGTTGACGGCCACCTCCTCTTCCCAGTCGGCGGCAATCATGCCGCTCGAAGACAGCGCCAGCATCAGCAGGAACAGGCCGACGACGGCCAGGGCCGCCATCGCGACGCGGTCGGCGCGCAGGCGGCGCCAGGCGAGCGCCCACAGGCCGGGGGAATCAGCGTCGTTCGTTATGCTCGTCACTTTACGGTCTTCACTTCGCACTCTTCACTTCAATTGCACGCGCGGGTCGACCGCCTGGTACAGCAGGTCGGCCAGCAGGTTGAACACCATGGTCGCGGCGGCGACATACACGGTGATCGCCTTGATGACCGGGAAATCGCTGCGCTCGACGGCCAGGATCACTTCGCGCCCGATGCCGGGAATGCCGAAGAAGCGCTCCAGCAGGAAGGCGCCGATCAGGAGGGCCGGCAGGTTCGCCATCACGTGGGTGATGATCGGGATCGCGGCATTCCTCAGCACGTGGACCCAGACGATGCGGCGCTCCTTCAATCCCTTCGCGCGCGCGGTGCGCACGTAGTCCTGGTTCACCTCGTCGAGGACGAAACTGCGGTACAGGCGCAGGGTGGGCGCGATCGAGACCGCCAGGCCGATGATGATGGGCAGCAGCGCGTAGCGCAGCAGGTTCTCGCCCAGGCTCGCGCCCCAGCCCTGCACCGGGAACAGCCCGAGTTTATAAGCGAAGAAGTACTGGAACACAGAGATGTAAACCAGGATCGAGATCGACATGCCGACCGTGCAGGCCACCATCACGGCACGGTCGGTCAGCGAGCCGCGCACGAAAGCGATGCTGAGGGCCAGCGCGACGCCGAAGAAGGTCTCGAGCACGGTGAGCGGCACCAGCACGGTGAGCGAAGGGCCGAGGCGGCTGGCGATGATGTGCGAGACCGGCTCGCCCGTGCTCCAGGCATTGCCGAAGTCGAAGGTCAGGATCTGCTTCAGGAAGATGCCGAGCTGGACCCAGACCGGCTGGTCGATGCCGAGCTGGGCGCGGATATTCGCGATCGCCGCCTCGTCGGCCATCTTGCCTGCGAGGAGATAGGCCGGATCGCCGCCGATCCAGTTGAACAGCACGAACACGAGCACGATCACGCCCGCCATCGTCGGCAGCATCTGCCACAGCCGCCGGAGTATGTAAGCTGCCATCGAGACTTCCTGTGCCCAGCCGTATGAAAAACGCTAACGATAGCGCAAATCGGCGTGGGCGGGCCATGAACTTATTTGGGCCGGCGATAACCGGCGGGGTAGCTTTTCGTAGGGTGGGCTCTTGAGCCCACGCGGTTGAACGGTAGCGTGTCGAATAGCATCCCGGTAGGCAAGCGTCCGTTGCCATTTGGTTGAAGTCGCATGCCCATCAAGCGATGAGACCGCGTGGGCTCGAGAGCCCACCCTACAACAGCCCAACCGCCTTGATCAGCGATTACGAGTCCTCGCGCAGCCGGCGCTGGCGCACCGCCGCGGCCAGCCCTTCGAGCACCTGCACGCTGGTCTCCCAGTCGATGCAGCCGTCGGTGACCGACTGGCCGTAGGTCAGCTCCTTGCCCGGCACCAGGTCCTGGCGTCCGGCCACCAGGTGCGATTCGATCATCACGCCGACGATGCGCTCGTCGCCGGCGGCGATCTGGCTGGCGATGTCGGCGCACACCGGCACCTGGTTCTCGGGCTTCTTCGAGCTGTTCGCATGCGAGGCGTCGATCATCAGGCGCGAGGCCAGGCCCAGGGCGGCGATCTGGCGGCAGGCCTCGTCGACGCTGGCGGCGTCGTAGTTCGGCGTCTTGCCGCCGCGCAGGATGATGTGGCAGTCCTCGTTGCCCGAGGTCGAGACGATCGCCGAGTGGCCGCCCTTGGTCACGGACAGGAAGTGGTGCGGCTGCGAGGCGGCCTTGATCGCTTCGGTCGCGATCTTGATGTTGCCGTCGGTGCCGTTCTTGAAGCCCACCGGGCAGGACAGGCCCGAGGCGAGCTCGCGGTGCACCTGCGACTCGGTGGTGCGCGCACCGATCGCGCCCCAGCTGATCAGGTCGGCGATGTACTGCGGGCTGATCACGTCGAGGAACTCGGTGCCGGCCGGCAGGCCCATCTCGTTGACGTCGCGCAGCAGCTCGCGTGCCATGCGCAGGCCGTCGTTGATGCGGAAGCTGTTGTCCATGTAGGGGTCGTTGATCATGCCCTTCCAGCCCACCGTGGTGCGCGGCTTCTCGAAATAGACGCGCATCACGATCTCGAGGTCGCCAATGAAGCGCCGGCGCTGATCAAGCAGGCGGCGCGCGTACTCGAGCGCGGCCTTGGGGTCGTGGATCGAGCACGGGCCGATCACCACCATCAGGCGGTCGTCCTGGCCGTGCAGGATGCGGTGCAGCGCCACCCGCGCGCCGGCCGCGGTCTGCTCCGCCTCCGGCGTTACCGGAAACTCGCGGATCAGGTGCGAGGGCGGCGTCAGTTCCTTCATTTCGCGAATGCGTAGGTCGTCGGTGCGAGGCATGCTGTACTCCGTTATCTGGTCTGGAAATAAAAAAACCGCCATCGCTGGCGGTTTCATGGTTCTCGGTCTGGTCTCTGCTGTTGCGTGTACCCGCCGCTACTCCACCGCCTGAAGGCTGGAATGGCCAAAATAAAACCAGCGGGTAAAGGAAACAGCGACGGCAGCGTTGCGCATGGACGGGATCCGAAAAAGGTCAAAACGACTATAACGCCAATTCGTGAGCGTTGGCAAGCCTTTTATCCGTAGCGTAAACATGGGCTATTTGGCAAGCGGTTGCGACAAACCTACAGCCGCGCGAGCGCAAGGATGACGTTTGAGAGATATCAGACATGTCATTGTCACTGATGCAAAAGTCAGGACAAGCCCTGGTCCAGCCGGGTTTGTCTTTACGCCGGGTCAATCCCTCCCTCTGGGACGCCTGAGGTAAAACAAACAAGCTCAAGCAGGCCGGGATTTCCACACGACCATTGGAGTCCGGACATGACTGAAACCCTGATATCCCGATCGGTGCGCCGCCTGTTCGCCGGCGGCGGAGCGATCGGTCTGGCCCTGCTCGCGCTGCCCGGCGTGCAGGCGCAGGAAGCGGCGCAGCGGCCGATCGCGCGCGTCGAAATCACCGGCAGTAACATCCGCCGCGCCGAGGCCGAGACCGCCTCGTCGGTGATCACCGTGAACCGCGCCGACATCGAGCGCTCGGGCAAGAGCACCGTCTCCGAGCTGCTGCAGACGCTGGCGGTGGACAACCAGGGCTCGGTGCCGACCACCTTCGGCAACGGCTTCGCGGCCGGCGCCGCCGGCATCTCGCTGCGCGGCCTGGGCACCGCCTCGACCCTGGTGCTGCTCAACGGCCGGCGCCTGGCGCCCTACGGCCTGGCCGACGACGGCCAGAAGATCTTCACCGACCTGAACGTCATTCCGACCGACGCCGTCGACCGCATCGAGATCCTGAAGGACGGCGCCTCGGCCATCTACGGCTCCGACGCGATCGCCGGCGTGGTCAACATCATCCTGCGCCGCAACTTCACCGGCACCACGGTGCGCGGCCTGCTCGGCATCACCGAGGAATGGGACGGCGAGGAACAGAACCTGGCCATCACCCACGGCTTCGGCGACCCCGACAAGGACCGCTACAACGTGCTGCTGAACTTCGAGTTCAAGCGCCTGAACGACATCTTCCTGCGCGAGCGCGCCGATCGCGACTACATCGGCCGCATCGACCTGCGCCGCTGGGGGTACTCGGCCCAGGAAGCGCTGGGCGGGACCGGCGCCATCACCGGGCCCAACGCCGCCGGCAGTGCGATCAACGGCAACGTGCGCAACCCGGTCACGAACAACTACTACAACCGCGGCAGCCTCGATCCCGCAAGCGGATTCACCCGCTTCTTCCCCGGCGCGGCGTGCAGCAACTTCACCACCCATCCGCAGGGCGACCCGGGCGGCGGCTGCCTGGTCGATTCGACCCTGATGTACAACCAGATCCAGCCCGAGCAGGAAAACTACAGCCTGTTCGGCCGCGGCACCTACCGCATCGCGGAGGGGATCGAAGCCTACGGCGAGGTCAACCTGTACAGCAGCAAGACCTCGTCCTCGAGCACCCCTTCGGGCGTGAACGCCAACGTCGGCTATCCCGGCGGTCCGGTCAGCAATGCCGGCGTGCAGCTCGGCATCAACCACCCCGACAACCCGTATTTCGGCGCGGGCCCCGCGCGCCTGCGCTACCTGGCCGGCGACGTCGGCCCCCGCGTGTCGAACATCGACGGTTTCTTCTCGCGCGTGCTGGCCGGCGTCAAGGGCTCGTATGCCGGCTGGGACTACGACACCTCGCTGCTGTTCTCGCGCAGCACCGTGAAGAACGAGCGCACCGGCTTCCTGCAGCGCGACGTCGCCTTTGCCCTGCTCGATCCCACCGACCTGGTCAACGTCGGCTCGGCGCTGGCCACCAGCCCGGCCTATGCGGCGCTGCCGCCGGGCACCTTCTGGCGCATCGCCGAGAATGCCGGCCTGAACGACCCGGCCGTCTACGCCGCGCTCTCGCCACTGATCTCGAACGACGCCGCCACCAAGATCATCCAGGGCGACTTCAAGGCCACGCGCGAGTTCGGACGCCTGGCCGGCGGGCCGATCGGGGTGGCAACCGGGATCGAGTGGCGGCGCGAGGAAACCGAGCTGAACCCGACCACGGGCACCGAGCGCGGCAACGTCATCGGCCTGGGCTACTCGGCCTACCGCGGCGCGCGCAACGTGTTCGCGGTCTACGGCGAAGCGCTGGCCCCGGTGCTGCCGGGCCTGGAAGTCACCGGCGCGCTGCGCTTCGACGACTTTACCGACGTCGGCCGCTCGTGGACGCCGAAGGTCGGGGTCAAGTGGACGCCCTCGCGCCAGCTGGCCCTGCGCGGCACCTTCGCCAAGGGCTTCCGCGCCCCGAGCGCGGCCGAGAACGGCGTCGGCGGGCTGGCCGCCTTCTCCACCGCCGAAGACCCGCTGCGCTGCGGCCTGGGCGTGGAGGCGGCCTGCAACCCGGCCTCGATCGCGGTGATCACCTCGCCCAACCCCGACCTGAGCCCGGAGCGCTCGCGCAGCTACAACATCGGCGTGATCTGGGATCCGCTGCCGCGCACCAGCATTTCGGTCGACCTCTGGAGGATCAAGCGCAAGAACGAGATCAACCAGGAACTGACCGACACCGCGATCGCCGCCGGCCGGGTCGCGCGCGACCCGACCACCGCCGAACCGGGCATACCGGGCGACCCCGGCGCCATTACCGCGGTGCTGGCGAGCTACGTCAACTCGGCCCAGACCAAGGTGCAGGGCATCGACCTCGACGCCCGCCACACGCTGCGCCTGCCCAACGGCTGGGGCAACGTGCTGCTCGACGGCAAGGTGACCTACATCGACGAGTGGATCCGCACCGAACAGGACGGCAGCTCGCGCGACTTCGCCGGCACCCACGGCAACTGCGACGTCACCAACTGCGTCGGCACCCCGGACTACCGCGTCAACCTGCGCGCGGCCTGGGACCGCGGCGACTGGCGCGTCGCGCTCAACGCGAACTACCGCGCGCCGATCAACAACGTCCTGTTCAAGAACGACCCGGACGGCTGCGCCAGCACCTATGCCAACGGCGAGCCCGCGCCGCGCGGCTGCGAGCTGGCCTCGTTCACCACCTTCGACCTGGTGGTGCGCTGGAAACCGCGGCCCGGCTGGGAAGTGTTCGGCACCGTCGAGAACCTGTTCGACAAGGTCGCGCCGCTCGATCCGCTGACCTACGGCGCCCAGGCCTACAACCCGCTCGACTACCTGGGCGCGGTGGGACGCACCTTCAGTGTCGGCGCGCGCTACACCTTCTGAGGCGGGGAACAGTGGTGTAAAAGCACCAGCGGCACCGGCGCGGCGGCATGCCGCGCCGGTTGCCTGTGGCGCGCATGTCACAAGCGCGCCACGGTTCCGCGGACTCGACTGGCGAAGCGGAAGACGAAGCCCGTGCTGTTTGATCGAAATCACTTGTGGCTCACAGTGCGATGCAAGACTCGTTTCGAAAGCCCGCATCTGCGCTCCCTGTCCATGCTCCTGATCAATTTCTTAGCGGGCATAGCTTGATCTCGCGCAAGCGGACGTCGACCAACACGCCAGGAGCCCAACATGAACGAAACCATCTTGTCCCGATCGCTGCGCCGACTGTTCGGCGTTGCCGGCCTCGGCGCCGGTCTCAGTCTGCTCGCCGGCCTGCCCGCCGCCGCGCAGGAGGCCCAGCGTCCTCCGGAATCTCCGCCGCAGGAAACGCAGACGGCCCAGCAGTCGCCAGCAACACCGATCCAGCGCGTCGAAGTCACCGGTTCCTCGATCCGGCGGATCGCGGCCGAGACCTCGCTGCCGATCACCACGATCCGCGCCGCCGACTTCGCCAAGCAGGGCCTGACCACGGTGCAGGAAGTGCTGAACACGATCCCGATGAACCAGACCTCGACGGTCAGCTCCTCGGCGGTCGGCTCCGGCACCGGCGGGCGCGCCGTGGCCGACCTGCGCGGCCTGGGCGGCGACAAGACCCTGGTGCTGCTCAATGGCCGGCGCCTGGCCAACCACCCCTATTTCGCCGACACGGTCGACCTGAACATCATCCCGGTGGCCGCGCTCGAGCGCGTCGAGGTGCTGCGCGACGGCGCCTCGGCCATCTACGGCACCGATGCCATCGGCGGCGTGATCAACTTCATCACCAAGCGCTCGGTCGAGGGCGGCGCGATCACCTTCGAGGGCTATGAGCCGTGGCGCAGCGGCGGCGGCAACGAGCAGCGCATCAACCTGTCCGGCGGCTGGGGCAACCTGCAGCGCGACGGGATCAGCATGTTCGGCGTGCTCGACTACCACCAGCAAAGCGCCCTGCGCGCCACCGACCGCGCCTTCTCGCGCACCGGCGTGCGCCCCGAGCGCGGCATGAACGAAGTGAGCCGCACGACCTTCCCGGCCAACTTCTTCTCCGACCTCGGCGTGGCCGGCAATCCGTATTACGCGACCGGCTGCCGCCCGCCCGACACCGCCCCCGCGGTCGACGATCCGGTGTGCGAATTCGACTACACCCAGTACGTCGACAACATCCCGAAGACGCGCCAGTACAGCGCGATGGGCAAGATCAACCGCCAGTTCACGCCCGACCACCTGGGCAGCCTGGAATTCGTCTGGGGGCGCAGCACCAACGAATCGCGGGTGGCGCCGCCGCCGATGTCGAACATCGGCATCATCATGACCGCGGCCAGTCCCTACTATCCCGGCAACGGCACCGTGCCCGCCTTTCCCGGCCTGACCGGGGAAAACCTCGACATCAGCTGGCGCCCGGTCGAATCCGGCCCGCGCGAAAACTACGACAGCAGCTCCACCGCGCGCCTGCAGGCCAGCCTCGAGGGCACCATCGCCGGCTGGGACTACAACGCCGCGATCTCGCACTCGATGGGACGCGCGCGCAGCACCTTCCGCGGCGGCTACCTGGTCGACCAGCGCATCATCGACGGCGTGGGCGCCGGCATCCTGAACCCCTTCGGCCCGCAAAGCCCGGCCGGAGCCGATTTCCTGCGCGACTCGCTGCTGCTGGGAGAATACGTCCACGCGCGCATCAACAGCAGCGCCATCGACGCGCGCGCCAGCCGCGAACTGATGACCCTGCCCGGCGGCGCGCTCGGCTTCGCGATCGGCGCCGAGTTCCGGCGCGACCGCGCCAAGTACTTCGTCAACCGCAGCCTCGCCGGGCAGGCCTCGAGCTCGGGCTTTGCCGACGCCCAGGATGCCTCGGGCCAGCGCAGCATCGCCGCCGTGTTCACCGAGTTCAACGTCCCGCTGATCAAGGACCTGGAACTGAACTTCGCCGGCCGCTACGACCACTACAACGACGTCGGCAGCAGCTTCAATCCCAAGGTCTCCGTGCGCTACCAGCCGACCCGCCAGATGCTGCTGCGCGGTTCGTTCAACAAGGGCTTCCGCGCGCCGACCCTGTTCGACCTGTATGGGCCGCAGTCGACCACCAATAGCTCCGACACCTACGACGACCCGGTGCTCTGCCCGAACGGGACGCCGGTGCCGGGTGCCAACCCGAACATCGTCTGCGGCCAGCAGCAGAACGTCCGCCAGGGCGGCAACCCCAACCTCAGTCCTGAAAAGTCGCGCACCTTCAGCGCCGGCATCGTGTTCGAGCCCGTGCCGCGGCTGACCCTGTCGGCCGACTACTGGCAGATCAAGCTGAAGGACCAGATCAGCGCGCTGGCCGAGCAAACCATCTTCGGCAACTTCCCGAAGTACCAGAACCTGTTCGTCTATGACCCGAGCGGCACGCGCCTGAACTACGTGCTCGACATCACCAGCAACCTGGGCGAGGTGAAGACGCGCGGCCTGGACCTGTCGCTGCTGTACCGCATGCCAAAGAGCCCGGTCGGCAACTTCAGCATCAGCATCGACGGCACCTACGTCAACAAGTACGAATACCAGAACGAACGCGGCGGCGCCTTCACCCAGAACGCCGGGCGCTACGCTGACGCCACGCCGGTATTCCGCTGGCGCCACAATCTCCTGATGACCCTGATCCGCGGCGACTACACCTTCAACCTCTCGAACCGCTACATGTCGCACTACGAGGACCAGAACACGGCGGTCGCGCCCGAGTTCTTCAACAACGTCGGGCATTACTCGACCTGGTCGATCTCGGCCACCTATACCGGCAACAAACACTTCGAGCTGACGGCCGGGATCAAGAACCTGTTCGACGAGGAGCCGCCATTTACCAACCAGGTCACCAACTTCCAGCTGGGCTACGATCCGCGTTATACCGATCCGTTGGGGATCACGCCGTACATGCGCCTGACGTATAAGTTCTGACGATGCATGAATACGTAGGGTGGGAGGCCAGAAGTGAAAATGCCCGGTGCGAACCGGGCATTTTTACAAACGAAGCGATGAGCCGGAAGATCAGCCCGTCCCGCCCACCGTCACGCCATCGATGCGCAGCGTCGGCTGGCCGACGCCGACCGGCACGCTCTGACCTTCCTTGCCGCAGACGCCCACGCCCGAGTCCAGGCTCATGTCGTTGCCGATCATCGAGATGCGGTTCATCACGTCCGGGCCGTTGCCGATCAGGGTCGCGCCCTTCACCGGGTAGGTGACCTTGCCGTCCTCGATCATGTAGGCTTCGCTGGCCGAGAACACGAACTTGCCGTTGGTGATGTCGACCTGGCCGCCGCCGAAGTTCACCGCGTACAGGCCGTTCTTGACCGAGGCCAGGATCTCGGCCGGGTCCTTGTCGCCGGCCAGCATGTAGGTGTTGGTCATGCGCGGCATCGGCAGGTGGGCAAAGGATTCGCGGCGCGCGTTGCCGGTCACCGGCATCTTCATCAGGCGCGCGTTCATGGTGTCCTGGATGTAGCCCTTCAGGATGCCGTCCTCGATCAGCGTGGTGCACTGGGTAGGATTGCCCTCGTCGTCCATGTTGAGCGAGCCGCGGCGGTCCTTCAGGGTGCCGTCGTCGACCACGGTCACACCTTTCGCAGCGACGCGTTCGCCGATACGGCCGGCATAGGCCGACGAGCCCTTGCGGTTGAAGTCCCCTTCCAGGCCGTGGCCGACCGCCTCGTGCAGCAGGACGCCGGGCCAGCCAGGTCCGAGCACGATGGTCATCGGGCCGGCCGGGGCCGGACGCGCGTCCAGGTTGACCACGGCCGCCTTGACCGCCTCGTCGGCGTAGCGCTCGAGGATGGCATCGTCGAAGTAGCCGTAGTCATAGCGGCCGCCGCCGCCCGAGGAACCCATCTCGCGCCGGCCGTTCTGCTCGGCGATGACGGTAACGGAGACGCGCACCAGCGGACGGATGTCGGCCGCCAGCACGCCGTCGCTGCGCACCACCAGCACCACGTCGTATTCGCCGGCCAGGCCCGCCATCACCTGCACCACGCGCGGGTCTTTCGCGCGCGCCATCTTCTCGACGCGCTCGAGCAGGCGCACCTTGGCGGTGGCGTCGAGCGAGGCCAGCGGGTCGTTCGGCAGGTAGAGCGAGCGCCCGCCGGTCGGCTGGGCGCTGGTCGCCACCTTCACGCGGCCGGCCCCGGCGCGCGCAATGGTGCGCGTGGCGGCCGCCGCATCCAGCAGGGCCGCTTCGGAAATCTCGTCGGAATAGGAAAAAGCGGTCTTCTCGCCGGAAATGGCGCGCACGCCCACACCCTGGTCGATCGAGAAGCTGCCGGTCTTGACGATGCCCTCTTCCAGGCTCCAGCCCTCGCTCTTGGTGAACTGGAAATACAGGTCGGCATAGTCGACCTTGTGGGTGAACATCGTTCCCAGCGTGCGCAGCAGCTTGCCTTCGTCCAGGCCGAAAGGCGTCAGCAGCACGTCGCGCGCGACGGCCAGGGAGGAAAGATTCGGTTCGAATGGAGTCATTTTGCGTCTGTTTCTCGTATGGATTGGGGCATTGTGCCATATCCGCCGGGATCGCATCGGCGCGCAAACAGCGCGCAATCCAGCGATGCAACGCGCACGGCGGCAAGGCGCGCCGGCAGCAGACTTTACTGCCGGGATCGGCTTTTACAGCTTGCGGTGGCGCAATGCCGGCAGGCTTTCGCGCACCCCGGCCAGGAAAGCCGGGTCGAGCTCGCCCGTGACCACGCCCTCGCCTTCGCGCAGCACCGCCTTCACCTCGCCCCAAGGGTCGACCAGCATGCTGTGGCCGAAGGTGCGGCGCCCGTTCTGGTGGGTGCCGCCCTGGGCGGAAGCCAGCACGTAGCACTGGTTCTCGATGGCGCGGGCGCGCAGCAGCACTTCCCAGTGCGCGCTGCCGGTGGTGTGGGTAAAAGCGGCCGGCACCACGATCAGCGCGCACTCGCCCATCGCCCGGTACAGTTCCGGGAAACGCAGGTCGTAGCAGACCGACAGGCCGACGCGCCCGAACGGGGCCTCGAAGCTGCCCACCGCCTGCCCCGGCACGATGGTGCGCGCCTCGTCGTAGGATTCGCTGCCCTTGGTGAAGCCGAACAGGTGGATCTTGTCGTAGCGGCTGACGTTCCGGCCTTGCGGGTCGTAGACCAGCGTGGTGTTCAGGACCTTGCCGGCATCCGGCGACACCAGCGGCAGCGTGCCGCCGATCAGCCAGATGCCGTGCTCGCGCGCCAGCGCGGCCATGGCTTCCTGGATAGTCCCGCTGCCCGGCTGCTCGGCGTGCGCCACCTTGTCGGCGTCGCTCATGCCCATGATCGGCCAGTACTCGGGCAGGGTCACCAGGGTGGCCCCGGCGGCGGCGGCTTCGGCCACCAGGCGGCGGGCGGTGGCAATGTTGTGCGCCACGTCGGGCGTGGACACCATCTGGACTGCGGCTACGCTGGTCATGTCACTCCTTCTTCGCTTTGGCTGCCGGCGGCGTGTCCGGCGGGTTGTCGAGTTTGGTGATCGTCGGCGACTTCCATGGTCCCGTGATCTGCATCTGGTAGGTCAGCGCCTTCATCACCGGCGCGCGCAGGAAGAGCTGCGCCAGGTAGGAGCCGATGCCGATCACCGGATTGACGGCCAGGCCGTACACCAGCGGTCCGGTGCCGAGGTTGAACTCGGGGATCACCACCACGTGCAGGTTGGTCGATTCGTTGGCGATGTCGGCGGTGCCGTCCATCAGCACCGTAGCCGCCACGCCGTGCATCTTGAGGTTCTCGGTCCTGACCACCCCGCGCGCGATCATGGCATTGGCCGTGATGCCGTCGAACGCCAGGCCTTCCGAGAACACGTCGTGGAAGTCGAGCTTGAGCAGGCGCGGCAGGGCCTGCAAGCTGAGCACGCCGAGCAGCTTGGCCGCGCCCGGGTCCTGCTTCAGGAACTGGCCGCCGCCCACGTTCAGTTCGATCTGGCCCGACAGCGAAGGAATATCCAGCGCGTACGGCAACCCGCTCCAGGACAGGTCGCCCGAGAGCTTGCCCTTGCCGCGGCGCAGGGTCTCGGGGAAGCCCAGGCGGTCGAGCAGGCGTCCGGCGTCGAGGATGTCGAGATTGAAATTCATGCTCGTGTTGCTCTTGCCGTCTTTTGTCAGCCAGCGTCCGGTCGCGCGCAACTGGCCGTCCGGATTCGACAGGCTCAGGCGGTCGATGCGCCACTCCTTGCCGGCCAGGGCCTGCACATTACTCGCCTGCAGGTCGAGGCGGCCGAACTGCTTGTTGAACAATTCGAAACGCTCGGCCACGATGTCGAGCGCGGGAATGCTGGCCGCGCCGCGGTTCGATTCGAGCAGGTCCTTGACTTCGGCCGCCGAGGATTCGGGGATGATGAGCGAGGCCAGGCGCGCCGTGACCTTGCCCACGCCCTGCCCCGGCTGCTCGCTCCAGCTGACGTGGCCGGAGGCCTGGCGCGACTGCAGGTTGGCCTGCCAGGTGCTGCCGCGGTGGGTGGCGCCGACCACCACGTCGACCACGCGGCGGTCGGCGACGAACAGTTCGGCCGCCCGCGCGGCGATGGTCGTGGGCACCACGTACTGGGAGAAATTCGGTCCGCTCCCGCCAGCCGCTCCGCCCGCCTCGG
>DEKZ01000469.1:259-7433 GCA_002354135.1 Massilia sp. UBA2709 | reverse complement strand
CCGGCCACGTCCAGCTCGTACCACAGCAGCGCGCCGCTGCCGGCGAACAGCAGCAGGCCGGCGCCGAAGGCCGCCAGCACGCGCGGCGTGAGGTTCTGGCGCGCCAGGCGCAGGCGGCTGGCCCATTCGCCGTTCACGCCGCGCGGCCACATGACGACCGTGGCGGCCAGCAGCATCAGCGCGGCGCCGCCGCCGTACACTTCCAGCACACGCTCGAGCTGGAGGTGGTGGCCATAGCCGTTCATGGTCGACCAGGGCAGGTTCGATGGCGCGGCGAGCAGCAGCAGCGGATGGTCCAGGCCCAGGCCCTGGCAGGCGATCATCGCCACGTACAGCGTCACCAGCACCGCGTAGCCAAGTACCTTGCGCCCGCACAGCGCCTGCACCGCGAGCGCCACCACCGCCAGCAGCGCGTACTGCGGCAGCAGGATGGTGAACAGGGTGCGCAGGTAAAGGCCGGCCTCGAGCGCGAACCAGCCGCGGAACACCTGGCACAGCATGGCGGTGAGCATGGCCAGGAACAGCAGCAACGCCTGCATGCCGACCAGCGCCAGGATTTTCGACATCGGCGCCACCCAGCCGGGCAGGGGCAGGGCATCGAACAACTGGGCGGTGCGGGCCTCGCGCTCGCGCCAGACCAGCTGCGCCGCGTAGAAGGTGGTGACGACGAGAATGAACAGCGAGTTGGTGTCGCGGATCAGTTCCAGCATCTGCCAGGTGAGGGGATAGGTGCGGGAACCGTGCAGCATGCCGGGATCGAAGCTGCCCAGCACCAGCATGGCCATGCCGACGACGGCGATCAGGGCGAAGGGAAGCGTGGCGACCGACTGGCGCAATTGCAGCCAGGTCTGCCTGGCCAGCAGGAGGCCGAGGCTGCGGCGCGCGAAGTCCGGACGCTCGCGCGTGTTGACCGCCGCCTGCGACAGTTGCGGCGCGGGCTCGGGCGGCAGGCGCGGCTCGCCGGCGCGCACCTCGGTCAGGCCGGTCAGGTGCAATCGCCAGTAGCCGAGCAGGAGCACCACCAGCCCGAAGCCGCACCAGATCAGGCGGTTGGCCAGGTAGATGCCTTCCAGCGTCACGTGGCGTGCATTGCGTTCGGCGATCGGCCAGTATTCGGTCACGGTGATCAGCGCGGTAGTGGCGAAGGGGTCGATCAGGGCGGCCGCGGTCTTGTAGTCGAAGTCGCGCGCCAGCGAGGGCGCCACCGTGTAGCCGACCAGCAGCACGATGCTGGCCACATACACCGGCAGCATGCGCCGCGTGAGCGCCGCCAGCACGAAGAAGATCGCGCCGAAGATGAAGAGGTTGGGCAGCAGGGTGAACAGCCAGGGCAGCAGGTAGGCACCAAGGCTGCCGCCTCCCAGGCGGTCGGGATCGATGCCGGGCACCAGTGTCCCGAGCCAGGCGCCGAGCACGATGCCCGCGAAAATGAAGGCCAGCACCGTCCAGGCGCCGAGGAAGCGCCCGAACACGTAGGCGTACTTCCCGATCGGCGCGCTGAAGAAGAAATGGTGCATCTCGTGCTCGAAGTCCTGCTGCACCGCGCGCCCCATCACGGCCGCCATCACGATCACGCCCAGGCAGCCGAGGAAGGCCGTGCTCAAGGCCACCTGGCGCGGCGCGTCGATGAGGACGCGCGAGCCGAAGGCGACCACGGCATCCTTGAACACGCCGCCGGCGGCTGCGGTCCACAGCATGGCCAGCGCGACAAAGGCGCCGAAATAGACCCAGGTCGCCAGCTGGCGCAGGCGCTGGCGGATCTCGAAGCGGGCGATCGCGAGGAGCGCGGCCATGGATCAGCAGTTCTCCGTGGCGCTGTCGTGGCGGCCGGCGATGGTGGCGAAATAGACGTCTTCCAGGCTGGCGTGGGCCGGCTCGAAGCCCATGCCGGGATCGCGCTCGGCATACACGTGGATCAGGGTGCGGCCGGCGCGCAGGCGCGTCGAGATCACGGTGTGCTGCTTCTGGAACAGCGGCAGGTCGGCCTTGTCGACGAAGCGCGCCCAGATGCGGCCCTCGATGTCGTCGATCAGGCGCGCCGGTTCGCCGCACAGCAGCACATGGCCCTTGTGGATGATCGCCATGTTCGAGCACAGGTCGGCCACGTCGGAAACGATATGCGTGGACAGCAGCACCGTTTTGTCGGCGCCGATGTCCGACAGCAGGTTGTGGAAGCGCACCCTTTCCTGCGGGTCCAGGCCGGCGGTGGGTTCGTCGACGATGATCAGTTGCGGGTCGCCGATCAGGGCTTGCGCCACGCCGAAGCGCTGGCGCATGCCGCCCGAGAAGGTGCCCAGCTTCTGGTGGCGTACCTCGAACAGGTTGGTCTGCTGGAGCAGGCCGTCGACGACCTCGCGCCGGCGGTGCCGGTTCGCCAGGCCCTTCAGCTGGGCGAAGTGGTCGAGCAGCTCATAGGCCGTGACCTTGGGGTAGACGCCGAAGTCCTGGGGCAGGTAGCCGAGCATGCGGCGCACCTCGTCCTTTTCGTCGAGCACGTCGATGTCGTCGAGGAAGACCGAGCCGCTGTCGCATTCCTGCAGCGTGGCGAGGATGCGCATCAGGGTCGACTTGCCGGCGCCGTTCGGCCCCAGCAGGCCGAACATTCCCTGCGGGATGTTCAGCGTGACCTTGTCCAGGGCCACGACGCCATTGGCGTAGGTCTTGGACAGATTGCGGATGCGTAATTCCATGCGGACTCCAGGGTGGGTTTTGCATGGCGTTCATTTTCATTTCCGCCAAGCCTTTTTGACGCCTGCATTGTAGTCAATAACGGCCGAGTCAGGCGGGCCGATGCGACACACGGCGCGCTGGGTGGCCTGGAGTGCAGAAAGGCGGGGGCAGGGCGTGTGCGGATACGCACGCTGCATGCGGTGAACCGCGGAGCCGAAGGGAAGGGCGACAGGCGGGGCAGAGCCGCGCGGCAAGGGGACGGGCGCGGGCATATAATGGCGTTTTCCTGCGAATGACCAGAATACTATGTTAGCGAACCGTTTTATCAGTCCCCTCGACCAGCTGATCGTCGGCTTCGACAAGGCGCTGCGCGTGGTTGGCGGCGTGGCCTCGGCCTCGCGCCCGAACCCGGCGGCGCATGCCGTCGACTGCGAGCTCGACGAGCGCGAACAGCGCCACAGCGCCGGCCTGATGCGCGTGAACCACGTCGGCGAAGTCTGCGCCCAGGCGCTCTACGACTCACAGGCGCGCCACGCGCAGTCGGCGGCGATGCGCACCCAGTTCGAGCAGGCCGGGCGCGAAGAGGAAGACCACCTGGCCTGGACCGCGCAGCGCCTGTCGGAGCTGGGCTCGCAGCCGAGCGTGCTCAATCCGCTGTGGTATGCCGGCGCCTACGCGATGGGCACGGTGGCGGCCAAGCTGGGCGATGCCAACAGCCTGGGCTTCGTGGTCGAGACCGAACGCCAGGTCGAGGCCCACCTGAACAGCCACCTCGACATGCTGCCGCCGCAGGACGCCAAGTCGCGCGCCATCGTCGACCAGATGCGCATCGACGAGATCGCCCACGGCGCCGCCGCCCAGAACCTCGGCGCGGCCGAGATGCCGGTGCCGGTCAAGCTGGCGATGAAGGCGTTTGCGAAGGTGATGACGACGACGGCGTATTACGTCTAAGAGGTGTTGCCGTTGTAGGGTGGGCACTTGTGCCCACGCGGTCGTGCCCTTGAAGACCCGACGGTGTGATCTTGCCGGGTGAGATCGCTGGATTGCACATGACGTGAATCTCACGGATGCCGCAACATTGGCTTGTGCCGTACCGCGTGGGCTCGANNAGAGCCCACCCTACGAAAAGCGATCAAGCCGCTTCGACGATCTCGAACGAATGCGTGATCTCGGCCGTCTTGGCCAGCATGATCGAGGCCGAGCAGTACTTCTCGTGCGACAGTTTCACCGCGCGCTCGACCGCGGCCGGCTTGAGGTTGCGGCCGCTGACCACGAAGTGGAAGTTGATCTTCGTGAACACCTTCGGATCGGTGTCGGCGCGCTCGGCCTGCAGGGTGACGTCGCAGCCCTGCACGTCCTCGCGGCTGCGCTTCAGGATCAGGACCACGTCGAACGCGGTGCAGCCGCCGGTGCCGGCCAGGACCAGCTCCATCGGCCGCGCCGCCGTGTTGTGGCCGCCGGCTTCCGGCGCGCCGTCCATCGCCACGGTGTGGCCCGAGCCGGTCTCGGCGCGAAAACTCATGCCCGACGGGCCATTCCAGCTGACTTTGACTTCCATGTGCGTTTCTCCGCTGTTTGTGCTGCCCCTATTGTAGAACAGCCCACCGCGGCCTGCCGGGGTGGGCTGTTGTCCTTCGATGGAGCCGGATCGGCTTACACCGACAGCACGTAGCGCTCGCTCTTCATGCGCCAGCTGGCGAAGCCCACCGCGATGGCCGCCGCCAGCGCCGACGACAGGAAGGTCATGGCCACCGGCCACATGCCGACCTCGCCGCCCTTGGCCATCTCGCGCAGCAGGGTCTGGTTCGACAGCATCGGCACCATGTACATCCAGTCGGCCGTTTTCAGTTCCATCATCGAAATGATGATGCCGGGCGCCAGCGGCACCAGCATCGCGATACTGAGCACGCTCTGTGCTTCCTTGAACGATTTCGCGTTCATCGCCAGCGCGACCTGCAGGCCGGCTGCGAACAGGCACAGCGGGATCGAGGCGAAGCACACCAGCGCCAGGTCGGCCCAGGTCAGGGCCCAGGACATGCCGATCTCCTCCAGCGGCAGCCAAGACAGGATGCCGTGGGCCAGCGCCAGTTCGAGCGTGATCCCGGCGACCGCCAGCAGGCCGGCCGTCAGCCATTTGCCGGTGACGAGTTCCCAGGCCTGCGCTGGCTGCGCCATCAGCACTTCCATCGAGCGTCGCTCGCGCTCGCCGGCGGTCATGTCGACCGCGGTCGACATGCCGCAGATGAAGGCCGGCAGGAACAGGATGCCGAGGATGCTGCCGATGAAGCCGGCCGAGCGCGAGGCATTCGTGCCGGTGTCGAAGCGCTGCACCTGGATCGGCGCCAGCGTCGCCGGCGACACGCCGTGCGCCAGCAGGCGCGCGCTGGCCACGTTGGCGCCATAGGCTTCGAGCACCTCCTCGATCTCGCGCCGCTGCGTGTAGTTCTCGTCGGCCGAATCGAACCACAGCTCGACGCGCGCCGGGCGCATCGCGGCATAGTTCTCGGTGAACTTGTCGGACAGGCGCAGCACCACCGGATATTTTTCCGAGCGCAGCAGCTCGCCGATGGCTTCCTCGTCGAGCGCCCCGGTTTCCTTGATCGTGACGTTCCGCTGCTTGAGCTGGGCCATCAGGGTCGGCGCCTTGGCGGCGCCGATCACGGCCACTTCGATGCCGTCGCGTTCCGGCTTGGTGGCGCGGTCGATCGTCTTGTTCAACAGGAAGCCCAGCATGACCGGGTACATGAATGTGAACAGGGCGAGCAGGCCAAGGGTGCGCTTGTCGCGCAGGGTCTCGCGCAACTCCTTGACCAGGACAACTAGAAACTTCGGCTTCATGCGGCGATTCCTTCCTCGGTGCCGACCAGGCTGACGAAAGCGTCTTCCAGGCTGGCGATGCCGGTACGCCGGCACAGTTCTTCGGGCGAGCCCTGGGCCACGGTATGGCCCTTGGCGATGACGATCACGTCGTCGCACAGGTGGGTCACTTCCTGCATCACGTGGGTGGCCATGATCACGCAGCAGCCGTCCTGGCGCAGCGCGGCCAATGCGTTGCGCAGCGCGCGCGTGGCCATCACGTCCAGGCCCCGGCTCGGTTCGTCGAGCAGCAGGTGGCGCGGCCGGTGCAGCAGGGTGCGCGCCAGGGCTACCTTGATGCGCTGGCCCTGGGAGAAGCCCTTGGCGCGGCGCTCGAGGATGTCGTCCATCGCCAGCAGCTCCGACACTTCGTCGATGCGCGCGCGCAGGGCAGGGCCGCCCATGCCGTTCAATTCGCCGAAATAGGCGAGGTATTCGCGCGTGGTGAGGCGCTCGTACAGGCCGAACTGGTCGGTCAGGAAGCCGATGTTGCGGCGCACCCCCAGCGGGTCCTTTTCCGGATCGACGCCGTCGATCGAGATGCTGCCATGGTCGCGCTTGAGCAGGCCGATCAGGGTGCGCAGCAGGGTGGTCTTGCCGGCGCCGTTGGGGCCGAGGAGGGCCGTGATCTGGCCGTCGCGCGCCTGGAAGCTCACGCCGCCGAGCGCCTGCACCTCGCCAAACTGTTTACGTACGTCTTGTACTTCGATCATGGTGAACTCGATTCAGGGTTGCGGCCCGGCGCTGCCGAGCTGGAAGGTCGGGGCCGGGATATCGGACAGGCACTTGGCGTCGAGCTGGCCGGTGGGCTTGTCGAGGAATTCGCGCAGCAGGCGCGGCGCGCAGCCCAGCTGCGAGACGCCGTGGCCGGCATTCGCCACCACCAGGTGGCGCGCATTCGCCATGTACTTGGCGGCCGCTTCGGCGCGGCGCGGCGGCGTGACAGGGTCGAGCGCGCCCGACAGCAGCAGCGCCGGCGCGGCGATCCTGGTCGGCGCGGCATAGGGCACGGCCGGCACGTTCATGGTCTTGCAGAGGGCAGGAATGCGCTCCGCCAGCGGACGGGTCAGCAGGGCCGCGTCGTCCTTGACCAGTTCCGGCGTCATGCGCGGCACGTCCTCGGCGCAGATCACGGCGAAGTGCAGCAGCATGGCGGCCGAGCCGTCGCCGCCGAAGTCGCCGGCGATGTTATGGCGCGCGACGAAGGGTTCCCAGCGGCCCTGGTAGGCGCTGTGGATCAGGAAGGGCAGGCGGCGCGCGTCGGCCGGCGAATACAGGATGTTGTGGACGGTGCCGAGGAAGCGCTGGCCGGTCATGGTGAAGCTCACCGGCGCCGCGGTGCGCGGATCAGCGATCGACAGCTTGACGCCGGCTTCGGTGCGCGCCACCAGCGCGTCGAACTCAGCGCGCAGGTTCGGATAGGCCTTGTTGCAGCCGGCATTCGCGGCGCACTGCGCGAACAGCTTGTCGAGCGCGGCCGAGCCGTCGCGTCCGCCCGCCGGGATGACCTGGTCGGGCGCGGCGACGCCGTCCAGCACAAGCGTGCGCACGCTGTCGGGATAGGCGCGGGCATATGCCTGGCCGAGGCGGGTGCCGTAGGAGCCGCCCCAGACATTCACCTTGCCGTAGCCGAGGGCGCGCCGCACCT
>DEKZ01000469.1:0-237 GCA_002354135.1 Massilia sp. UBA2709 | reverse complement strand
TGGTCGCGCGCGGCCGCCGCCGTAGTGTAGGCGGAGAACGGCGCACTGCTTTTCGCAATGCACGCGCGCAGTTCGGCTTCGAGTTCGGCGTCGCTCATGGTCTCGTGCTCGGGACGGCTTTCGCAATCGAGCTTGCCCGACAGCCCGGTGCCGCGCTGGTCGATGAAGACGATGTCGCGCGTGGCGCGCACGCGGCGGAAGGCGGCGTTCAGCAGCGGCAGCACTTCGCTGCCGGCC
>DEKZ01000473.1 GCA_002354135.1 Massilia sp. UBA2709 | reverse complement strand
CGGCGTTGCGCGCCAGGGCGAGGGAGAGCAGCTCGCCCGGAGACACGTCGCCGCGGGCGACGCAGTGGGCCAGCGCGGTGGCGTCGTGTTGCAGGTAGTCAGCGAAATCCATGGGCGGTCCTGTGGAAGAGACCGCTCAGCATGAAATAATTTCGTCAAATTTGTCAAGTCAGCAACGCCTTGAAATTTTTTACTTGCGTTTCTTCGCGTTCGAGGTAAAGGTACGGGTATAAAACTCAGGAGGCTTCTTCGCAACCCAGGCGATGAAGGCGCGGATTTCCTCGTGGCCGCGCAAGGCCTCCCAGGTGTGATAGGTGCGCAGCAGTTCGCGCTCGGTGAAGGCGGAGTGGATCTTGCGGTGGCAGATCTTATGGATCGGGAACTGTTCCTTGCCCTTGAAAGTCTTCGGTACGAGGTGGTGGCGATCGATGTTCACCGTGCCGAGTTCGCGTCCGCACAGGGGGCATACCGGGTCTGTCATGCATTCCTCGCCGCTCGCAAAAACATGGTGACGCCAATGTGATGGCGCTTTTCGGCGCTGCAAGTACTGCTTCGCACAATTGTTGAATTTGACGGGCTCGTCCAGACACATTGGTGTAGAATCAATGCTTCCCAAAAAACAATTCCAATGACGGGGATCCTGACAGCAGATGAGGTGTAGGGCGATGATCGAAGACGAATCCAGCAACTGCTCCATCCTCTTGATCGACGACGAGCCTTTTGCGCAGCAGATCATCGAGCACGGGCTTTCCACGTGTGTCAAGCACGTGCTGCGCTACGAATCGAGTCCGCGGCGCGCGGCCGAGCTGGCGCTCGAAATCGGCGCCACCGTGGTGCTGGTCGACCTGCGCATGCCCGACCTCGACGGCTTCGAGGTCACGCGCCTGTTGCGCGCCAATCGCGACACCGAACACATCCCCGTCATCCTGCTCTCGTCCGAGGACGATCCCGAGATCAAGGCGCGCGCCTTTGCCGCCGGCGCCAACGACTACATGGTCAAGTGGCCCGACCCGCGCGAGCTGGTCGCCCGCGTGCAGTACCACAGCGCCGCCTGCGTCGCGCGGCGCGAGCGCGACCAGGCCTTCGTCTCGCTGCGCCGCAGCCAGGAAGAACTCGCCGCCAGCCAGTCGGCCCTGCACCAGGCGCAGAAGATGGAGGCGATCGGCCAGCTCACCGGCGGGGTCGCCCACGACTTCAACAACGTCCTGCAGATCATCGGCGGCAACCTGCAGCTGCTCAAGCTGGTCGGCGGCCTGAACGATGCCGCCCGCACCCGCGTCGAGATGGCGCTGGCCGGCGTCGAGCGCGGCGCCAAGCTGTCCTCGCACCTGCTGGCCTTCGCCCGGCGCCAGCCGCTGCAGTCGGTGGTGCTCAATCCAGGCCACCTGCTGCGCGAGATGGACGACATGATGCGCCGCGTGCTGGGCCCCAGCGCGCGCATCGTCACCGAGATCGACCCCGGGCTGGGCAGCACCCTGGCCGACCCCAACCAGCTCAACAACGTTCTGCTGAACCTGGCCATCAACGCCCGCGACGCGATGGACGGCAGCGGCACGCTCACCATCCGCGCCACCAATGTCGGCGCCGACGCGGCCCCGCCCGAGATCCCGGCCGGCAACTACGTGATGATCGAGATCGCCGACACCGGCAAGGGCATGCCGCCCGAGGTGCTGCAGCGCGCCTTCGAGCCCTTCTTCACGACCAAGCCGCTGGGGCAGGGCACGGGGCTGGGCCTGTCGATGGCCTATGGCTTCGTCAAGCAGTCCGGCGGCGAGATCCTGCTGCGCAGCCAGGCCGGCATGGGCACCAGCGTGCGCATCTACCTGCCGCGCAGCAAGGTCGAGGCCGCCATGCCGGAGGCGGCGGTGGACACGCCGCTGTGCGGCGGCCTGGAAACCATCCTGGTGGTGGAGGACGAGGAAGACGTGCGCACCTCGACCTGCGCCATCCTGTCGGCACTCGGCTACGAGGTGCTGGAAGCCTGCGACGCCGCCGGCGCCGTGGAGCTGATCGAGAGCGGCCGCCACATCGACCTGGTGTTCACCGACGTGATCATGCCGGGACCGGTGAGCAGCCTGCAGCTGGGCGAGGTGGTGCGCCGCCACCTGCCGCAGGCGCAGATCCTGTACACCTCGGGTTATGCGGAAGGGGTGCTGGCGCACGAAGGAAAGCTGAGCGCTTCCGTGCACCTGCTGCAGAAACCTTATCATCCGGACGCGCTGAGCGCGCGCATCCGTCATCTTTTGCGGCGCAACCGCAAGGCGCCCAAGGCCACCGGGCAGTCACCGGCCCGCGCCCAGGGCGCCTGAAAAGGCCCTGGGGCGGCGTTCCGCCTTACGTTCGTACTGTCTGCGCGGTCGCCGCTGCGGCGACGCGTCGGGTGGCCGCATCCCTTACTATGGGGGCTTTGTCGGCCGTCCCGAAGCGTCCGGGTCTGAAGCTCAGGTCGGGCGCACGTAGCGCTGCGAGCCCGGCGGCGGTTCGTTCAGCACCGCCCAGAAGATGCCGAGATCGGCGATCGCACGCACGAATTCCTTGAAGTCGACCGGCTTGACCACGTAGGCGTTCACGCCCAGTTCGTAGCTGCGCACCAGGTCCTGTTCCTCCTTCGAGGAGGTCAGCATCACCACCGGCATGCTCTTCAGGTGCGCGGTGCCGCGGATCTTGTCGAGCACTTCCAGGCCGTCGACCTTCGGCAGCTTCAGGTCGAGCAGGGTGACGGCCGGGTTGCCTTCGGGGCGCTCGGCGAACTCGCCGCGGCGCATCAGGTAGTCGAGCGCCTCGGCGCCATCGCGCACGACCACGACCTCGTTGGCGAGCTGGCTTTTCGCCAGCGCCACCAGGGTCAGTTCGAGGTCGTGGGGATTGTCTTCGACCAGCAGGATCGGTTTTAGCATGATGGTGTTGTAGCTCTCAAGGTAATGCGAGTTTGCGCGGAATACTGAACGAGAAGGTGGCGCCGCGGCCCTGGCTGGATTCGGCCCAGGCGCGTCCGCCGTGGCGCTCGACGATCCGGCGCACGTTGGCCAGGCCGATGCCGGTGCCCTGGAAGTCTTCCATGCGGTGCAGGCGCTGGAACACGCCGAACAGCTTGTGCACGTAATCCATGTTGAAGCCGGCGCCGTTGTCGGCGACGTGGAACACGGTCTCGAGCGCGTCCTGCTCGGCCCAGACGCGGATCACGGCCGGGTCGCGCTGCCCCGTGAACTTGACCGCGTTCGAGAGCAGGTTGAACACCGCCAGGTGCAGGAAGGTCGGGTCGGCCACCACGCGCGGCAGCGGCTCGATCTGCCATTCGATGTTGCGGCCCTGCAGGTCCATGGCCATCTTGTCGATGCAGGAAGCGACCAGGTGCGACATGTCGACCTCGACCGGGCGGAGCGCGGCGCGGCCCATCTGCGAAAAGCTCAGCAGGTCGTCGACCAGCTTGCCGGCCAGGCGTGCCGACTCCTTGATGTTGGTGAGGAAGCGCTTGCGCATCGTCGGGTCCTCGCTGCCGCTCGATTCGAGCAGCAGGTCGGAAAAGCCGACGATGTGGCGCAGCGGCGCACGCAGGTCGTGCGAGACCGAGTAAGAGAAGGCTTCGAGCTCCTTGTTGGCGCGCCCCAGCTCCTCGGCCAGTTCGGCCATCTGCTCGGCGCGCTCGAGCGCGATGCCGAGCAGGGCGCTGCGGAACTCGCCGGTCAGCTCGATCTCGGCGATGTGCCAGGGCAGGCTGATGCCGTGGATTTCCTCGCGCCAGGCGGCAAAGCTGGTGCGCGGCGTCAGCTGCACCAGTGTTCCTGGCGCCGCTTCCTTTTCATGCGGATTGCCGGCCCATTCGATGGTGTGCACCACCTCGGGGCGGAACCACAGCAGGTAGTGCTTGTGCACGCGCGAGATCGGCATTGCCATCAGGCCGCTGGCATTGCGCGTGAGGCGGGCCGCGCCGCGGTAGAGCACCGAGAGGGCGTCGGTATGGAACACCTCGGCGCCGTGGCCCTGCTGTTCGAGCCAGCCGACGATGTCGGCGATCGATTCCTCGTCGGGCGTGTCGCCATAGGTCAGCACGCGTTCGTCGGTGACGATGGCCACGCCGCCGGCGCGCGCGAAGCGCAGCAGCTCGGGGAAGATGCCGCGCATGTTGTCGATGATGTCGGCGCCCTTGGTGAGGTTGCCGAGCATGGCCACCATCATGCGCCGCACTTCGAGGCGGAACTGCAGCTCGCTGGCGTCCTCGCGCGACTCGATGCACAGCGCCAGGATCTGGCCCAGCTGTTCGCAGGCGGTGCGCTTTTCGAATGCGAGCGGGGCCGGTTCGGCGTTGTGACAGGAGATCAGGCCCCACAGCTGGCCCTTGACCACCAGCGACACCGACATCGAGGCCAGGGTGCCCATGTTGCGCATGTATTGCAGGTGCACCGGTGAGACGCTGCGCAGGGCCGCGAACGACAAGTCGTTCGGCGCGCCCGTGATCGGGTTCTGCGGCGGCACCAGCGGGGCCGGGGTGTAGTTGGCGTCGTGGATCAGGCGGATGCGCGACAGCGTGTACAGTTCGCGCGCCTGGGACGGGATGTCCGAGGCCGGGAAGCGTTGCCCCATGTAGGAGTGGTAGCTGTCTTCCTTCGATTCGGCCATCACGTGGCCGTGGCCGTCGCGGTCGAACTGGTAGACCATCACGCGCCCGTAGCCGGTGACCATGCGCACGTGGTGGGCGGCCAGCATGGCCAGCGACTCGACCGAGTCGACCTCGTTGACCTTCAGCAGGAAGTCGCCGAGCAGCGGGTACAGCTCGCGAAAGCCCGCCGGCGCGTCGCGCTCGACGGCTTCGAATTCGGCGACGAGGACGCCATCCCAGGCGTGGGCCAGGACGTCGAAGTGCTGGCCGTTGCCGGCCGTGACGGTGCCGAGGTAGAAGGGGCGGTTGCCGAGCTTGCCGCTGGCCAGCCCGGCCGTCAGGCGGGCGCTGGCCGCCTCGCCGATGACTTCGGCGAGCGGACGGTCGATGGCGGCGCCGGCATCCACGCCGAGCCAGCGCGACAGGTTGGCGCTGGCCTGCAGGACGGTCAGTTGCGCCGACAGGGTCAGCAGGAACCCGTGCGGCTGGATGCTGCCGGGGGTGCGGATGGGTTCCTTGTCGCAGCTGGACAGGTCGAGTGGTACGGATGGGCCTGTTGTCATGATGCGCGAGCGTGGCACGGCTGGGTTACGAAACCGCTATTCTAGCGTGAAAGGCAAGCTTGGATACGAGGCAATGGCTGGACTGTCGGCAATGATGCGACATTGGAACGGATGGCAATGATTTCGAGACAAATCGTGCTTGACGGAGAATCAAGGCAGGGGTGCGCACGGACGTGTCCGCGTGGCAGCAGTGCGGACAATAGGGGTATCATAAGGCGTTTCCCCTAACCGCAGGCGCACCTTCGCCCCATGAACAAGAGAATATCCGTCAAGCAGGACCTGACCGAAGAACAGCGCTTCCAGTACCTGATCTCCGGCATTCGCGATTATGCGATCTACATGCTCGACCAGGAAGGCTACGTCAGCAGCTGGAACAGCGGCGCCCGCCGTTTCAAGGGCTACGAGGCGCCCGAGATCCTGGGGGAGCACTTTTCGCGCTTCTACACGCCGGAAGACCGCGAGAGCGGGCTGCCGGCGCGCGCCCTGGCCACCGCGCTGGCCGAGGGTAAATACGAAGCCGAGGGCTGGCGCGTGCGCCAGGACGGCACCCGCTTCTGGGCCAGCGTCATCATCGACCCGCTCCATGACGAGCACGGCAACCTGCTCGGGTACGCCAAGATCACGCGCGACATCACCGAGCGCAAGAAGACCGAGGATGCGTTGCGCGCCAGCGAGGAACGCTTCCGCCTGCTGGTGCAGGGCGTCTCCGATTATGCGATCTACATGCTCTCGCCGGAAGGCGTGGTCAGCAACTGGAACATCGGCGCCGAGCGCATCAAGGGCTACTCCGAGCAGGAGATCGTCGGCCTGCACTTCTCGCGCTTCTATACCGAAGAGGAGCGCGCGGGCGGCCTGCCGGCGCGCGCGCTCGAAACGGCCGCCAGGGAAGGGCGCTACGAGGCCGAAGGCTGGCGCATGCGCAAGGACGGCACGCGCTTCTGGGCCCACGTCATCATCGACGCCATCCGCGACGACAGCGGCGCACTGATCGGCTTTGCCAAGATCACGCGCGACCTCACCGAGAAGAAGGCGGCCGCCGACGCCCTGGCCGAAGCCAACGCGGCGCTGTTCCAGGCGCAGAAGATGGAATCAATCGGCCAGCTCACCGGCGGCATCGCGCACGACTTCAACAACCTGCTGTCGGTGCTGGCCAGCGGCCTCGAGGTGCTGACCCTGCGCAGCAATGGCGGCGCCGACGCCAAGACGCTCGACAGCATGCGCCGCGCGATCGACCGCGGCGCCACGCTCACCCAGCAGCTGCTCGCGTTCGCGCGCCAGCAGCCGCTGCAGCCGGAAACCCACAGCGTGAACCGCCTGATCTCCGGCTTCGAGTCGGTGCTGCGGCGCGCGGTGAACGCCTCGATCGACTTCGAGGTCAAGCTCGAGCCGCAGATCCGCGCCACCGTCATCGACAGCGCGCGCTTCGAGTCGGGTCTGCTGAACCTGGTGGTCAATGCGCGCGACGCCATGCCCGAGGGCGGACGCCTGTGCATCGAGACCGAAAATGTGGAGCTGTCCGACCGCGAAGTCAGTGGCCTGGCGCCCGGCTCCTACGTCAAGGTGACGGTGACCGATACCGGCACCGGCATGTCGCCCGAGACCGCAGCGCGCGCCTTCGAGCCCTTCTACACCACCAAGGAGGTGGGCAAGGGCACGGGCCTCGGCCTGTCCCAGGTCTACGGCTTCATCAAGCAGTCGGGCGGCGAGGTGACAATCCGCACCGAGCCCGGCGAAGGAACGGCGATCTCGATCTACCTGCCGGCCGCGCCCGGCCAGGACCTGCCGGCGCAGCAGGAGAAGACCGAGCGGGTGTTGATCGTCGAGGACGAGCCGGACCTGATGGACGTCGCCTCGGCGCTCTACATCAGCATGGGCTACGAGGTGCTGACCGCCTCCAGCGGCCAGGAGGCGCTGGCGCTCCTGCAGAGCCGCGACATCGACATCCTGTTCACCGACGTGATCATGCCCCACGGGATGAACGGGGTCGAACTGGCCGCGCACACGCGCGAACACTATCCGCACGTGAAGATCATCCTGGCTTCGGGCTACCCGCTGCCTGCCCTCAGGCTCCAGCACGCCAACCTGAGCGACTTCGCCTTCGTCAACAAGCCCTACCGCCTGTCCGACCTGGCGCGGGCGCTGCGCTCGGCTGCATGACGAACCCGTACACCGCACCGCTGCACATCGCCACCCCGCTGCTGGCCTCGAACGCCTTCCCGGTGCGGGCGGCGCAGCAGGTGTGGCTGAAGATGGACGCGCTGCAGCCGAGCGGTTCGTTCAAGCTGCGCGGCATCGGCCATGCATGCGCCACCTATGCCGCGCGCGGCGCGCGCCGCATCGTCTCCTCCTCGGGCGGCAATGCCGGGCTGGCGGCCGCGTACGCTGCGCGCCGCCTCGGCCTGCCGGC
>DEKZ01000442.1 GCA_002354135.1 Massilia sp. UBA2709 | reverse complement strand
GGCGACGGCCAGGCGCGCGCCGGCTGGGCGGTGCTGGTGGCCGACGGCCGCATCAAGGAAGTCGGCCCGGCCGACCGCATCGGCGCGCCGCCTGGCACCGAGCGCATCGCCCTGCCGGGCAAGACCCTGATCCCGGGCCTGATCGACCTGCACTCGCACGTGCTGCTCCACCCCTACAACGAGACCACCTGGGACGACCAGGTGATCAAGGAGCAGGTCGAGTACCGCACGCTGCTGGCCGGCAAGCATGCGATGGACACACTGCAGGCCGGCTTCACCACCCTGCGCGACCTCGGCACGGAAGGCGCCAACTATGCCGACGTCGGCATCAAGCGCGCCATCGAAGGGGGCGTGATCGAGGGCCCGCGCCTCTTGATCGCGACCAGGGCCATCGTCGCCAGCTTCAGCTACGGCCCGGCCGAGCGCAGCTACCGCCCGGACATGGAGATCCCCTACGGCGCCCAGGAAGCGACCGGGGTCGACGAGGTGACCAAGGCGGTGCGCGAGCAGGCTGCGCATGGCGCGGACTGGATCAAGTTCTACGCCGACTACCGCACCGGCGTGGACGGGACCAGCCGCCCGACCTTCACGCTGGAGGAAATGAAGGCGATGGTCGCCGCCGCCCACGTCACCGGGCGCAAGGTGGCGGCCCACGCCAGCACCGACGAAGCGATCCGCATGGCGGTGCTGGCGGGCGCCGACACCATCGAGCATGGCTATGGCGCCAGCGAGGCGACCTTCCGCCTGATGAAGGAACGCGGCACGGCCTATATCCCGACGCTCACCGCGCCGGAGGCAATCGGCGAATACTTGCAGAAGCACGTGCGCGGCGGCGAGCCGACGCCCTCGATGAAGGAAGCGGCGCGCGCCTTCCAACTGGCGCGCAGGCTCGGCGTCGTGATCGGCAACGGCAGCGACGTCGGCGTCTTCACCCACGGGACCAATGCACGCGAGCTGGAGTGGATGGTGCGCCTGGGGATGACGCCGGTGGAAGCGCTGCGCGCCGCGACCTCGGTGGCGGCCGGCATCCTCGGCAAGGACAAGGAGCTGGGCCGCCTGGCGCCGGGCGCGCTGGCAGACGTGGTGGCCGTCGAGGGCGATCCGACGGCCGACATTGCCGCGCTGCGCAAGGTCGGGTTCGTGATGAAAGGCGGGAAGATCCATCGCCGCTGACCCGTAGGGTGGGTTCTCGAACCCACCTTTTCGTGCGGACGCGAACCCGACGCTTGCTTCGACAGGCATGCGCCGAACGGCGTGGGTTCGGGAACCCACCCTACGGCACCGCCGGCCATGACGGGGTTGTAGGGTGGACTCGGGAGTCCACCCTACGAAACCCGGCAAGGTTTCGACACGCACGCGCTGCACCGCGTGGGTTCAAGAACCCACCCTACCAACCCCGCTCGCGCTTCTACGGTGCACCGACGCACCGCCATCTGTCATTACGTAAATTGATATCCACCATCACCGTTGTAATCAACAAACGATATGACGGTCATTCACGGACCTGCGGATATCCACAATATGCGCCGTGGTGAGATTTTGTGATGATATCTTCACCACCAACCTCTCGTGAAGAGTTGTCATGAAAAAGCCATTCTATAAAATCCTGTATGTACAGGTGCTGTTCGCCATCGTGTTGGGCGTACTGCTCGGCGTGTTCTACCCTGAGCTCGGCACCAAGATGAAGCCTTTGGGAGACGGCTTCATCAAACTGATCAAGATGATCATCGCGCCGGTGATCTTCTGTACCGTCGTCGCCGGCATCGCTGGCATGCAGGACATGAAAAAGGTCGGCCGCGTCGGCGGCAAGGCCCTGCTCTACTTCGAAGTCGTGTCGACCTTCGCCCTGGTGATCGGCCTGCTGGTGGCGAACATCGCCAAGCCGGGCGCCGGCTTCAACGTCGACGTCGCCCACCTGGACACCAAGGCCATCGCCCAGTACACCGAGAAGGCCTCGCACCAGAGCACGGTCGACTTCCTGATGAACATCATCCCGAACACCTTCGTCGATGCTTTCGCCAAGGGCGACATCCTGCAGGTGCTGCTGATCGCGATCCTGTTCGGCGTGGCCCTGTCGATGCTGGGTGAGCGCGGCCGTCCGATGACCCGCATCATCGAGGACTTCTCGCACGTCATCTTCGGCGTGGTGAACATCGTCATGAAGCTGGCCCCGATCGGCGCCTTCGGCGCGATGGCCTTCACGATCGGCAAATACGGCCTGGCCTCGCTGGTCCCGCTGGCCAAGCTGATGGGTTCGTTCTACCTGACCTGCGCCCTGTTCGTGTTCATCGTCCTCGGCTTCATCGCCAAGATGACCGGCTTCTCGATCTTCAAGTTCATCTCCTACATCAAGGAAGAACTGCTGATCGTGCTGGGCACCAGCTCGTCGGAAAGCGCCCTGCCGGCCCTGATGCGCAAGCTGGAAAAGCTGGGCTGCTCGAAGTCGGTGGTGGGCCTGGTGGTTCCGACCGGTTACTCGTTCAACCTGGACGGCACCAACATCTACATGACCATGGCCGCCCTGTTCGTTGCCCAGGCAACCAACACCGACCTGACCCTGACCCAGGAACTGACCATCCTCGCGGTGGCGATGCTGACCTCGAAAGGCGCATCGGGCATCACCGGCGCCGGCTTCATCACCCTGGCGGCGACGCTGGCGGTGGTCCCGACCATCCCGGTGGCCGGCATGGCCCTGATCCTCGGCATCGACCGCTTCATGAGCGAATGCCGCGCCCTGACCAACTTCGTCGGCAACGGCGTGGCCTCGGTGGTGGTGTCGAAGTGGGAAAAGGAACTGGACCACGACCGCATGAACGCCGTCCTCTCGGGCACCTACGTCGAGGAAGACAGCAAGAACCTGCAGGCGGTGCGCGAAGCTGCCTGAGCCTCGCTCGCATGCGCCATAAAGAAACCGTGCCCCGGCACGGTTTTTTTTCGTCCGTTCTTCGTTGCTCTCTCTTTCTTCCTTCCCCGCCCCGGTCACATCGTGAATTGCCGGTCCAGGTCCCGTGCGCGGAACTGGTTCGCAACGAACTCGACGAACACCCGCGTCTTGGCGGGCAGCAGCTTGCGGCTGGAGTAGTACAGGAACAGCGATCCCGCTTCCACGTACCAGTCGGGCAGGATGCGCACCAGTTCGCCGCTGGCCAGCAGGGGCAGCGCGTGCGGCGCCGGCAGCACGGCCACGCCCAGGCCGGCCGCGGCGGCACGTGCCATCGCCTCG
>DEKZ01000335.1 GCA_002354135.1 Massilia sp. UBA2709 | reverse complement strand
TGCAGGGCATCGGCAACGTCAGCTCGAGCGCCTCGCTGGTGCGTCCGGAGATCATCGTGCGGCCCGACTTCGCGCGCGCGGCGGACCTGGGCGTGACCGCCGCGGCTATCGGCGAAACGGTGCGCGTGGCCACCGCCGGCGACTATGACCAGGCGCTGCCGAAGATGAATTTGTCCGAGCGCCAGGTGCCGATCCGCGTCAAGCTGCCGGACGCGGTGCGCGCCGACCTCGACGCCATCGGCCGCCTGACGGTGCCCGGCAAGAACGGCCCGGTACTGCTGGCGAGCGTGGCCGACATCACGATGGAGAGCGGCCCGGCCCAGATCGACCGCCTGAACCGCAGCCGCAACGTGACGCTCGACGTCGAGCTGTCGGGCCGCTCGCTGGGCGAGGTGAACGCCGAGGCGCGCGCCCTGCCCGCCTTCCAGAACCTGCCGCCCTCGGTGACGATCGCGGAACTGGGCGACGCGCAGGAAATGCAGGCCCTGTTCGCCAGCTTCGGCATCGCCATGACCATCGGCGTGCTCTGCATCTACGGCGTGCTGGTGCTGCTGTTCGCCGACTTCATGCAGCCGCTGACGATTTTGGCCGCGCTGCCGCTGTCGATCGGCGGCGCCTTCGTCGCCCTGCTCATCACGGGCAGCGCGCTGTCGATGCCGACCATGATCGGCCTGATCATGCTGATGGGGATCGTGACCAAGAACTCGATCCTGCTGGTCGACTACGCGATCCTGGCGCGCCACGCCGGCATGAACCGCTTCGACGCCCTGGTCGACGCCTGCCACAAGCGCAGCCGCCCGATCATCATGACCACCATCGCGATGGGCGCCGGCATGCTGCCGCTGGCCCTGGGCCTGTCGGGCGACCCGAGCTTCCGCTCGCCGATGGCGATCGCCGTGATCGGCGGGCTGATCACCTCGACCCTGCTCAGCCTGCTGGTGGTGCCGGCGGTGTTCACCTATGTCGACGACTTCAAGAATTTGATGTGGCGCGCCGTGCGCAAGGTGCAGCGGCATCCGCACGATGTGCCGGTCAAGCGGGAAGAGCCGAGCGCGATGAAGTGAGCGAAAAAGGCAAGCGAGAAGGACCCGTCAACAAAAACGCCGGTTGATGATCAACCGGCGTTTTTATTGGGTCCATCGACAGGCGACTGCCGCCGTCAAAGCGACCAGACTCTATCGTGCTGATCGCGTGCCTGCTGGCGGCTTTGACTTAACGCTTCGGCGTCACCCGCCAGACCGTGTTCGCCAGGTCGTCCGCGACGATCAGCGCCCCGCGTGGGTCGACCGTCACGCCGACCGGCCGGCCGCGCGTCTTGCCGTCATCGCTACGGAAACCGGTCACGAAGTCGATCGGTTCGCCGGCAGGACGTCCATTGCTGAAGGGCACGAAGATCACCTTGTAGCCCACGGGCGGCGTGCGGTTCCAGCTGCCGTGCTCGCCGACGAATGCGCCGTTGGCATACTTGGTGCCCATTGCCGGCCCGGAGAAGCTGAGGCCCAGCGCGGCGACGTGCGAGCCCAGGCTGTAATCGGGCTTGATGGCGGCGGCGACCTTTTTCGGGTCCTGCGGCTTGACACGCGGATCGACGTTCTGGCCCCAGTAGCTGTACGGCCAGCCGTAGAAGCCGCCTTCGCGCACCGAGGTCAGGTAGTCCGGCACCAGGTCCGGCCCCAGCTCATCGCGTTCGTTGACCACCGACCACAACTGGCCGGTTTCCGGGTGCATCGCCAGGGCCGTCGGATTGCGCAGGCCGGTTGCATACGGCTTGTGGGCGCCGGTGGTCGCGTCGATCTGCCACACCAGCGCCCGGTCGAGTTCGGCTTCCATGCCGCGCTCGGTGATGTTGCTGTTCGAACCGATGCCGACGTACAGGAAGCGCCCGTCCGGGCTGACGGTCAGCGCCTTGGTCCAGTGGTGATTGATTTCGGAAGGCAGCTTCGCGATGCTCGTCGGCGTGCCGCCGGCCCTGGTCTGGCCTTGCTGGTAATCGAAGCTGACCAGCTCATCCTGGTTGGCCACGTAGATCTTGTTGTTGGCAAACGCCAGGCCATAAGGGGCGTTCAGGTTGTCCGCGAACACCGTTTTCAGCTCGTACTGGCCGTCGCCGTCGGCATCGCGCAGCAAGGTCAGGCGGTTGCCGCCCTTGACCTTGGTATTGCCTTTCGCCTTGATGTAGCCGGCGATCACGTCTTTCGGCTTGAGCTTCGCAGCATTGCCGCCCCGCCCTTCCGCCACCAGGATGTCACCGTTCGGGAGCACCAGGGTCTGCCGCGGAATCTGCAGGCCGGTCGCGATCGCCGTGATCGTGAAACCCTCGGGCACGGTCGGTTTCTGGTCGCCCCATGCCGTCGGCTCGGCAATCTTCATGTCGGGCAGCAGGCCGCGTTGCGGGTCGGGCAGCTTGGGGTCCGGTCCGCGTGCTTGCGTGCTCGCGCCGTCGTTACTGCATGCGCCGAGCAGCAAGCCCATGCCCAACAATGCCAGTGCGCTGGATCGTTTCATTTCACACCTCCCGCACGGACGCTCAGGCCGACCCAGGCCGCCAGGCAGCTGAGGAAGAAGACGATACCCGACAGGATGAGCCCGGCCGGCATGACGGCCCAGGCATCCTTTGCATGCTGGAAGGCATTCACCAGCCCGAGCACGAAGGTCGCCAGCAGCAACAGGAAGTACACCAGGGGATGCCCGCCTTTCTGCTTTGCCCGAATCAGGTTGATCAACGCGAACAACAAAGCGAGTCCGCAGAACAGCTCGGCACCGGCGATCAGCCAGGAGGCGAAGTTGCTCCACTGGATCTGGTAGCTCTGGTAGTAGGCAATATCGCTCAGTAAGGCGCCAAGGAACAGGGGAACGGTCCCGGCGAGCAGGATCGTGTGCAGTGGACCGGGCCGGCTTCGGTATGCCGGGGTGGGCGTCGCGATGGAAGACATTGGCTTGTCCTAAAGGATGTTGAGAATTGTTTAAATACTATCGACTATGCGCAACGCTTGGCGCAAGCTTGATCCTAGGGAAATTTCTTTGGATGCCATGGCCGGCATTTCCTCAGCCGGCATCAGCCAGGCGGCGCTAGCGAGCCCGGCTGGAAAGGCATGGATGCACTTGGACGCCCGAAGCCGGCGTCCGAGCAGCAGCTCAGCTCAGCATCGCGACCAGGGCGATGATCGGGATTGGCACACCTAGCAGCCACAGCAGTATTGAACGCATGCGCATGCCCTTCCTGTTCCAACGGCGAGGAGCGATCGCCAGGCCGTCGCGCATCCTGCCGCCGATCGTCGCACACCAGCTGGCGACGACGGCGCCGAGAAGCAGCGCGGCATTCAGCCACAGCGCAGCGGTGGCTGCTGCCTTGCGCGCACTGTCGGCGGCCTCGCGCTCGGCCGCCCG
>DEKZ01000337.1:469-6335 GCA_002354135.1 Massilia sp. UBA2709 | reverse complement strand
GCGGCGACCATGAACGCGGCCTGGACGCTGCGCCAGGAGGCCGAGACGGGATCGCTGGAGACCGGAAAACTGGCCGACCTCATCGTGCTCGACCGCAACTTCTTCGTCGTTCCGGAAGAGGATATCGCCAACATCAAGGTGCTGCAGACTGTCGTCGGCGGCAAGGTCGTGTACGAGGCGCCGGCGCTGCAGCGGTCACGGCAGCGCGCACGGCAACGGGCACCTGGGCGCTGATCAGTCCGCGTGCGGCGGTTCGCCGGCCATGGGCGCAGCGACGGGCCCGGCCTCCTGCGCCAGGTAATTGTCCTTGAGCCGCACATAATGCTCGGCCAGATAGCGCATATGGGCGAGCTCTTCTGCGCTCAAGGGCCTTGCCTGCCGGGCCGGCCGTCCCAGGTAGAGAAAGCCGCTCTCGAGCACCTTGCCCGGCGGGACCAGGCTGCCGGCGCCGACCATGACCCTGTCGGCGACGATGACGTCGTCCATGAGGACGGACCCCATGCCGATCAGGCACTCGTTGCCGATGGTGACGCCATGCAGGATCACCGCATGGCCGATGGTCACGTCATCGCCGATGACCAGCGGCGTGCCGTTCGGGTTGTTCTCGTTCCTGTGCGAGACGTGGCCGATGGTGAAGTCCTGGATGTTGGTGCGGCGTCCCACGTGGATGTGGTTGACGTCGCCGCGCAGGACGGCATTGCACCAGATCGAACTGTCGGCGCCGATGCGCACCTCGCCAATGACCTGGGCCGACTCGTGCACGAAGGCCCGCGGGCCGATCGCGGGTGTGAAGTCGAGGTAGCGGGTAATGGACATTGCCGGGCTCCGGAGTGACCTTGTCCGTTAGTCATCAGGAAAGCGAATAAGTTCAGCCGTGCATGGGCGCGGTAAGGTCCTGCCTGGCCGCCAGCTTCTCCCAGTAGCCCGGGGTGTTGTAGATGTCCTTCAAATAATCGATGAAATGGCGGATCTTCGCCGGCAGGTAGCGCTGCTGGGGGTAGACCGCCTGGATCGGGTAGTCGTGGACCGCGAATTCGTCGAGGACGGTGACGAGTTCGCCGCGCTTGAGTTCGGCCTGGATCTCCCAGGTCGAACGCCAGCCGATGCCCAGCCCTTGCTTCACCCAGTCGAACAGCAGTTCGCCGTCGTTGCAGGCCAGGTCGCCGTCGACCCGCACCGCGAACAGCTTGCCGTCGCGGTGGAAGGTCCAGCCGCGCTGCTGGCCGCCTTGCAGGTTGAAGGCCAGGCAGTTGTGGCGCACCAGGTCCTCCGGCACGGCCGGCACGCCGTGGCGTGCGAAATAGGCGGGCGTGCCGCAGACCACCCGGCGGTTGGGGAAGAGCGGGACCGCGACATAGTTCGGGTCGAGCACCTCGCCGATCCTGATCGCCATGTCATAGCCTTCGCGCACCAGGTCGACCACGCTGTCGGTGAAGTTGAAGGACATCTTCAGTTCCGGATGGATGGCGCGGAAGGCCGGGGCGTGCGGCGCCACGTGCGAACGGCCGAAGGCCGCCGGCGCCGACACGACCAGGTGGCCGCGCACCGTGCTGCGTCCCGCGCTGATGCTGTTCTCGGTGATCTCGAAGTCGCGCAGCAGCTGGCGGCAGGGCTCGAGGAACTGTTCGCCCAGGGCGGTGAGCGACAGGCCGCGCGTGGAGCGGTGCATCAGGCGCACGCCGAGCCGGCCTTCGAGCGCGTCGAGGCGCCGCCCCATCACCACCGGGGTCACGCCTTCCACCAGCGCGGCCGCCGCGAAGCTGCCTTTCTCGGTGACGAGCACAAAACTGCGGATTTCGGTGTAGCGGTCCATGGCTGGCTGGCTCCATACTTTTAGTATCGACAGAGGCAATAGTAGCAGCAGTTCAACATTTCTGGACCTGGCGCTATCCTGAACTGGAAGATCCGATCAATCCACGGCAAGGGAGGCGCATATGGCCCGTATGAGGGCAATCGACGCGGCAGCGGCGGTGCTGCACAAGGAGGGGGTAGGCAAGGTGTTCGGGGTGCCGGGCGCTGCGATCAACCCGCTGTATTCGGCAATGAAGAAGAATGGCGGCTTCGACCACGTGCTGGCGCGCCACGTCGAAGGCGCGTCCCACATGGCCGAGGGCTACACCCGCGCGCGGGCCGGCAACATCGGCGTGTGCATCGGCACCTCCGGCCCGGCCGGCACCGACATGATCACCGGCCTCTACTCCGCCTGGGCCGATTCGATACCTATCTTATGTATTACCGGCCAGGCGCCGCGCGCCCGCCTGTACAAGGAAGACTTCCAGGCGGTCGACATCGAATCGATCGCCAAGCCGGTCACCAAGTGGGCGGTCACGGTGCGCGAGCCGGCCCTGGTGCCGCGCGTCTTCCAGCAGGCCTTCCACATCATGCGCTCGGGCCGGCCGGGGCCGGTGCTGATCGACCTGCCTTTCGACGTGCAGATGGCCGAGATCGAATTCGACATCGAGACCTATGCCTCGCTGCCGGTCTACAAGCCGTCCGCGACCCGCGCCCAGGCCGAAAAGGCGCTGGCCATGCTCAATGCCGCCGAGCGGCCGCTGATCGTGTGCGGCGGCGGCGTGATCAACGCCGATGCGGCGGCGAAGCTGCAGGAATTCGCCGAGCTGGTCGGCGTGCCCGTGGTTCCGACGCTGATGGGCTGGGGCGCGATTCCCGACGACCACCCGCTGATGGCCGGGATGGTCGGCCTCCAGACCTCCCACCGCTACGGCAACGCCACCATGCTGGCCTCGGACTTCGTGATCGGCATCGGCAACCGCTGGGCGAACCGCCACACCGGCTCGGTCGAGGTCTACACGAAAGGCCGCAAGTTCGTCCACATCGACATCGAGCCGACCCAGATCGGGCGCGTCTTCGATCCCGACTACGGCATCGTGTCCGACGCCGGCGCTGCGCTCGACCTGCTGATCGACGTGGCGCGGGGCCTGAAGCTGATCCACGGCCTGCCCGACCGCAGCGCCTGGGTGGCCGAGTGCCAGTCGCGCAAGCGCACCATGCTGCGCAAGACCCATTACGACAGCGCGCCGCTCAAGCCCCAGCGCGTGTACGAGGAAATGAACCGCGCCTTCGGGCCCGAAACCTGCTACGTCAGCACCATCGGCCTGTCGCAGATCGCCGCCGCCCAGTTCCTGCACGTGTACAAGCCCCGCAACTGGATCAACTGCGGCCAGGCCGGTCCGCTGGGCTGGACCATTCCGGCCGCCCTGGGCGTGTGCGCCGCCGATCCCGAGCGCCAGGTGGTCGCCATCTCGGGCGACTACGACTTCCAGTTCATGATCGAGGAACTGGCCGTCGGGGCGCAATTCACGCTGCCCTACCTGCACGTGGTCGTGAATAACGCCTACCTCGGCCTGATTCGCCAGGCCCAGCGCGGCTTCGACATGGATTACTGCGTCCAGCTCGCCTTCGAGAACATCAATGCGCCCGAGCTGGAAAGCTATGGCGTCGACCACGTGGCCGTGGCCGAAGGCCTGGGCTGCAAGGCACTGCGCGTGCGGCGCGCCGAGGACATCGGGCCGGCCTTTGCCCAGGCGCGCGACTGGATGCGCGAGCACCGGGTGCCGGTGGTGGTCGAGATCATCCTCGAGCGCGTCACCAACATCGCGATGGGCACCGAGATCGATGCCGTCAACGAGTTCGAGGCGCTGGCCGTCCAGCGCGAGGATGCGCCCACGGCGATTGCCAACGTTTGAAGGAGAAATGAGCATGCCAAGATTTGCCGCCAACCTGACGATGCTGTTCACCGAGCTGGCCTTCCTCGACCGTTTCGAGGCCGCCGCCAACGCCGGCTTCAAGGGCGTGGAATACCTCTTCCCCTACGCCTACGACCCGGCCGCCCTGGCCGAACGGCTCGACCGCCTGCAGCTGGTCCAGGTCCTGCACAACCTGCCGGCCGGCGACTGGGAGAAGGGCGAGCGCGGCATCGCCTGCCACCCGGACCGCGTCGGCGAGTTCCAGGACGGCGTCGGCCGCGCCATCGACTACGCCCGCCTGCTCGGCTGCAAGCAGGTCAACTGCCTGGCCGGGATCGCACCCGCGGGCGCCGACCCGGAGGCCGTGCACCGCACCTTCGTGGACAACCTGCGCTTCGCCGCCGACAAGCTGAAGGGGGCCGGCATCCGCCTGCTGGTCGAGCCGGTCAACACCCGCGACATCCCGGGCTTCTACCTGAACCGCACCGAGCAAGCCATCGCCATCCTGGACGAGGTGGGCTCCGACAACCTCTTCCTGCAGTACGACATCTACCACGCCCAGCGCATGGAAGGCGAACTCGCCAGCACCATCGAGCGCCACCTGGCGCGCATCGGCCACATCCAGCTGGCCGACAACCCCGGGCGCAACGAGCCGGGGACGGGCGAGATCAACTACCCCTGGCTGTTCCGGCACATCGACCGCCTCGGCTACGACGGCTGGATCGGCTGCGAATACAAGCCGGCCGGCGACACCCGCGCAGGCCTCGGCTGGATCGAGGCGCTGGCCTGAACGACGACGGACAAGACAGACAAACGAGACATCAAGGAGAACGACATGGCAACGATCGGATTCATTGGGCTGGGCATCATGGGCGCGCCGATGGCGGGACATCTCGCCACGCACGGGCACCGCCTGTTCACCTACACGCATGGCGAGACGCCGGCCTCCCTCATCGAGGCCGGCGCGGTGGCCTGCGCCAACAGCGCCGAGGTGGCGCGACAGGCCGACGTGATCATCATCATGGTGCCGGATACGCCCCAGGTGGAAGAAGTGCTGTTCGGCGAATACGGCGTGGCCGCCGGGCTCACCGAGGGCAAGGTCGTGGTCGACATGAGCTCGATCTCGCCGGTGGCGACCAAGGACTTCGCCAAGCGCATCCGCGAGTTCGGCTGCGAGTACCTGGATGCGCCGGTGTCCGGCGGCGAGGTCGGCGCCAAGGCCGCCAGCCTGACCATCATGGTGGGCGGCAGCGAAGCGGCATTCGACCGCGTGCGTCCCATCTTCCAGCTGATGGGCAAGAACATCACCCTGGTCGGCGGCAATGGCGACGGCCAGATCACCAAGGTGGCGAACCAGATCATCGTGGCGCTGACCATCGAGGCGGTGGGCGAAGCCCTGCTGCTGGCGGCCAAGGCCGGCGCCGATCCGGCCCGGGTGCGCGAAGCCCTGATGGGCGGCTTCGCTTCCTCGCGCATCCTGGAAGTGCACGGCGAGCGCATGGTCAAGCGCAACTTCGCCCCGGGCTTCCGCATCGACCTGCACCGCAAGGACCTGAACCTTGCCCTCACCACCGGACGCCAGCTCGGCGTGGCCCTGCCGAACACCGCCACCGCCCAGGAGCTGTTCAATACCTGCGCGGCACACGACGGCGGCAGCTGGGACCATTCGGCCATGGTGCGCGCGCTGGAGATCATGGCCAACTTCTCCATCGGCCAGGAAGCCTGATGGACGCCGGCCACCGCGAACTGCTGGCGCGCATGTTCGAAGCCGCGGTCGACGCGGCCCAGCCGGCGCGCCGCATTCCTCTCTACCTGCCCGAAGCGCCGAAGGGACGCACCGTCGTCATCGGCTTCGGCAAGGCCTCGGCGGCGATGGCCCAGGCGCTCGAACGCGCCTGGCCGGGGCCGCTCGGCGGCCTGGTCGTCACCCGCTACGGCTATGCCGTGCCCTGCGAGCGCATCCGCATCGTGGAGGCCGCGCACCCGGTGCCGGACGCCGCCGGCCTGCAGGCGGCGCGCCAGATGCTGGAAACGGTGCAGGGCCTGGGTCCGGACGACCTGGTCATCTGCCTGGTCTCCGGCGGCGGCTCGGCGCTGCTGCCGCTGCCGGGAGCTGGCATCACGCTCGAGGACAAGCAGGCCATCAACCGGGCGCTGCT
>DEKZ01000337.1:0-337 GCA_002354135.1 Massilia sp. UBA2709 | reverse complement strand
TCGCCTCCGGGCCGACGGTGGGCGACGCGACCACCTGCCAGGATGCGCTGGCGATCGTGCGCCGTTACGGCATCGAGCTACCGCCGGCGGCGCGGGCGCTGCTCGAGAGCGGTCTTGGCGAAAGCGTCAAGCCGGAAGACCCGCGCCTGGCCCGGGTCACGACCCACCTGATCGCCTCGCCCCAGATGGCGCTGGAGGCAGCGGCGGAGGTCGCGCGCGCGGCCGGGGTCACTCCGCTGATCCTCGGCGACAGCATCGAGGGCGAGGCGCGCGAGGTGGCCAAGGTCATGGCGGGGATCGCCCTGCAGGCGCGGCGCCACGGGCAGCCAGCCGGGGC
>DEKZ01000336.1 GCA_002354135.1 Massilia sp. UBA2709 | reverse complement strand
AGTGCGTTTTCCTCGTCGGCGCCGAACGGCCATTTCACGTCGATAAAGGGGCAATCGCCCTGGGGCGACTCCAGCACGCACACACACAGCCGGCCACCTCCGTGCGGGGATATGATTTCTAGATCGAAGTTTTGATAGATCATCGCAGGGTCAGCCTGGCGCAGAAACGGCGCCCACACTCATGCTTCGAAAGGCAAGAGTCTAGCTATAGCTTAGACAGCGGCGCGGAATTTCCGTGCGCTGGCGGGCCGATCGGCAACGAACACGACAAAGGCCATTGGCTGGGCAGCTGCGCGGCCCGGAAGCGGGAGCGCGAGGCAGGTCCGCTCGCAGTGGATCGGACCCAAGCAAATCCTGTATATTCCGCTCATGCAGAAACCAGCCAAGCTCCTCTTTCTCCCGGGCGCCTCGGGCCGCACCGAATTCTGGCAGCCCTTGTCCGGGTTCCTGGCCAGTCCCGCCTCCAGGGTCCACATCAGCTGGCCTGGCTTCAACGGCGTTCCGCAAGACCCAGGCATACGTGGCATGGACGACCTGGCGTCCAGGGTGCTTGCCGAGCTCGACCAGCCCAGCGCCATCATTGCCCAGTCGATGGGCGGTGTCGTCGCCATGCTTGCGGCGCTGCGCAGGCCGGAGCTCGTCACTCACCTGGTATTGGCCGTGACCTCAGGCGGGATGGACCTGCGCCCCTTCGACGCCGAGGACTGGCGCCCGGCCATGCGCGCCGCGCTTCCCGGGTTACCGGACTGGTTCACCAGTTATCACGAGGACCTGACGCCGCACTTGCCCGCGCTGCGCATGCCGACGCTGCTGCTCTGGGGCGATGCGGACCCGATCAGTCCGGCGAAGGCCGGGGAGCGCCTGGCGACCCTGCTCCCGCGGGCGGAGCTGCACGTGTTCGCCGGCGCCGACCACGACCTTGGCTGCACTCACGCCAGGCTGCTCGCGCCGCTCGTCGACCGGCACCTGGCTCGTCCAGCGTCGGCGCACTGAACATCGGCCCGGTCCGCCATGCCGCGATTTCGCCGCCTCCTTGTCCTCGCGTCCTGCGCCGCTGCGTCGATCGTGCTGGCAGCTCCTCTCGCCCTGTACGGCGCGGGCTTAAGCGGTGTCGAAGGCCGTCCGCAAAAGCCACTGCGCCTTGCCTCGGCAGCACAGCAGGAACTTGTGTGGCGACGTGCGCGCGGCGAAGGCGCACCCCGCATCGACACAATGAATCCCTATTCCCTGGCGCTCAGGCTGCTGACCGCACCCGAAGCGCGCACACCTCCTGGCGAGCTGCTGACCTGGCAGGTCGCCTCAAGCTATCTTTCGGAGCACAACCGTCACAAGGGCATGGGCTGGTGGCATCTGTCTGGCGCGGCGCTCGCCATCTGGTTGTCGCGCAACTGGACAAGCGAAGAAATCCTGTCCGCGGTCGCCCTGTCGCTCGAACAACGCACCGAGGATGCCGTCGGGCCGGCTAGCGCTCCCGCACCAGATTGAACTGCGCCGCCTGCCGGTTGTAGTCGGCGATCGACTTCCTGATGTAGCCGGTCAGCGCGTCCCCGGTCAGCGAGAAGGGATAGAGCCCGGCCTGCTCGCGCAGGCGGGCGAATTCGGGGCTGGCGTCCATGCCGGCGAAGGCCGCGACCCAGCGACGGTAGTCCCGCTCGCTCACGCCCGGCCCCATCCACACGCCGCGGATCACCGGCCAGACCACGTCGTAGCCCTGCTCGCGCGCCGTCGGCACCCCGGCCAGCAGGCCGGGCAGGCGCCGTTCCGACAGCACCGCCAGCACCCTGACCGTGCCCTCGCTCACGTGCAGCAGCGCTTCGGAGGTGTCGCCCGAGATTGCCTGCACGTAGCCGGCCTGCATGGCGACGAACTGCTCGCCGCCGCCTTCCAGGGCGACGAAGCGCATCTTGCGCGGCTCGACCCCGGCCTTGTTCACCAGCAGGGCCATCTTCATCCAGTCCTGGCTGCCGATGGTCCCCGACATGCCGACCAGTATGCGCTGGGGATCGCGCTTCATGGCGCCGAGCAGCTGGCCCAGCGTGCGGTAAGGCGAATTGGCCGGGACCGCGACCATGCCGTAGTCGGCGCCGAAGGCGGCGACCCAGCGTACGTCCTCGAGGCTGGCCTTGCCGAACTTGCCGCGGGCCAGATTGAGTACCGAGCCGCCCGAAAACGCGACCAGGGTGTTGGGCTCGGCGCGGCGTTGCGACACCAGGGTATGCCAGGCCACCGCGCCGACGCCGCCCGGCATGTAGCTCAGCTTCATCGGGGGCGCGCCAAGCTGGTCCTGCAAGGCCTGGCGCGCCAGCTTGCAGGTCAGGTCCATGGCGCCGCCCGGCTTGGACGGCACCAGGCACTCGGCCTGGGCCACCGGATCGGCGGCAGCGGCGGCGCCGGGCGCGGCCACCGCCAGCGAGGGCAACAGCAGCGAAAACAGGAAAGTGCGCAGCATTCTCATGTGCGCATGATAGCCGCGCGAGCCAGGATGCGCTCAGAAGCGGTGCTGGATGCCGGCCGTGACGCCGGTCTGGGTATTGCCGAAGCCGGCGTCGTCGCGCGAGAGGCCGACCAGCTGGCCATGCTCGGCCCTGGCATGCGCCGCCGACAGGTAGAGCCAGGTGCGCTTTGACAGGTTGTACATCGCGCGCGCCACGAACATGGTCGGGTCGGCATCCTGGGCGGCCGGCAACTCCCTGGTATTGATGTGGTAGACGGCGCCGGTCAGGGTAATCTTGTCCACGGCATAGGTGACGCCGCCCCAATAGGTATCGCCGCGCAGGTCGGCGGTGTTCGGCGTACCGGAGTCGAGCCTGTAGCTGCGCAGGCCCGCCGTGTAGCGCCAGCGGCCGCTCTGGTAGTCCGCCCCCAGGTGCATGGCGTTGGTGCGGTCGCGCTCGCCGCCCGCCGCCGGCGTGCCGCCGTTGACCTGCTCCCAGGCCGCCATCAGACCGATGCCGTTGGCGAACCAGGAACCGCCGAGCGCGTATTTTCGACCGTCTGCCGTGCTGCCGGATTGCTCGCCCAGGCCGACCGATGCGCCGTAGCTGAAGTTGCCGCTGCGGCCGCTGTACTTGACCAGGTTGTCGAAGGCGGTCGTCATGCCGTACTTCGACGGGCCGGTGGCGCCGCCGCTGGTGGCCCAGGAGTAGTTCGGGGCAAAGCCCATCGGGTCGAACTTGATCACCAGGTCATAGGTGGTGGTGAAGGAGCGGCCGACGACCACGCGCCCGAACCCCCCTTCGAGACCTACATTCGCCTGGCGCTTGAACAGCGGGCCGTCCGTGGCGCCGGTATCCATCAGGATGCCGCCTTCGAGGTTGAAGACGGCCTTCAGGCCGCCGCCGAGGTCTTCGCTGCCGCGCAGGCCCCAGCGCGAGGTGTTCTTGCCGCCCGAGACCACCCGCACCAGGCTGCCGCCGTCAGGTCCGGCATGGTTGACGGTCTCGACGCCGGCGTCGACCAGGCCGTAGACCTGCACGCTGGTCTGGGCATGGGCGCCGACATTCAGGAAAAGCGCTGCCAGGACGGCGAGCGCGAGGGCCGATTTCTTCATCTTGTCTCCGGTACTGTCATCGTTATGTACTGCCTTGTGAAACCGACTATATGCGGGCCCAGCTTTCAGTTCGCTTTCAATGTGAACCTAGGCAGCGCTGCGAAAAACCCCTGGCGCCCGGCCTTTCCGAAGCCCCGCCTTTGCGCTTACACTGGCGCGATGAGAATCCTGTTAGTAGAAGACCATGTCGAGCTGTCGCACTGGGTGTCCCGGGCGCTGCGCGAAGCCAACCTCACCGTCGAATGCGCGACGACGGGCGCCGACGCCGACGCCCTGCTCCACACCCAGGACTACGCGCTGGTGATCCTGGACCTGACGCTGCCGAAGATGGACGGCCTGGACGTGCTGCGCCG
>DEKZ01000355.1 GCA_002354135.1 Massilia sp. UBA2709 | reverse complement strand
GCTGGGCCTGGCCGCCTCGGTTGGCCTGGCCAGCCTGCCGGTGCGCCGGCGCCTGCGCGTGGCGGTGTTCTTCACCGGCGACGAACTGACCATGCCGGGCGAAGCGCCGGGCGGCCAGCTGGCGCCGGGCGCGATCTACAACTCGAACCGCTTCACCCTGCGCGGCCTGCTCGAGAACTTCGGCTGCGAGATCACCGACTACGGCATCGTGCCCGACTCGCTGGACGCCACGCGCGCGACCCTGCGCGAAGCGGCGCGCGGGCATGACCTGATCATCACCTCGGGCGGCGTCTCGGTGGGCGAAGCGGACCACATCAAGCCGGCGGCGGGGGCCGAAGGGCAGCTGGGCATGTGGCAGATCGCCGTCAAGCCGGGCAAGCCACTGGCCTTCGGCGAGGTGCGCGGAAACGAAGCGGCGGGCGGCAAGTGCTTCTTCATGGGCCTGCCGGGCAATCCGGTGTCGAGCTTCATCACCTTCCTGCTCTTCGTGCGTCCCTTCCTGCTGCGCCTGCAGGGCGTGAGCGGCCCGGTCGAGCCGCGCGCCTACCAGATGCGCGCCGACTTCAGCCTGCCCAAGGCCGACCGCCGCAACGAGTTCCTGCGCGTGCGCGTGAACGCGGGCGGCGGCCTGGAGCTGTTCAGCAACCAGGGCTCGGGCGTGCTCACCTCCACCGTGTGGGGCGACGGACTGGTCGACAACCCGCCGGGACGCGTCATCAACGAAGGCGACATCGTGCGCTTCATTCCCTTCGCCGAACTCCAGCACTGAACACCATGCACATCGAACTGCGATTTTTCGCGTCCGTGCGCGAGGCCCTCGGCCTCGCCCAGGAACGCATCGAACTACCCGAGACCGTCCGCACCGTCGGACAGGTGCGCGACCACCTGATTGCCCGCGGCGGCGTATGGAGCGAGGCGCTGGCCCACCAGCGTGCGCTGCGCATGGCTTTCAACCACGTGATGTGCGGGCCGGAGACGGTGGTGCAGGAAGGTGGGGAAGTGGCGTTCTTCCCGCCGGTGACGGGGGGCTGACAGGCGGGCGTTTTTCACGCGTCCTGGGGCTGTTGCCTGTGCCGTTAGTGGCATGTTGAATCCGCGTGGGCACGGAGTGCCCCCCCTACGGGAAACGCCGCGTTTTTTACAGCAAGTGGTCCAGCAACTCCGGCCCGAACACCTCGCGGTGCAGGCGCGCCGGAGGCACGCCGGCGTCCAGCAGCGCCAACCACTGCGCCTGCATGAACTTCAGCGGGCCGCAGATCCACACGTCGGCCGCTTCGCGGTCCCAGCTTGGCAGGCGCGCCACGTCCATGCGGCCGGCCAGCACGCCGGCTTCGTCATGCAACTCTTCATAGAAGGTTGCCACGTGCAGGTTCGGCATCACGGCCTGGGCGGCGGCGACGTCGCTCTGCAGCGCATGGTGGCGCGCGTCGCGTGCGGCGTGGGCGAAGATCACCTGGCGCTGCGGGTTGACCAGGGCGATGCGGTTCAGCGCAGACACCATCGGCGTGATGCCGACGCCGGCCGACAGCAGCAAGATCGGTGCATCGGACTCGGTATCGGGCGTGAATTCGCCGAACGGGTGGGTCACCTGCAGCACGCTGCCGACCTGTACGTTTGCGTGGATCCAGTTCGACACTTCGCCGGCCGGCGTGGTGTCCTGGGCATCTTCGCGCTTGACCGAGATGCGCAGGCTGTCCTTGCCCGCGGCGTCGGACAGGCTGTACTGGCGCAGCTGGTGGCGGCCGCCCGGCAGGTCGACGGCAACGCTGACGTACTGGCCGGCCTGGAAGGGCGGCAGCGGCTTGGCATCAAGCGGGACGAAGCGGATCGACAGCACGTTGTCGCTCTCGCGCTTCACCTCGGTCACGCGCATCGGACGGGTTTCGCCCGGCTCGACGCCGGCGGTGCTGTACATCTCGGCTTCGGCCGAGATGAGCAGATTGGCCAGCGAGTTGTAGGCTTCGGCCCAGGCGTCGATCAGCGGCTTGGTTGCGGCCTCGCCCAGGGTGGCGGCGATCGTGCCCAGCAGGTGGCGGCCGACGATCGGGTAGTGCTCGGCGCGGATGCCGACCGACACGTGCTTGTGGACGATGCGTTTCACTACCGGCCCCAGGGCTTCCGGCGTCCCGATGTTGGCCGCATAGGCGAACACGGCCGAGGCCAGCGACTGCTGCTGCGCGCCGCGCGCCTGGTTGCCCATGTTGAACAGGCGCGTCAGCTCCGGATGCTCACCCAGCATGTTCTTGTAGAACAGGGTGGTGATGGTGAGACCGTGTTCGCGCAGGACGGGGACGCTGGCATCGATGTAGGGACGGGAAGCGGCGGAGATCATCGTGTATTCCTCAGTTCTTGCATTTTAAATGCAACTTTAAAGTTTTAAAAAATGCTTGCACGGGGCAAGCAGTCGGTACGGCATCCGCTGTACCGCGTGGGGACAAGTCCCCACCCTACGAAAAGCCTGGAGACAGCCTGTCGGGGCTGCCACTCCAGAACATCTTGTGCATGCGCACGATCTGCTCGCCGGTATTGCCTTCCGTGATACGGGCCAGCGTGTAGCGGTCCATCTCCTGGTAGAAGGCGCGCATGCCGGCGCGCAGCACGCCGCGCAACTGGCAATCCAGGCTGAGGGCGCACTTCGTGCCCTCGCAGTCGACCAGCTCGTCGTCGCCTTCGAGCTCGCGCAATACCTGTCCGACGGTCAGCACCTGCGGATCGGCGGCCAGGCGCAGGCCGCCGTTGCGTCCACGCATCGCGCGCACCCAGCCGGCACGGGCCAGGTGGCCGACCACCTTCACCAGGTGATTCAGCGGGATGTCGAACTGCGTGGCGATCTCCGCAACCGTCACCGGATGCGGGCGTTCGCCGGCGCGTTCGAGATAGATCAGCACACGCAGGCCGATGTCGGAAAAGCGGGTCAGGCGCATCGGATACTGTTCTGTAATTGACGGAAATATTCTAGCTCATAAATACGCATTTCGGATGCATATTTTGAGAAAACTATTTTCTCAGCCACAGCAGAACAGCCCTATAATCGCGAACTTTGGCTGTTTCTTCATGCTCAGCCATTTTCCAATTTAGCGTGACCAAAGGACACTCCGTGAATCTGACCCTGGGCCAGAAGCTGTTTCGTACCAAACCGGCTGAGCGTGCGCACGACGACAGCCACGGCCACGGCGGCGGCACCCTGACGCGCTCGCTGGGCCTGTTCCCGCTGACGATGATCGGCGTCGGCGCCACCGTCGGCACCGGCATTTTCTTCACGATGGTGGAAGCCGTGCCGAAGGCCGGACCAGCCGTGATCCTGTCGTTCCTGATCGCCGCGCTCACCGCCGGCCTGACCGCCCTGTGCTATGCCGAACTGGCGGGACGCGTGCCGGCCTCGGGTTCCTCGTATTCCTTCGCCTACGCCACCGTCGGCGAATTCGCGGCCTTCATCGTCGCGGCCTGCCTGCTGCTCGAATACGGACTGGCCGGCAGTGCGGTGGCGATCGGCTGGTCCGATTACCTGAACAACTTCCTGCAAAATGCCTTCGGCTGGCAGATCCCCGAGCACCTGCGCTCGCCGATGTTCGTGTCCGACCACAGCAACCTGAGCGTCCATGCGGGCAACTTCAACCTGCCGCCGGTGCTGCTGGTGGGGATGTGCTGCATCCTGCTGGTACGCGGCGCCAAGGAGTCGGCCACGACCAATGCGGTCATGGTGGTGATCAAGCTGGCCATCCTGGCCTTTTTCGCGGCGATCGCCTTCACCGGTTTCGACGCGAATAACTTCCAGCCTTTCTTCAACACGGACACCAGCAAGGGCTTCGCAGGCATGGCCGGCGTGACCGCCGCCGCCGGCACCGTGTTCTTCTCCTTCATCGGCCTGGACACCATCGCCACCGCCGGCGAGGAAGTGAAGGACCCGCGCCGCAACGTGCCGATCGGGATCCTGGCGGCCCTGATCATCGTCACCGCCTTCTACCTGCTGGTGGCCATGGCCGCGATGGGCGCCCAGCCGGCCCACATGTTCGAAGGCCAGCAGGCCGGCCTGTCGGTGATCCTGCAGAACGTCACCGGCAAGGCCTGGCCGGCCCTGGTGCTGTCGGCCGGCGCCGTGGTGTCGGTGTTCTCGGTGACCCTGGTGACGATCTACGGCCAGACGCGCATCCTGTACGCGATCAGCCGCGACGGCCTGATCCCGAAGACCTTCCAGCAGGTCAACCCGCGCACCGGCTCGCCGGTCTCGAACACCTTGATCGTCTGCCTGGTAGTGGGCATGATTGCCGGCCTGGTCGACGCCACCTTCCTGTGGGACATGGTCAGCATGGGCACGCTGACGGCCTTCATCGTGGTCTCGATCGCGGTGCCGGTGATCCGCGCCAAGCAGGGTCCGGACGCCGAGCACGGCTTCAAGGTGCCTTTCGGTCCTTACGTGATCCCGGGCCTGTCGATTGCCGCCTGCCTGTACATCATGAAGGACCTGCCGCTGGCGACCTACCGCGTGTTCTTCATCTGGATGGCGGCCGCCGTGGCGACCTATTTCCTGTACAGCGTGCGCCACAGCCGCCTGAACAGGAAAGCCTGACCGACTTCACGCGTATGGACAAGAACGCCGCCTCATCAGCGGCGTTTTTTATTGCGGCTCGCCGGCTGCCAGCGGCCTCGCGCAAGTCGGCAGGCTGACCAGTCCGTAGGATGGGCGCCCCGTGCCCACGCGTTTCCATACGTGGCCGGTAGTCATGTGCGGCGATGTGCCGCCCGTACAGTATGCGATGGAGGCAAAGCGGCTCGGGATCGGCGTCAGCGGGCGATAGGTTTCCGCCAACGCAGAAAGGATGCGCACGTAACGCGTGGGCACGTTGTGCCCACCCTACGGATGTACGACAGCCGGCTGAACATCAGCGCGTTTTTTATTTCGCTTCCCCGGCTGCCAGCGGCCGCACGTGGTTCAGCAGGCTGACCAGGGTCTTGCCCGGTTCTTCCCACGGCACCATGTGCGCCGAGCGCTCGAACCACACCGCCTGTTTCGACGGCGCCTTGACCTGCGCGAGCCAGTCCACGGTGGGTTGCGTGGGCGTGGTGTAGTCGTGGCGGCCGAGGAACATCACGACCGGAATCGGGAAGGTTTTGACCTGCGAAAAGTCGACCTGCACGAATTCCGGCAGCAGCCGCCCGAGCGTGAGCAGGCTGCCCTGGTCGATGGCTTTCACTTGCGCCGCGTCGTAGTCGGGCGAGAGCAGGGGACCGCCGAAATAATAGGTGGAGCTGCTGCGGTAGGCGCTCAGGCCGCCGTAGTGCTGCGGCCATTTGCGCGCCACGATGATGCGCTCGCGCGTGATCGGCTGGTCGCCGGGGTAGGGCGCGATCGATTCCAGCTCCTTCAGCGCCTCCGCGTTCTTGTGCAGCTTCGCCTGCGCCAGCGCGTATTCAAAGCTGATGCGCTCGTTCTCGCGGGTGCTGATCACCTGGCCGATGCCGACATAGGCATGGAACAGGTCGGGCCGTTTCAGGGCCGCGCCCATGCCGACGATGGTGCCCCAGCTATGGCCCATGAGGATGATCTTGCGCTTGCCGTAGCGCTTGCGCAGGTGTTCGGCCACCTCGATGGCGTCGTCGACATAGCGTTCGATGCGGATCGTCGGCGCCACCTGCTCCGGGTCGGCCTCGCCATAGGTTTTACCTGCGCCGCGCTGGTCCCAGTTCGCCACCGTGAAGTATTCCTCGATCGGGCGCTGGAACTGCCACATGGTCGGCGTCACGGGCGCGGCCGGGCCGCCGTGCACGAACAGGATGAGGGGATTGTCCCGGTCCTGGCCGCGCACGTTGAGCCACTGGTCAATGCCGCCGATCTTCGTCTTGTACGATTCCTGGATGCCGCCGGGTGCGGCGATGCGCTGCAGGTCCGCGACCGCGGCGCGCGCGCGTGCGTAGTTCTTCGCGTCGGACGCTTCCTGGGCCGCGGCGCCGGATGCGCCGGCCAGCGCGAGGCAGAGCAGCAATGCGTTCTTCATACGGTCTCCTTCACGGGCAACAGTAGAGCGCACAGCATAAGGCCCTGCGCCCTTTGCGTGAAGTCGCTTGCGACGGATTGCCGGACAGACGGGGCGAACGGAAGCGCCGCGCTCAGGGCGCCATCGGTACGAACACGGATTCGTACCAGAGCCGCATGCATTCTTCGCCTTCGCGCGGTATCAGGTAGGCAGCGGCGGTCCGGACGGCATCCTCGGCCAGGCGGCTGTCGTGGCGCGCCGCCGCGGCCAGGTGATCCAGGCCGCTGCGCCGGCCTTCGCCGAGCAGGATGCAGCCATAGGTGTAGGCCGCGCGCGGGAAGGGGCCGCCCGGCTGGCGCAGCAGGTGTTCGAGCACCGGCTTTGCCGCTTCCGGCGTTTCCAGCTCGGCCTTGAGCAGCGCCAGCTCCTGCAGGTCGTGCAGCGCCAGCGCGGCCAGCGGCGCAGCGCCCAGTTCGCGCAGGCGCGCCTGCGAACGCGTCGTGTGGCGGTAATGCTCGCCCCAGCGTTTGGCCTGGCGCTTCCACCAGGCCTGGTCGAATTCGTCGGCCAGCTGGTCGGCGAAGCGTCCGAGCAGGGTCTGGGCCGCGTGGCGCTCGAGCGGCTGGGGCAGGCGCGCCTGCTCGCCGATGGCTTCGACGCGCTCGCGCAGGCAGGGGTGGGTGTCGTGCAGTTCCGAGTCGGCGTCCCACGCGGTCTTCAGGCGCGCGGCGCTGGCCCACTCGGCGTAGTTGATGCGGAAGGCGGCGCCCATGGCCCGGTAAGGCAGGAAGGACGGGCGCTCGCGCGTGCCGGCCTGTTCGTACAGGGCCGGCCAGAACTTCTCGTGGTACCAGCCGCCGAGCAGGGCGCCGCGGATCAGGCCCGATGCCGCCGCCGGGGCGCCGGTCATGGCGACCGCCGCCCGGTCGGCCTCGTATTCGTCCTGGCGCGACAGCACGAAGGTGTAGGCGTCGAAATAGGGTTCGAAGGCGCGCAGGGCACGCGCCATGGCCGCGTGCCAGAGCGTCGCCTCTTCCATGCCGGCGATGCGCGCATACACCGCGCCCAGGGTGCGGCGCTGGCGGTAGATCCAGCCGTTGATCCGGCCGTGGCTGCCGCACAGGTGGCCGTATTCATGGGCGATGAAGGCCATCATCTCGGCCGTGCCCTGGCCGTACAGGAAGGGCAGGCCGAGCAGCAGGTAATTCGCGCTCGGGCCGGCAAAGCCCCAGCGCGGGCGCTGGCAGATCGCCGCGTTGTAGTCGTCCACCACCAGCACGTGATGGATGGCCGGCCCGCCGAGTTTCGTGCGCATCTTGTCGAGCAGGCTGAACAGCACCGGCGCCTCGGCGCGGGTAATCTCCCGGCCTTCCGGCGCCGGCATGCGTTCCAGCAGGGCGCGCAGGGTGGTGTAATACACCGGCGCCAGCATCAGGGCCAGGATGCCGATCCCGACCACGCCGCGGCTCAGGCCATGGTCCTGGAACTGGGTGTAGCCGAGCCAGAAGACGAGCGCGCCCAGCAGCAGCATCCCGAACAGGACCGCATACGCGGCCGCCGTGATGGCAATCACCTTGGCGCGGAACCAGCGCGGCGAGCGGCGCGAGGCCGCTTCCAGGTCTTGCACCAGCCAGGCTGCTTGCAGGTCGTCCATCTTGATCATTCCGCAATGAAAGAAAAGACAATTCTATGCGGAAACATTAATTCTGAGTCAATATTTTGATGGAGGATTCACTCGACTGCGGGCCTCGCCCCGGGGCTGGCGGAGTGCGCATGTCCGCGCAGCGCTCAATCGTGTTGCGGCCGCGTCGACAGCGCCACGATCGCCGTGCCCGCGGCAACGATCAGCGCGTCTTCGATCAGCCCGCTGCGGGTCTGGCCGATGCTGGCCATGGCCCGCTTGCGGCCGGCCAGCGTCAGGTAGGCGAGCGGCACGGCGGTGGCG
>DEKZ01000323.1:4068-6707 GCA_002354135.1 Massilia sp. UBA2709 | reverse complement strand
GCCCGCGCGCGCCGCCGACGAGCGCCAGGTCGGCCGTGAAGCGGTGCAGCGAGAGGATGGCGGCCAGCGCGCCCAGGGCTTCGCGGCCGAGCGCCGTGTCGCCGGCCTCGACCTGGGGCGTGATTCGGTGCAGGGCGCACAGGGCAAGCGCATTGTCCGCCAGGTGGGCCTGCAGGCCACCATAACCCGCCGCCTCCATCAGCGCTTCCTCGTGGCGGAAGACGGCCTCGACCTCGGCCACCAACGTCGGCCAGGCGGTGACGAAGGCGTCGTGGGGCGCGGTCGTGAGCTGTTCGATCCGGCTGCACAAGGTCTTGCGTGCGTGCCGCATCGCGCTGCCGATGACCTGCATCCGTCCGCTGCCGGCGTCGCTGCGCATCATGTGCTACCCCCATCCCCGATCCTGGAAAGGCAAAGTCTCGCTGCGTAAGGAAGCGCGGGTTTGAGATGAATCAAAGTGACGGGCGCGCTGACGCGCATGGGTTCCGCAATGCCACGGCAGCAGGCCGGCGTGTCCACCTGCACCCCCGGATACAGCCCGGGTGCCGTTCGGTTAAGAATCTGCATTTGTACAAATGCATCTCAGCCGTTACAATACTTTTCTGTTAACGCGGCCACGGCGCCGCGTTCCGCTACAGCGGGCCATGCCCGTTTCCACTTTCCTGGCAATCGACGGCGCGCCCTGAACCCGGACGCCGGATCCGATTGTGTTCGCCTTGTGCGATTCACCTCGCACGCTCACCAGGTCGGCGCAGCAGCGCCGAGCGCATCGCTCTGAAAGGACGAAGACGATGACTGTAGTAGCACCACGATGGGCCTCGCGCCTGCAACCGAACAATTTTGTACTGGCCACCGATCTTGATGGAACCTTGTTGGCCGGCAGTCCCGAAGCGCGGCGCCGCGTGCGCGAGCTGTTCCATGCGCAGGAGGAGGGCGCGAAGCTGGTCTTCGTGACCGGCCGCGCGCTCGAGACCATCCTGCCGCTCCTGAGCGACCCTACCATCCCGGTGCCCGACTACATCATCGCCGACGTGGGCGCCACCGTCGTCGACGGCGGGCTGCGTCCGGTCGCCGATATCCAGCAGGAGATCGCCGCGCGCTGGCCCGGCTCGCAGGCAGTGCTCAGGGCGCTGGCCGGTTTCCCCGGCCTGCGGCGCCAGAGCGTGCCCCAGGAGCGGCGCTGCTCCTTCCTGGTCGGCGAGGGCGACGTCACGCCGCAACTGCGCGCGGCGGTCGAGGCCGTCGGCTGCGACCTGCTGCTCTCGGCCGGCTGCTACCTCGACGTGCTGCCGCGCGGCGTCGGCAAGGGCCCGGCCCTGCTGCGCCTGGCCGAGGCGGCCGGCTTCGATCCCTCGACCATCGTGGTCGCGGGCGACACCCTGAACGACCTGTCGATGTTCGAGACCGGCCTGCACGGGATCGTCGTGGGCCATGCGGAGCCGGCCCTGGTCGAGGCGGTGCGCAAGCGGCCGCTGGTATACATCGCCGACGGCGAAGGCTGCGACGGCATCCTCGAAGGGCTGGAACACCATGGCGCGCTGTGCGCCGGAACCGCGGTGCGTCCCATCGAGGCGGCAGGCGGCAAGGCCAGCCTGGTCATGGTCTACCACCGCCAGCCTTTCGACGAAGTCGTCGAAGACGGGGTGTGCCAGCGGCGCCGCCCGCGCAGCCCGAACGGCATCATCCCGACCCTGCTGCGCTTCTTCGCAGGCAAACGCCAGGGCTCCTGGGTCGCCTGGTCGCAGCAGCCGAGCCGCGCGCCCGCCGGTTTCGAGACCCATGTCGCGGTCGACCCCGAGCGCTATCCGAACCTGCAGGCGGCGCGCATCCCGTTGACGGGCGAGGACATCGAGATTTTCTACAAGAAGTTCTCGAAGGAGGCCTTCTGGCCGATCATCTTCTCCTTCCCCGACAAGGCCGAATTCAACCAGGTCCACTGGGAACGCTTCCTCGAGGTGAACCGCCTGTTCGCCGAGCAGGCCGCGCGCGAGGCCGCCGAGGGCGCCGTGGTCTGGGTGCACGACTACAACCTGTGGATGGTGCCGGCCTTCCTGCGCCCTCTGCGGCCCGACCTGCGCATCGCCTTCTTCCATCACACGGCCTTCCCGTCCAGCGACGTCTTCAACATCCTGCCGTGGCGGCGCGATATCATCGGCAGCCTGCTCCAGTGCGACTACGTGGGCTTCCACATTCCGCGCTACGTCGAGAACTTCGTGGATGCGGTGCGCTCGTTCGCGCCGGTCGAGGTCTGCGGCACCGCGCCTTGCGCGCCGCGCTTCCTGACCTACGGCTGCGCGCTCGGCGTGGATACGATGACCACCGCCATCGAGGTGGGCGGGCGCCGGGTGGCGCTGGGCGCGCACCCGGTCGGCACCGACGCCGCCATGATCGACGCCCTGGTCGGCACCGCGCCCGTGCAAAGCCAGGCGCAGGCGATCCGCGACTACCTGGGCGGCGTGACCGGGATCGTCTCGATCGAGCGGCTCGACTACGTGAAGGGCACGCTGGAAAAGCTGCAGGCCTTCGAGCGCCTGCTGGAAACCCATCCCGAGCACCGCGGCAAGGTGACGCTGCTGAACATCATCACGCCGGCGGCGCCGGGGATGGAGGTCTATGAGGCCCTGCGGGTCGAGGTCGAC
>DEKZ01000323.1:0-4044 GCA_002354135.1 Massilia sp. UBA2709 | reverse complement strand
GATCACGCCGCTGCGCGACGGCCTGAACCTGGTCGCCAAGGAATTCATCGCCGCCAAGAAGGCCGCGGGCAGTCCCGGCGTGCTGATCCTGTCCGAGTTCGCCGGCGCCGCCGTCGAGCTGCATGGGGCCCTGCTGACCAACCCCTACGACGCGAATGCGATGACCGCCGCGCTGCACCAGGCCCTGTCGATGGGGGAGGACGAGCGCGCCTACCGCACCGAGCGGATGGGCATGATCGTCGCCGAGCACGACGTCGCCCGCTGGGGCGAGGACTTCCTCGCCGCCGTGGGCAAGGCCAGCCCGGCCCACGCGCCTGGCCGGAGCCAGGCCGAGGCGGCCTGAATACTGTTTTAGATTAGGAAAGAACATGCGTTATCTCGTGACCAACAACGACCTCCAGGCCTGGCTGTTTGCCTTCGGCATCACCGTCGCCGTGATCGTGGTGCTGTACGCCGTCAAGGCCCTGCTGCTGCGGCGCCTTGCCCATATCGCGCCGAACACGGTGACCTATCTCGATGACCTGGCCGTCAGGATCCTCGCCGCCACCCATCCCGTCTTCATCCTGCTGATGGGCGTGTATGCCGGCTCCCAGGGGCTGGTGATCCCCGAGCGCAGCGCGGTCTTCCTGCAGCACCTGTCCGTCACCGTGTTCCTGCTGCAGGCGGCGCGCTGGGGCGACGTCGGCATCAAGGGCTGGTTCCACCACTACCGCCTGCGCCGCAGCGCCGAGGACGCCGCCAGCACGACCTCGACCGCGGCCCTCGGTTTCGTGGCGCGCACGGCGCTGTGGGTGGTGATCATCCTGATGATCCTCGATAACTTCGGCGTCAACATCACGACCCTGGTCGCCAGCCTCGGCATCGGCGGCATCGCGGTGGCGCTGGCGATGCAGAACATCCTGGGCGATTTGTTCTCCTCGCTGTCGATCGTGCTGGACAAGCCCTTCGTGGTGGGCGACTTCATCATCGTCGACGACGTGCTGGGGACGGTCGAATACGTGGGCCTGAAGACGACCCGCCTGCGCAGCCTGGGCGGCGAGCAGATCGTGTTCTCGAACAGCGACCTGCTCAAGAGCCGGATCCGCAACTACAAGCACATGCAGACCCGGCGCGTGCTGTTCACCATCCGCGTGCCCTACAAGGTCAGCAAGGCCCAGGTGCTGCTGATTCCGCAGATCCTGCGCGAAGCCGTCGAGGCCCAACAGCAGGCGACGTTCGACCGCGCCCACTTCAAGGGCTACGGCACGTCCTCGCTCGAGTTCGAGACCGTCTACTACGTGAAGACCGGCGACTACAATGTCTACATGGACGTGCAGCAGGCGATCAACGTGCTGCTCTTCGAGCGCTTCGACAGCGAAGGCATCCCCTTCGCCTACCCGACCCAGCTCCTCAAGCTCGACCAGCCCGAGGCCTGGACCGAGGTGCAGGCGCCGATCGAGGAAAGGCGCGCCGCGAACGGCTGACAGGCCGCGGCATCGCGCAATCCGCGCGCCTGCGCGGGTATAATCCTGCCCGGCTGCCGGCGCGGCAGCGCGTACGAACGGATTGCGGAGATGGCGGCGACATGACAGCGGAAGGGACAGCGCAGCGGCAGGGCTTCCTGCTGACGCGGCACTGGAACGATCTCGATGCCGGCGTCGACGTCGACTTCTGGCTCGCCACCGACGACGGGCCGCGGCGCGTGCGCGTTGCGTCCCAGCCGGCGATCGCCTTCGTGCCCGTGGAGCGGCGCGAGGCCGCCGAGTTCGTGTTGCGCGGCGAGCGCGGCTGGGAACTGCGCGAACTGGCGCTGGCGGACTTCCGCCACCGCCCCGTGCTCGGCCTGTACTGCCGCGGCTACCGCCAATTGCTGCGCCTGGAAAAGCGCCTGCGCCAGCAGGGCGTGGACGTGTTCGAGGCCGACATCCGTCCGCCCGAGCGCTACCTGATGGAGCGCTTCATCACCGCGCCGGTCAGTTTCGCCGGCGATCCGGATCCTCACGACCCGCGCCTGCTGTCCGCCGGCCAGCTCAAGCCCGCGCCCGGCTACCGCCCATCGCTGCGCCTGGTCTCGCTCGACATCGAGACCACCTCGAAGGGCGAGCTGTACTCGATCGCCCTGGAAGGCTGCGGCCAGCGCCAGGTCTACATGCTGGGCCCGCCGAACGGCGGCCAGGATGCGCCCGGCCTGGACTTCGAGCTCGACTACTGCGCCACCCGCGCCGAGCTGCTCGAGCGCCTGGAAGCCTGGTTCCGGGCCCACGACCCCGACGCCGTGATCGGCTGGAACCTGGTGCAGTTCGACATGCGGGTGCTGCAGGAGCATGCGGTGAAGCTGGGCCGTCCCTTGCGCCTGGGCCGCGACGGCGGCGCGATCGAATGGCGCGAGCACGGCGGCAAGCAGGAGCACTACTTCATCTGCATCGCGGGCCGCCTGGTGATCGACGGCATCGAGGCGCTGCGCTCGGCCACCTGGAGCTTCCCCTCCTTCAGCCTGGAGTCGGTGGCCCAGCAGCTGCTGGGCGAGGGCAAGTCGATCGACAATCCCTTCGACCGCATGGCCGAGATCGACCGCATGTTTGCCGAGGACAAGCCGGCGCTGGCGCGCTACAACCTGAAGGACTGCGAGCTGGTCACGCGCATTTTCGAGAAGACCCGCCTGCTGGACTTCCTCATGGAGCGCGCCAGCGTGACCGGCCTGGCCGCGGACCGCAGCGGCGGCTCGGTGGCCGCCTTCGAGCACCAGTACATCCCGCTGATGCACCGCAAGGGCTATGTGGCGCCGAACATCGGCGACGTGCCGGGCGGCGACAGCCCGGGTGGCTTCGTCATGGATTCGCGTTCCGGCCTCTACGACTCGGTGCTGGTGCTCGACTACAAGAGCCTGTACCCCTCGATCATCCGCACCTTCCTGATCGACCCGGTCGGCCTGGTCGAGGGCCTGCGCGAGGACGAGGGCGCGACCGTGCCGGGCTTTCGCGGCGCGCGCTTCTCGCGCACGCGGCACTGCCTGCCCGGCATCGTGCGCGCGGTCTGGGAAGGACGCGAGGCCGCCAAGCGCGAACGCAATGCGCCGCTGTCGCAGGCCCTGAAGATCATCATGAACGCCTATTACGGCGTGCTGGGCTCGTCGGGCTGCCGCTTCTTCGATCCGCGCCTGGCTTCCTCGATCACCATGCGCGGGCACCAGGTCATGCACCGCACGCGCGAGCTGATCGAGGCCGAAGGCTACCAGGTGATCTACGGCGACACCGACTCCACCTTCGTCTGGCTGGGCCGCGCCCACGACGACGCCGAGGCCGAACGCATCGGCCGCGCCCTGGTGCGGCACGTGAATGCATGGTGGGACCGCAGCCTGTGCGAGGAACTGGGCCTGGACAGCGTGCTCGAACTCGAATACGAGGCCCACTACCGGCGCTTCCTGATGCCGACCGTGCGCGGCTCGGACGAAGGCAGCAAGAAGCGCTACGCCGGCCTGGTGGGGACGCCCGGCGGCGGCGAGGAGATGGTCTACAAGGGCCTGGAGACGGTGCGCACCGACTGGACGCCGCTGGCCCAGCAGTTCCAGCAGGAGCTCTACCTGCGCGTCTTCAAGGGCCAGCCGTACGCGGACTACGTGCGCGACTACATGGCGCGCACCCTGGGCGGCGAATTCGACCACCTGCTGGTCTACCGCAAGCGCCTGCGCCGGCCGCTCGAGGAATACGAACGCAACGTGCCGCCGCACNNGGATCCGCTACGTGATGCCGCTGGCCGGCCCCGAGCCGCTCGAGGCGCGCCGGTCAGGCATCGACTACGAGCACTACCTCACGCGCCAGCTCGAACCGATCGCCGACGCCATCCTGCCCTTCCTGGACGACAGCTTCGCGCGCCTGACCAGTACCCAGGGCGCGCTGTTCTGACCGGCGCCGTCCTGGCCGCCTCAGGCGCCTTGCGCCTGCAGCGCGTGCTGGCACAGGATGCGCTCGAGCTGCTCGAGGTTGGCCGGCTTGACCAGGTGGTGGTCGAAGCCCGCGCCTTTCGAGAGCGTGAAGTCGTGGGCCTGGCCGTAGCCGGTCAGGGCGA
>DEKZ01000189.1 GCA_002354135.1 Massilia sp. UBA2709 | reverse complement strand
TTGGACTGGCCGCGGAAGGCGGCGCGCGCGGCGTCGGCTTCGGCCTGGGCGGCGCGCAGCGCGGCGCGCTTGGAGTCGAGCACCGACTGGCTGACGAAATTCTTGGCGCGCAGTTCCTGGTAGCGCTTGTAGTCGGAGCTGGCCAGGTCGCGGTTGGTCTCGGCCGCGCGCAGGCTGGCCTGGGCCTGGCTCGCCGCCAGCTTCAGGTCCTGGGGATCGAGCTGCATCAGGACGTCGCCTTTCTTGACGATGGCGCCGATGTCGACCTTGCGCTCGACGATCTTGCCGGCGACGCGAAAGCCCAGGCGCGACTCGATGCGCGGACGCACCTCGCCCGAGAATTCGGCGCTGGCGCCGAGCTCGCCCTGGCTGAGCACGATGGCGCGCACCGGGCGCACGTCTTCAGGCTTTGTCTCGTCCTTCGAACAACCGGACAGAGTAAGGGCGAACAAAGGCAGCGATACGGATACAGCCAGGGCGGCCAGCGGCCGGCGCAGTCGGGTCAGGGCGGACACGTTTCTTTTTCCTTTTGATTGCAGTGTTCGGACACGGGCCACATGGCGGGCCTGGGACGGCGATGCTTCGGCAAGGCTGGCGACATTATCCATGCAAACCGGCCAGCCCCGAAGCCCGGCAATTATAATCATGCAAACACACAGCGTAAATGACTGACAAGTCACTTGATCCGCCCATTCGAATTCCATGTCCGTCGACCACTACGAGAATTTTCCTGTCGCCTCCATCCTGATGCCGCGCCGCCTGGTGCCGGCGGTGGAAGCCATCTATGCATTTGCCCGCGGCGCCGACGATATCGCCGACGAAGGCGATGCCACGCCCGCCGAGCGCCTGGCCGGCCTGGCCGAATACGAAGCGGCGCTCGACGCCATCGAACGCGGCGAAACGCCGTCTGGCCGCATGTTCGCGCGCCTGGCCGAGGTGGTGCGGCAGTTCTGCCTGCCCGTGGCGCCCCTGCGCGACCTGCTCTCGGCCTTCCGCCAGGACGTGGTCACGACGCGCTACCCGGACTACGCCAGCCTGCTCGACTATTGCCGGCGTTCGGCCGATCCGGTCGGGCACCTGATGCTGGCCCTGTACGGCGCGGTCGACGAACGCAACCTGGCGGACTCGCATGCGATCTGCACGGCCCTGCAGCTGATCAATTTCTGGCAGGACGTCGCGATCGACATCGCGAAAGGTGACCTGGGCCGCATCTACCTCCCGCTGGAAGACCTGGAGCACCATGGCGTCGGCCAGCACGACCTGCGCACCGGCGCCGACAGCCCGGCCTGGCGCGGTCTGATGGCCTTCGAGGTCGAACGCGCACGGGCGCTGATGCTGAGCGGCGCGCCCCTGGCGAAACGCCTGCCGGGCCGGATCGGCTGGGAGTTGCGCCTGATCGTCCAGGGCGGCCTGCGCATCCTGGAACGCATCGAGCGCGCCGGCTACGACGTCTTCCGGCGCCGCCCGAAGCTGGGCAGGGCGGACTACCTGGTCATGGCCTGGCGCGCCATGCGAATGTAAATGCGGCATGTGGATGCGGCATCTAGATGCCGCATGTGAGCAAGAAAACACCGATTGGCGGCCCCTGCGGTGCGTGCTTCGGCTAAGATAGCGGATTCGCATCGCCAAACATTGCAATTTTTACATGTCTCCTGACGAATACTGCCAGCAAAAGACGGTCCAGAGCGGTTCCAGTTTCTACTACAGCTTCCTGTTCCTCGAACCGGCGCGCCGGCGCGCGATCACCGCGCTGTACGCATTCTGCCGCGAGGTCGACGACACCGTCGACGAAGCCACCGACGGCTCGGTCGCGCGCATCAAGCTGGCCTGGTGGCGCACCGAAGTGTCGACCATGTACAAGGGCACGCCGACCCATCCGGTGACCCAGGCGCTCAAGCCCCACCTGGAGACCTACCGCCTCGAGGAGCAGCACCTGCAGGCGATCATCGACGGCATGGAGATGGACCTGGACCAGAGCCGCTACCTCGACTATGCAGGCTTGAAGCGCTACTGCTGGCACGTGGCCGGCGTGGTCGGCATCCTGTCGGCCAGCATCTTCGGTTACACGAATCCCCAGACCCTGGCCTATGCCGAGAAGCTGGGCCTGGCCTTCCAGCTCACCAACATCATCCGCGACGTCGGCGAAGATGCGCGCAAGGGCCGAATCTACCTGCCGGTCAACGAACTGCAGCAGTTCGGCGTGACCGCGGCGGACCTGCTCAACTCGCGCCACAGCGACAAGTTCGAGGCGCTGATGCGGTTCCAGACCGAGCGCGCCCAGCGGATGTACGACGAGGCGCTGGCGCTCCTGCCGAAGGAAGACCGGCGCGCCCAGCGTCCCGGCCTGATGATGGCGGCGATCTACCGCACCCTGCTCGACGAGATCGCGCGCGACAACTACCACGTCCTGAACCAGCGCATCTCCCTCACGCCCCTGCGCAAGCTCTGGCTGGCGTGGAAGACCTATGTGCGCGGCTAGGGCGGGCACGGGCGCCGACCTGAACGTCGCCGTCGTCGGCGGCGGCTGGGCCGGTTGCGCCGCCGCGGTCGAACTGGCCGAA
>DEKZ01000190.1 GCA_002354135.1 Massilia sp. UBA2709 | reverse complement strand
GCAAAGGCTCCGGCCAAGTCGGCAGCAACCAAGACCGCGGCAAAAGCGCCGGCCAAGTCGGCAGCAACCAAGACCGCAGCAAAAGCGCCGGCCAAGGGGACGTCTGCGAAGACGTCCGCAACCAAGACCGCAACGAAGGCTCCGGTGAAGGCAGCCGCAACCAAGACCGCTGCAAAAGCTCCGGCCAAGGCCGCCGCGACCCAGACCGCAGCGAAGGCCCCGGCCAAAGCCGCCGCAAGCAAGACCGCAGCAAAAGCTCCGGCCAAGGCCGCCGCAACCAAGACCGCAGCGAAAGTCCCGGCCAAGACCGCAGCAAGCAAAACCGCAGCCAAGCCGGCAGCGAAGACCGCAATGAAAGCCGAAGCCAAGCCGGAAGCGGCGACCGAAGCCAAGCCGGCAGCGTCGGCAGCCAAGGCCGAAGCCAAGCCTGAAGTGAAGGCCGAAGCCAAACCGGAAGCCAAGGCTGAAGCGAAGCCGGAAGCGAAGGCAGAAGCCAAGCCGGAAGCAGCCGCCAAGCCTGCAGCCAAGAAGCCGGCAGCCAAGAAGGCAGCCAAGGAAACCGAAGCCAAGCCAGCTGCACAACAGGCAGCAAAGGAAGGCGAAGCCAAGCCGGCTGCTCCGGCGCCGGCAGCGAAGACCGTGCTGGCCCCGGCCGCCGCATGGCCGTTCCCGACCAGCAGCCGTCCGTAACGGCAGGTCGCGCCCGCTTAGGGCAAAATACCGCTGTGTGATATGTTCGCACAGCGGTTTTTTTATTTAAGGAGTCCTCGTGCTGCCCATTCTTCAGTTGATCGTCGATACCGCCGCCAGCGTGCTGGGCGCGGTGCTGCTTCTGCGTTTCTGGATGCAGGCCATCCGGGTGCGTCCGCCTGCGTCCGTGGCACAGTTCACGTTCACACTGAGCGACTGGCTGGTCAAGCCGCTGCGCCGCGTGGTGCCGGGCGCCGGCGGTTACGACTGGGCGAGCCTGATCGGCGCCTTCCTGGTGGTGTTGCTGGCGACCTGCATCTATCTGCTGGTCGGTGCCAGTGGCCAGGAGGTCTTCCTGCTGGCGCTGGCGCGCTTCGTGAAGTGGATCATCTACGGCTTCGTCGCGCTCCTGATCATCGAGGCGATCTTCAGCTGGGTCAATCCGCATGCGCCGCTGGCGCCATTCGTGCACGCGCTGAACGATCCGCTGCTGCGGCCGATCCGCCGCGTGGTGCCGCCGGTCGGCGGGCTGGACCTGTCGGTGCTGGTGGCGGTGCTGCTGCTGCAGATTGCGCTGTATGTGCTGCGGATGCTGATTCCGGGGCCGTATTGAAGCGAGTTGTGCGCATGTGAAAATGGGCAGCGTGGGCTGCCCATTTTTTTTGCCTTGCGTTTCCTGGCTTGCGCCTGGCGGTGCGAGCGATGTGTCGCTGCACGTGGCTTCGGTGTCGGCACGTAACGCGTGGGCACGGCGTGCCCACCCTACGGTCGCGTATCGGTCTTATTTAAAACGGTAGCCGAAGGCGGCTTCGAACTTCTGCTCGATCTCGGCGGGGGTGAAGCTGTGGTTCTGGCCGCCCTGGTGGCCGATCTTGATGGAGCCGAGCAGGCTGGCGATGCGGCCCGTCGTTTTCCAGTCGTAGCCTTGCGCGATGCCGTACAGCAGGCCGGCGCGGTAGGCGTCGCCGCAGCCGGTCGGGTCGACCACGGCGGCGGCCGGCACCGCCGGGATGTCGTAGCGCTCGCCGCCGGCGTAGATCTCGGAACCCTTTTCGCCGCGCGTGACGATCAGCGCTTCCAGGCGCGACGCGATCTCTTCGAGCTTCAGGCCGGTGCGGTCCATGACCATCTCGAACTCGTAGTCGTTCGCCGCCAGGTAGGTGGCCTGGTCGATGAAGGTCAGCAGTTCCTCGCCGCTGAACATCGGCAGCTGCTGGCCGGGGTCGAACATGAAGGGGATGCCCTGCGCGGCGCAGTCGCGCGCATGCTTGAGCATGCCGTCGCGGCCGTCCGGGGCGATGATGGCCACGCGCAGCGGGCCGCACTCAAGCACGTTGTTCTCGTGCGAGAACTGCATCGCGCCCGGGTGGAAGGCGTTGATCTGGTTGTTGTCCTGGTCGGCTGTCACGAAACACTGCGCGGTGTAGGCGTCCTGGATCGTCTTGATGGCGCGGGTCTTGATGCCGAAGTTGCGCAGGCGCTCAAGGTAGTCGGCGCCGTCCTGGCCGATGGTCGCCATGATCAGCGGATCGCCGCCCAGCAGCTTCAGGTTGTAGGCGATGTTGGCCGAGCAGCCGCCGTATTCGGTGCGCAGGGTCGGCACCAGGAAGGAGACGTTCACGCGGTGCAGCTGGTCAGCCAGCAGGGTGTCGGCGAAGCGGCCGTGGTACTGCATGATCTTGTCGAATGCCAGCGATCCGCAGATCAGGGTAGGGTGAGTCATGTTCGGTCAGGGATAAAAAACGGCGATGTGATAGCCGGATGGTTGAAGGTCGTCCACGCGGAAGTGGAGCTTGATCGCTTGTTCGGCGCGCGGCGCCAGGCCGTTGGCCATCGGTGTGCCGGTTGCGAGGTAGTCGCGCGGCGCGAACACGCGGCGCACCAGCGGCTTTTCGTTGGCGTCGGTCAGGGACAGTTCCAGGCTCGGCCAGGCCTGCGCGACCGTACCCTGGTTGCGCAGCTGCGTGGTGAAGGCGTAGGCGCCGCCGCCGAGCGTGGTCAGTTCGCCCGTGTCGATGACGAGGTTGTCGACTTGCGCCGGCAGCTCGACGCGGCAGCCCAGCACCGCGCAGCTCGAGACCAGCGCCGGCTTGGCGCCCGGGAAGCGCGCGGCCAGGGCATTGCGGAAGGTGATCGCACCCTGCGCGACCAGCACCAGCAGCAGCACGATCGAGCCGGCCAGCATCGCGATCTTGCGCGTGCGCCCGCTTTTCTCCTGCTGGCGGCTGCGCCGGACGAATTCCGGCTCGTCGCTCTCGGGCACGCGGATCTTCGGGGGCGCGTCGATTTTCGTCGGCGTCAGGCGCGAGCGCCGCGCGGCGGCCTTTTCGGCCCGGCGTACAGCCGGCGTGCGGGCAACCGGCGGCGCGCTCGGCATG
>DEKZ01000059.1 GCA_002354135.1 Massilia sp. UBA2709 | reverse complement strand
ACGCGGGTGACTTCTGCCAGCAGCGACATCATTTCGCCGGCGTGCGATGCCAGGGCGTTGGCCGAGACCACGATGCCGTCGGCCGCCGGGCCGGCCGCGACCGAGCCGCCCATGCCCTGGGCCGCTTCGGCGATCGCGCGCGAGTCGCGCTTGGCGGTGCCTTCATTGAGCATGCCGGCCAGCAGGCTGGCAAAGCCGGGGTGGGCCTTGTCGTCGGCGGCATAGCCGGCGCCGCGCACGGCCAGCACGAAATCGACGCGCGGCAGGCCCTGGCGCGGCACGACCCCGACGGGCATGCCGTTGCTGAGCGTCTTCTTGACGATCTGCGGCGTCGGGATCGGCTTGTCCTTGCCGTAGGCCGGCATCGGCAGCGACTTCGTCGCGGCAGGCGCGTCGGCAGCAAAGGCCAGGGGGGAGAACGCCATCGAGACGGCGAGTGCGAGCATCAGTTTTTTCATCGATGCGCTCCTTATTTCTTGTCGCCGGCAGCCGGCGTGTTGGCAGGCGCCGCGGCCGCCGGGGCAGCCGACGCAGCAACGGCGGGCTTGGCGACAGGCTTGCGGTCGATGACGGTGCGGTTGTTCTTCACCAGGTAGGTGGCGGCGACGCGTTGCAGGTCGCTTGAGGTCACGCCCTCGATCCAGCCCGGGATCTTGTTGACGACGTTGGCGTCGCCCCACAGGGTCTGCAGCTTGGCCAGGGTGTCGGCGCGGTTGATGAAGGACTCGAGCGAATTGTTCCAGTCGGCCAGCATGCGGGTCTTGACGCGCTTGAGGGTGGCGTCGTCGACGCCGTCCTTGACGATCTTCGCGACTTCCTCGTCGATCGCGGCCAGCATCGCGTCGGCGTTGCTGGTCGGCTTGTAGAGGGCGAACACGGTCAAGAGGGTCGGGCCGTCGTAGGTCCAGGGATCGGTCAGGCCAAACAGGACGTCGACGTTGAGGGCGATCTCGCGCCCCTTGACCAGGCCCTGGTACAGGACCGAGGCGTCGCCGCCGGCCAGCAGCTCGGCTAGCACGGCGACCGGCGCCTGGTCGCGGCTGCCGCGCTCCGGAATTTTCCAGGCGGCGGCAATCGCCGGCACCTGGGCCAGGGCGTCGGTCTGCTCGACGCGCTTCTCGAGCTTGTTCAGCGGCTCGGAGAAGTCGCCGCTCTTGGGTGTCGGGCGCGGCGCGATCGAACCGAAGTATTTCTGCGCCAGCGCGAAGCCCTGGGCCGGGGTCACGTCGCCGGAAATGGCCAGCACCGCGTTGTTCGGGCCGTAGTAGTCGCGGTGGAAGGCACGCACGTCGTCGAGGCTGGCGCCTTCGAGGTCTTCGAAGCTGCCGTAGCCGTCGTGGTTGTTTTCCCATTTCTGGAAGGCGTGCTGGCTGATGTCGATCCACATGAAGCCGCCGTAGGGCTGGTTCTTCACGTTCACGCGGATCTCTTCCTTGACCACGTCCTGCTGGTTCTTCAGCGTCTTCTCGTTGAAGTCGAGGGTCTTCATGCGGTCCGCTTCCAGCCACAGGATGGGTTCCAGGGCCGAAGCCGGCGCGGTCTCGATGTAGTTGGTGAAGTCGGGGCGGGTCGAGCCGTTGTTGCGGCCGCCGCCGGCGGTGATGGTCTTGTCGAACACGCCCTTCGGTGCGTTCGGGGTGCCCTGGAACATCAGGTGCTCGAACAGGTGCGCAAAGCCGGTGCGGTTGCGCGGCTCGAGGCGCATGCCGACGTGGTAGACGACCGAGACGCCGACCGTGGGCGAGCTGTGGTCTTCGGAGACGACCACGGTCATGCCGTTGTCGAGTTTCTTCACATGGACCGGCAGGTCCCACTTGTCGGAAGTCGCCGCGAAGGCGGACATCGACAAGCCGAGCCCGGCCAGCAGGACGGGGAGTTGGCGCATGCGCATTGATGACCTCAATAAATGGCTGAGACGAGAAAAGCGGCCGCATCCCTGGGACGCGGAGCAATTCATCTTAACGCAACGACATGTTAAAAAGTAATTTTTTGCATATGTATGTCGGCCGCGCGCAGCGCGTCTGCGTCGTTCGGTCCGCGGATTCTGCAGTCTGTCGCATTCCCGGCCGGGCATGGGGGAGGGCGGGCTATAGTGCCATCATTGTCAGTCTCGCCAGATTGCTGGAGTACAAATTTTCACTGGAGGCGGGCGAGGCTTGCTGGTAGTGTTGCGGCTGCATGCGCCTTGTATTGACGCAGCGGCAACACGAGACGACACTGGAATCGATACGGAGAAAGTCATGCACAAGTTTTTCAAGTTCGCCCTCGCGCTCCTCGGGATGCTGGCGCTGGCGCGCCTGGCGGCGGCCGCGCCCGAGACGGCGAACGAAACCCGCAGCGTCGACGCCCGGGTGGTGCGCGTCAAGCTCGACGGCATGGTCGACCTGCATATCCGCCAGGGCAGCCCGGCTGTGCTGGTGCTGCGCGGCGACCCGCGCTGGCTGGAAAAGCTGACCACCATGCAAAGCGGCGACACCCTCCACATCGGCACCGAGATGCGCGGCGTGCGCCTGCAGCGCAGCAGTGCGCTGCGCGCCGAACTGGTGCTGCCCCAGCTGCGCGAGGTGAGCTCGGAAAGCGTCGGCACGACCGAGATCACCGGCTTCTCGGGCGACGAGCTGGAACTGTCGCTCGACGGCGCCGGGTCGATGAACGTGCACGCGAATTACCGCCTGATCAGCGCCAGCCTGGGCGGCGTCGGCAGCATGAAGCTGGCGGGGATGCAGAGCGAAGGCATCGAGCTCGACCTGCAGGGAGCGGGCTACGTGACCCTGGCCGGGCGCAGCAAATGGCTCAAGGCCGAGCTGGCCGGGCTGGGCGGGCTGGACGCCCAGCAGTTCACGGCAGAAAGCGTGACGCTGGAGCTGTCGGGCCTGGGCAATGCGACCGTGACGGCGCAGCAGAACGCGAACCTGAACCTGTCGGGCATGGGGTCGGTCACAGTCTACGGCAAGCCGCTCAACCGCAAGGTGAGCGTCGACGGGCTGGGCAAGGTCAGCTGGAAATAATCACGGCAAAGGACGGCGGCGACAGGGACGCGCCGTACACGAACAAGGGTGGGCGAAGAGACCGGTACCACGCACGAGACAATGAAAAAACATACCGTAGCGATCCTGCTTGCGCTCGGCCTGCTCGGCCCGGCGCACGCGGGTTTTCCCGAGGGCGCGAGCGCCTACAACGCGCGCAACTATGCGCTGGCGATGAAGGAGATCGCGCCGCTGGCGCGCGCCGGCAATCCCGATGCCCAGCACCTGCTGGGCCTCATGTATTACATGGGCCGCGGCGTCGCGCGCGACTACAAGCAGGCCTTCGGCTGGCACCTGAAGGCGGCCCAGCAGGGCAAGGCCGACGCGCAGTACGTGGTCGGCGCCATGTACTACACCGGCAACGCCGTGCCCCAGGACCAGAAGCACGCCGTGACCTGGTTCCGCAAGGCGGCCGAGCAGGGCCATGCCGAGGCCCAGCATGCGCTCGGGCTGATGTACCGCTACCACGTGGCCGGCGTGCCGGCCGACCCGGTGATCGCCTACATGCTGTACAACCTGGCGGCCGCCAGCGGCAACCAGAACGCCATCAACCAGCGCGCGGCGATCGCCAAGCAGATGACGCAGGAGCAGATCGAGGAGGCCCAGGCCTTGTCGCGGACCTGGAAGGTGGGGACGAGTTTGCCGACGCAGTCGAGGACGGGCGGGAATTAAGGGGGAAGGAATGGTGGATACCGCGACGGGTGTGAGCATGCGATTCAATATCTACGGACGTTTTCAGATCGAAGTGCGGCGCGAGCACGAGAGCTGGGTGGCGTACCGCCTCACGCCCGGCAAGCGCGTGCTCGAGGACGAGCTCGTGATCCCGGCGGACGTCGACGCGGCAGAACTGGCCGTCTATCTCGACGATATCTTTCATGAACTGGCGGGACCGGGGCAGGAGATCGAATTGCTCGCCTGAGCCGCCCGCAGTCTCGCTTGCCTGGTTGCGGGCCATCCTGTCGTACTGCGCCGCCAGCGGGGCCGGCGGCGCAGGCGCAACTCAGACAGCCAGTCTCACTTCGTCGAGTCTCAGTTCACTCGGTCTCACTTCACCGCTTCCGCCTTCAGCGAGGCCGCACCAAGCGACCGGAACAGCGTCAGCGGCACCGCATTCCCCATCGCCTGGTAACCCAGGTCGCTCGGGTGCAGGTGGTCGCCGCTGTCGTAGGCCGGCAGGAAGCGCGTCGGGTGGGCCGGGTCGCGGGTGGCGAGGTCGAAGTCGATCACGCCGTCGAACTCGTCGCTGGAGCGGATCCAGTTGTTCACGGCCTGGCGCACGACTTCCTTCTCGGGCGAGTAGTAGCCCGCGCCCTCGAAAGGCGTGAGCGTGGCGCCGAACACGGCGATGCCTTTCGCGTGGGCGCGGGCGATCACCTGGCGGTAGCCGGCGATCAGGTCCTCGGCGGACACCGGGTTGGCCGGCGAGCTGTTGCCGATGTCGTTGATGCCGATCATCAGGGTCATGTAGCGCACGCCGGCGGTGGCGACGACGTCGCGGTCGAAGCGCTCCTGGATGCTGCGCCCGGCCAGCGGGTTGGGCGAATCGCCCAGCAGGCGGTTGCCGCTGATGCCGCGGTTGACCACGCCCAGGCGGCCGTTCAGGCCGAGGACCGGGTCGCGCACGGTCTGCAGGCGCCGCGCCAGCCAGTCGGGCCAGCGGTTGTTGGTGTCGACCGTGCTGCGGGTGCCGTCGGTGATCGAGTCGCCCAGCGTCACGATGCTCGGGCCCACGCTGTCGACGTCGACTTCGGTCAGGAAGGGCCAGGCCGTGATGGTGCGCTGCACGGGCAGGGTGGCGGCGGCCGTGAAGTCGCCCGGCAGCGAGACGTAGTTGGTCTGCAGGCCGGTGTTGTGGATCGTGGTCGCTTCGACCGTGCCCGGCAGGTAGAGGCTGATCGCGAGGTCGCCCAGGGCCGGCACGTTCAGTTCGACCGGGTCGGACAGCACCGGCGCGCCGGGCGGGATCACGATCGAGGTGCGGCCGCTGAAGGTGAGCACGCGGTCGGTGCCGGGCGCCACGTCCGAGCCGCTGGCGCGCACGCCGATGCGGGCTGCACCGATACGCAGGGGCGTGCTGCCGAACTCGTTGGAGACGCGGATGCGCACGCGGTTGCCGCCGATGCTGGTGTGGACGATCAGTCGCAGGGTCTGGTCGGTGAAGACCTGGGCCGTACCGGTTGCCGGCGGGCCGGCCGGGTCGTGCCCCAGGTGCCGGTCCAGCGCTCGCTGTTCCAGTTCTGGGCGTGCGTGGGCTGGCCGGGAAGGGCCAGGGCGACGGCAAGGGCGGAGGCGGCCAGCAGCATGCCGCGGCGCGGACGGTCGATCGATGCGGGGCGGGTGAAGGCGGCGGCTGTGCCGGAAACGAACGCCGCCGAGCGGCGCGCCAGGTCGAACAGGGCAGTCGAAATCAAATGCATGATCGTGCTCCTTCGATGATTAGTGGAAACGGCTCGTATGCCTGAGCTCGCGTCCTCCAATCTATGCGGCGGGCATAGGGGCGACAAGGTGGCTACGGACGAGTTCGTTGTGCTAGCTCTAAAGTTCCCCAAAAATGCGATGCATCGAAGAATTTGTTTGCGTTTGAGCACAGAAAACGGAAATACATTCGCCGCGCAGCAACAAACTCGGGGGAAACGAGGAGGGCGGGCATGCCGTACAATTGTCCTTTTCTCAACGGGAGGCGGAAATGCGCGCAATCGAAATTACGCAACCGGGCAAACCGGAGGTGCTGCAGCCGTGCGAGCGGCCGCTGCCTGAACTGAAAGCGGGTGAGGTCCTCATCAAGGTGCATGCGGCCGGCATCAACCGGCCGGACGTGCTGCAGCGCATGGGCTATTACCCGGTCCCGCCGGGTGCATCCGACCTGCCGGGACTGGAAGTGGCGGGCGAGATCGTCGACGGCGACCTGGGCGACAGCGGCTTCAACAAAGGCGACATGGTCTGCGCCCTGGTGCAGGGCGGCGGCTATGCCGAGTACTGCGCCGCGCCCCTGGCCCAGTGCCTGCCGGTGCCGGAAGGCTTGAGCGCGGTCGAGGCGGCCTCGCTGCCGGAAACCTTCTTTACCGTCTGGACCAACGTGTTCGACCGCGCGGCGCTGTCGGAAGGCGAGACCCTGCTGGTGCAGGGCGGCACCTCGGGCATCGGCGTCACGGCGATCCAGCTGGCTACCGCCATGGGACACCGGGTTTTCGCTACCGCAGGAAGCGATGAGAAATGCCGCGCCTGCGAGGAACTCGGCGCCGAGCGGGGGATCAATTACCGGAGCGAGGATTTCGTCGAGGTCGTCAAGTCCTTGACGGGCGGGAAGGGCGTCGACGTCGTGCTCGACATGGTCGCCGGCGACTACGTGGCGCGCGAGATCGACTGCCTGGCCGACGATGGCCGCATCGCCCTGATCGCGCTGCTGGGCGGGGCGAAGGCGAACGTCGACCTGGGCCAGGTGCTGCGCCGTCGCTTGAGCATCAGCGGTTCGACCCTGCGTCCGCGCCCGGTGGCCTTCAAGGCGGCGATCGCGCGCAAGTTGCGCGAGCACGTCTGGCCGCTGTTCGCGCAGGGCAAGATCAAGCCGGTGATCTACAAGACCTTCCCGCTCGACAAGGCGGCCGAGGCGCATGCGCTGATGGAGTCGAGCACGCACGTCGGGAAGATCGTGTTGCAGGTGGTTTGATTGCGGTGCCGTTGGGGCGTTGCGGCAGTGCGGACGATGGTTGAACGCGTGGACGGGGGACCCGTCCACCCTACGCCGGCTCGCGGACCGTTGCCTTCATTCTGAGGGACGTAGGGTCGACGGCTCCGCCGTCCACGCGTTCGACGAACGGTACCGAATCGCGCGCATCCGAACGGCGCCACGTGCACAGAACTTACGTCACTGAACTGTACCCGTTTCATTGACGTCCTTTTAACACGCCCGCTCAGCCATAGTTTGACCGCCCCCGGAACGGGGGCTAGAATAGCGGGTTATTTGACTGTGGGGTTTTATGCGTCCCAAACTCGTCGTAGGTAACTGGAAGATGAACGGCAGCCGCGCGGCCAACGCGTCGCTGCTCGCAGGAATTGTCGCCGGACTGGACAACGCAAAAGCCGCGTGCGCCGTGTGCGTGCCGGCTCCCTATCTGCAGCAATGCGTCGACACCCTGACCGGCACCCCGCTGGCCTGGGGCGCGCAGGATGTGTCCCAGCATGTCAGCGGCGCCTATACCGGCGAAGTCGCGGCGTCGATGCTGGTCGATTTCGGTTGCCGCTATGCGATCGTCGGCCACTCGGAACGCCGCGCCTACCATGGCGAGACCGACCAGGTCGTGGCGCAGAAAGCCTTCGCCGCCTTGAATGCGGGCATCACCCCGATCGTCTGCGTGGGCGAAACCCTCGCGCAGCGCGAAGCGGGTCAAACAAATGTCGTGGTCGGTCAACAATTGTCGGCCGTGCTGGAACTGCTTGACGCCGATGCCGCTGCGCGTATCGTGGTTGCCTACGAACCCATATGGGCGATCGGCACCGGCAAGACCGCCACCCCGGCGATGGCGCAGGAAGTGCATGCCCAGCTGCGCAGCCAGTTGCGCGAACGCAGCGCCGCGGCGGCCGAGCAGGTCGCCATCCTGTACGGCGGCAGCATGAAGCCGGACAATGCGGCCGAGCTGATGGCTCAGGGCGACATCGATGGCGGCCTGATCGGAGGCGCGGCGCTGAAGGCGGCCGACTTCCTGGCGATCATCGACGCCGCCGCCTGAGTGCTGCACCAAAGAATTTGCAACGTAGTTAAACTTGGAATGGAACTGTAATGAACGTGTTGTTCAATCTTGTTATTGTCGTGCAGGTGATCTCGGCCCTGGCCATCATCGGTCTGGTGCTGCTGCAGCACGGTAAGGGCGCCGACATGGGCGCCGCTTTCGGCTCGGGCGCCTCGGGCAGCCTGTTCGGCGCCAGCGGTTCGTCGAATTTCCTGTCGAAGTCGACGGCGGTTGCCGCGGCGGTGTTCTTCGCCTCGACCCTGGCCCTGGCCTACATGGGTAACACCCGCACCGTCGCCACCAGCGGCGGCGTGATGGAGCGCATGAACAACCCGGCCAACAATGCCGGCTCGGCCGTGCCGAACGCCACCACCCCGGCCGCGCCGGTGAACGACGTGCCGACGGC
>DEKZ01000468.1 GCA_002354135.1 Massilia sp. UBA2709 | reverse complement strand
CGCCGCACCAGCACGCCCGCCGCCAGTCCGGCCAGCAGCAGCGCAAAGCCCGGCGCCTCCGGCACCGGCGACACCGTCAGGTCGGCGCCGAAGCTGCCCCCGCCGGAACCCACCACCACCCCGTCGACGCGCACCGCATAGGCGCCGGTCGGCAGGCTGAAGGCGTTCAGCGCCCAGGAGTCGGTCGGGTTGTCGCCGAAGCCGGTCTGGTCGATGCCGGCGATCACGGGGCCGATGACGTCCAGGCTCGCCGGATCGTAGCGGTACAGGCTCAGGGCCGTGATGCGCAGGTCTTTTTCGAACGGCGAGTTCAGGTAGGACGAGGTGACCGAGGCCGCGGCGTCGAAGGGCTGCCCGCTGATGTCGAAGGTGAAGAGATCGGTGAACGTGCTGCCCGATTCCCGGGCGGTGAAGCCGTCGCCGAAATGGGCATTGAAGCCGCCCACCCCGTCATCGATCTCCGAGATCGGGACGCTGCGCTCGATTGCCTGCGCGGCGGCATGCAGGCACGCGCAGAAGGTGCCTGCCAGCAAGGCGCCCAGGGCCAGGGATGTGCTTTTCATGTGAACTCCATCGGCAAGTGTCGCAGCGTGCTCATACGCCTGCCCACGCCGCCTCTCTCATGCTTTGATTCGACGCCGATGCTGGACGTTTGTTCCTGATCGCCTCCTCCTTGAGTCAGCTCAATTCGGGACCATATACAGAAAAAGACAATGGCAGATAGCGCCATCGCCATTCGCCCATGGAGGAAACAACATGAAAAGCGTAATGTTCTCGGAAGTCGTACGTTCGAACTCTGGCGGTGGATTCTTGCGCAGCCTGTCCCCCCTGACCGCCTACGGCTTGACGCTGGTCATCGGCCTGCCCCTGCTGGTGCTGGCCCTGCACCTGTTCGACCCCAAGGCGCCGCTTGCCGTCATCGTGTTGCCGGCCCTGGCCGGCCTGGCCCTGCCCCTGTGCGTCAGCGCACCGGGCCGGCTCGACGTCAATACCCGCTTCGACGCCAGCCACATGAGCATGACCCTGGACAGCACCCTTGCCTCGCTCGGCTATGCACGCTGCGAAGCCGGTCCCGGCCTGCTGCGCTACGTCAGGACCACGCGCCCATCCTGGCGCACCCGGACGCAGACCGTCAACGTCAAGGTGCATGCGCATGCCCTGGAAGTGATCGGACCGATCCCGGTCCTGCGCTCGCTGCAGAAGGCGCTGGCGAGCTAGCGCCGCCCTGGCAGGCAGCCGCCTCAAGCGGTTTTCGCGTCCCGCGGCCGGGCTCGTAAACTGTTGCCGGTGCAATCCAAATCAGCGATAATGCACAGCGCGTTGCCGGGATGGCGGAATAGGTAGACGCACGGGACTCAAAATCCCGCGCCGCAAGGCGTACCGGTTCGATTCCGGTTCCCGGCACCACGACACGAATACAGACAAGACCCGCGTTTCTTCATTGAAGAACGCGGGTTTTTGTTTTCCCCGCAGCACACAAGACAGGCCTCACCTGGTCTTCGCTTCCGCCCAGTCGTCATACGCCCGCTCGATCCGCCGCAACGCACCCTCGCGCTCGAGCGCGCCAAAGGCGTCGTTGAGGCGGTTGACGATGGCGTCGGGCACACCGCGGTTGCATGCAAGGAAAACGTCGCGCTGGTTGAACGCGAGCACCGGGACGATCTTGCCGGCCCAGCCATTCTGCTCGAGCACCGGACTGCCGGGGCGCAGTGCCGCGGCCCACAAATCGATGCGCCCCAGCAGCAGCTTGCGCGGATTGATCAGGTCGTGGGGCGCGGCGTCGACCGTGAAGCCGCGGCTGCGCAGGTAGTGGTCGCGCGCATCGCCGTTGTAGGTGCCGATCCGGTAGGGCCGCGCGTCTTCCAGGTTGCGCAGCGCGATGTGGCGGTCGGCGCGCGCCATCAGCACCCACTGCGCGCTGTCGGTCGGGCCGACCCACTTGAACAGGGCCTCGCGCTCGGGCGTGCGGGTGGTCGAGTAGACGCAGGCATCCTGGCGCCGGCGGGCGGCGGCATAGGCGCGCTTCCACGGCAGCAGCTCGATGGTATAGGCGACGTTGGCGCGGTCCAGGGCGGCGCGCACCTTGTCGGTGGCGATGCCCACCACCTGTCCGCGTGCGTTGAGCATGCTCGACGGCGCCGCGGTCTCGGTCGTGATGTACAAGGCCGCGCCTCCGTCCGCCGCCGCACCCCGAGCGGCGGCCCGGGCGGGAACAGCCATCGCGGACGACAAGGCGGCCAGCGCCGCGAACACCGCGGCCATCGTGATTCGGTCTGTCAGCATCAGGGCTCCCGTATTGCCGGATACATGGATCGCAGCTCTTATCTATCCAGCATAACCCAAGGCCTGCTGTTGTCGTCAATACATTGCACTGCAGAGTAGCGGCAACGCGACAGTTGCCATGTCGTGTTGCTAAGTTTTCCCAATAAAATCAAGACTTTCCGAGAGGAAAATGTCATACTCACAGATGCTTTTTGTCCTCTCAACGGACCTCTCCGGAATACCCCCCATGTCGCTTTTCATGTTGCCCGATGACCCATCGCTGCTCAGCTATGGCATCTACGATTCCAAGCTTGTGCTGCTGTCGCTGTTCGTGGCCATCTTTTCGTCGTGGATGGGTTTGCAGATCGCGGGCCAGGCACGCCAGCGCGACAGCCAGCGCCAGATCTTCCTGCTGACCGGCAGCCTGGCCCTGGGCGCCGGCGTCTGGGCCATGCACTTCGTCGGCATGCTCGCCTTTAACCTGTGCACGCAGGTCAGCTACGATCCGATGACCACCATCCTGTCGAGCCTGCCAAGCATCGGCGCCTCCTTCGTCGCCCTGAGCCTGATCGCGCGCGAACGCCTGGGCCGCAACGGCCTGCTCGCAGGCGGCGTGCTGGTCGGCGCCGGCATCGGCGCCATGCACTACGCCGGCATGGCCGGCATGCGCATGAGCCTGGACCTGCGCTACGATCCGGTGACCTTCGCGCTGTCGATCGTCGTCGCCGTGGTGCTGGCGACGCTGGCGCTGTGGGTGCGTTTCGGCCTGAGGCGCTTTCGCAGCATGAGCGAAGGCAAGCGGCTGCTGCTGGCGGCCGTGGTGATGGGCTGCGCGATCGCCGGCATGCACTATACCGGCATGGCCGCCGCGCGCTTCGTGGGCACGGTCGATCCGAATGCCCCGGGCGCGTCCGACACCACCACCCTGGCGCTGGGCATCTCGCTGATCACCGCCCTGTTCACCGTTGTCGTGCTGGCCGCAAACGGCCTGCTGCGCTACCGCCGCCTGTACGCCGAACTGTCGCGCAGCGAAGCCTGGATGCGCGCCCTGCTCACCACCACGGTCGACGGCGTCATCACGGTGGACCGCGAAGGCACCATCCTCGAATTCAATGCCTCGGCCGAAAAGATCTTCGGCTGGCGCCGCGACGAGATCGTCGGCGGCAACGTGCGCCTCCTGATGACCGAGGAAGAACGCAACAAGGAAGTCGGCCTGCTCGGTTACCTGCGCGACAGCGGTGTTCATGCAGCGCCGAACAACGCCGAGGTCGACGCCCTGCACCGCGACGGCAGCCTGGTGCCGATCCGCTTCGCCGTCGGCCACGCGGCCCTGGGGAACCAGGAACTGTTCGTCTGCTTCGTCACCGACATCACCGAACGGCGCGAAATGGTGCAGGCGCTGCGCGCCAGCGAGCAGCAGTTCCGCTCCCTGATCGGCACCATCCCCGGCATTTCCTACCGCAGCCGCATCGAAGGTGCGCATCCCATGGTCTTCATCAGCGACGCGGTCGAGCGCGTGACCGGCTACCCGGCGCGCGACTTCATCGGCGACCCTCCCGGCGCCGCGCCGCGCCGCTGCTTCGGCGCCCTGATCCACGCGGCCGACCGCGTGCGCGTGTCGCAGGCGATCGAGACCGCGCTGGCTGAGAACCGTCCCTGGCTGGTCGAGTACCGCCTGCTGCACGCCGACGGCAGCACCCGCTGGCTGTGGGAGAACGGCACCGGCGTGCGCGACGACGAAGGCAGCCTGGTCTGGCTCGACGGCGTGATCCTCGACATCAGCGAGCGCCGCGGCATGGAAGAGGCGCTGCGCGAGGCCAAGGAACACGCCGAACAGGCCGCCGCCGCCCGCGCCACTTTTGTGGCCAACATGAGCCACGAGATCCGCACGCCGATGAACTCCATCCTCGGCTTCACCGACGTGCTGCTCGACGGCGAGCTGGCGCCCGACCAGCGCCGCCACCTCGACACGGTGCGCAACGCCGGCCGCTCGCTCCTGCGCCTGCTCAACGAGATCCTCGATACCGCCAAGCTGGAAAAGGGCGCGGTCGAACTGGAGATCAACGACTTCAACCTGCTCTCGCTGATCGACGAACTGTCTTCGACGCTGGCAGCCAACGCGCGCGCCAAGGGCCTGCACGTCGACATCCACTACGATCCGGCGCTGCCGACCAACCTGCGCGGCGACGAGCTGCGCATCCGCCAGGTGCTGACCAACCTGCTGGACAACGCGATCAAGTTCACGGCAAACGGCAGCGTCACCTTGCGCGCCGAGCCGCAGGGCGACCAGCTGCACTTCTCCGTGAAGGACACCGGCATCGGCATCGCGCCCGAGCGCCTGCAGGCGATCTTCGACCCGTTCACCCAGGCCGACGCCTCGATGACGCGGCGCTTCGGCGGCACCGGTCTCGGCACCACGATCAGCAAGCAGCTCGTCGAACTGATGGG
>DEKZ01000399.1:4192-4412 GCA_002354135.1 Massilia sp. UBA2709 | reverse complement strand
GCCGCCGGGGGCAGGGGCGGCGGGGGCATGGCCACCGGGGTCATGGTCACCGTCATGCGGCCGGCCTCAGGAAGCGGCGTACGCGGGCCAGCAGTTCCTGGGGCTGGAAGGGCTTGATCACGAAATCGTTGGCGCCGGCGTCGAGCGCGCGCACGGTGTCGCGCTCGGTGTTCTTCGCCGTCAGCATCAGCACCGGCACGTCGCGCCAGAGCGGCTGGGA
>DEKZ01000399.1:1860-4148 GCA_002354135.1 Massilia sp. UBA2709 | reverse complement strand
GCGCCTCGGCGGCGGCGATGTGGGCGCCGGCCGCGCGCCCGTCGGCCAGGTGCACCACCCGGTAGCCCTGGCGCTCGAGCATGAAGCGCAGGACTTCGGCGATGTGTTGGTCGTCTTCGACGACGAGGACGGTGGCGGGCGTGGCGTTCTGCATGCAGTGGCGAAGGTGAAAAACTGGGGCGTAAAGACTGGAGCAATTATAGCGAAGCATGCCCCGTGGCGGGGCACGGTCGGGATGCTCAGCGTCCGCCGTGGCGCAGCGGGTCGAGCAGGCCGCGCAGGGCGTTGTGGTCGAGTTCGTACATCAGGGCCAGCAATTCGCCCAGCTCGCCGCGCGGGAAGCCTTCGCGCGCGAGCCAGCCCAGGTAGTGGCCGGGCAGGTCGGCGATCTTGCGGCCCTGGTATTTGCCATAGGGCATTTCGCGGGTCAGCAGCAGAGGCAGGTGTTCGGGTTTCATCGTGGACGCCACTTTAGCAAAAACGGGGAACGATGTACGATAAAGAGGACTGGGAGAATGCCATGGACAAGGATTTCGACCTGGACCGCTTCGTCGCCGCGCAAGACCCGGTGTACTCCGACGTATTGGCCGAACTGCGCACCGGCCACAAGCACACGCACTGGATGTGGTTCGTCTTCCCCCAGATCGAAGGCCTGGGAAGCAGCGAGATGTCGCGCAAGTATGCGATCAGGTCAAGCGACGAGGCCGCCGCCTACCTGGCCCACCCGGTGCTGGGGCCGCGCCTGCGTGAATGCGCGCGCCTGGTCGCGACCCACGCCGACAAGGAGATCGGCCAGATCTTCGCCAGTCCCGACGACCGCAAATTCCATTCTTCGATGACGCTGTTCGCCGACGTCGCGCCGGACGAGGCGGTGTTCCAGACCTGCCTCGACACCTTCTTCGACGGCCAGGCGGACCCGGCGACCATGGCCCGGCTCTAGATCGGCCTCCGTCACGAATTGAAGTCGATCCGCAGCGGCATGCGCGGCGGTTGCCAGCGGTAGCGCGCATCGAATACGTCGTGGCGTGGCTGGTCGCCGTTCCACTCGATGCCGAGCAGGTTGGTGATGCTGTGGGCCAGCCAGTCGCCGCGCACCGGCAGGCTCAGGCGCGATCCGGGCGCGGTGTCCTGGTAGGAGCTCCAGACCATCAGCGGAATGCGGTAGCCGTCCGGCGTGGTGGCGCTGTGACCGGCGCGGTCGATGGTGTGGCCGACTTCCTGGCCATGGTCCGACAGGAACACCCACATCTGCTTGCCCGGCGCGTGGCGGCTCAGGTCGAGCGTGGCGGCGACCGTCCGGTCGTGGTAGCGCACCGCCGAATCGTAGTCGTTGCGCATGTCGCGCAGCCAGCCGGGGCGGCCTTCGCGCCGCAGGCGGGCGTCGACCTGGTCGGATGCGTGGGCAAAGAATGCCATGCCGGCCGGATGGCGCATGCGGTAATCCGGATGCAGGCCCAGCATGTGGAGCACGATCATCTTGCGCGGAGCCTTGTCCGCCATCGCGGCTTTCATTGCCGGCAGCAGCTGCTCGTCGAGGGCCTCGGACGAGCGGCCCGGCTTGCGGTTCAGGACCTCGACGGTGTCGGCCAGGCGCGCGTGTTCCTGCTCGATCGCCAGGTCGTTGTGGTTGCTGATCCACCAGGTGCGGTAGCCGGCGGCGCGCGCCAGGGCCAGCAGGTGGACGCGGTCGCGGTCCTCGGGCTGGCCGAAATAGAACAGGCTGCGCAGGGCCGGCACGGTCGAGGCGTTCACCGACCAGGCGTGGCGGAACACTTCCATCCGCTCGCCCAGCTCGCGCTGGCGCGCGAACAGGGCCGGCGAAGTCGGGCGCGCATAGCCGTAGCTGCTCAGGTTATTGCGGTTCATGCTTTCGCTGATCACCAGCACCAGGGTGTCCGGGCTGTCGTCGGCCAGGGCCGGCGCGAGCCTGGCGGCGGCGGCCAGCAGGCGCTGGCGCTGCTGGCCCATCTCGCGCCACTGGCGCCGCAGTTCGCCGATGTCCTGGGCCCACTGCGGCCAGAATACGGCCGGGTGGTGGCGCCGCCAGGGCTTGCTGGCGAGCGAGCCGAGGATCAGGGCCAGCATCAGCACCGCGATCGCGATGCGCCAGCCGCGCGGCTCGGGCAGCCGCGGCGGAGCCTGCCACCACAGCCGGATGCCGGCCACCAGCGTGGCGCCGCACAGGAAGGCGAACAGCGACCACTCGACGATGTCGCGCCAGTACATGGCGACGAACTCGCGCGACTCGCCCGGGGTCGTGTTGGCGACCGCGCTCAGCACCATCGAGC
>DEKZ01000399.1:0-1751 GCA_002354135.1 Massilia sp. UBA2709 | reverse complement strand
GTAGGCCGAGAGGAGGAAGCCGCGCACCGCGCCATCGAGCACGAAAGACAGGCCAAGGGCCAGGCACAGCCAGCCCTGGACGCGGCGCCGGCGCGGCGTGCGCATTGGCCACCACAGCCAGAACCAGCCGGGCAGGGCGAGCACCAGCACCTGCCAGGCGCGCAAGCCGGCATGGCCGGCGTTGACGGCGGCCAGCACGGCCAGGAAAGGCAGCAGCAGGGGCAGCGCCCGCCGCAGGCGCGCGCCAAGGCGCGACGCAAAGGGGGCGCGCACGGCGCGGTCGTCGACGCAGGTGGTCATACCTGGGTGGTCTTCTTGTAAACGGGAAGGGCGGGAGGGTCGGGCGGAGGTGAGGTCTACCTCAGGCCGGCGCTTGCGTGGGCGCCGCCGGACGGCTGATGGTGTGGCTCAAGCGGACTGCGACATGGTTCGACAGGTTCATGCGGCTCATACCTCAACAGTTTGAAAGCGTGTTTGATTATGCTCAAAGAATTGCTTCGCGGCGGCAAGTGTATAACCGTTGAGAGCCGTATGCACGTTCTGTTTGGAAAAAATTTGTGGTCGTGGCCAGCTTGTCATGCGTGCAGGAATCTCGCACGTTGTGCGTATAATCCGCGGGTAATCTGTCCACTCATTAAAAAACCAACCATTCATGGCTTCATCTTCCGATAACATCAGCATGGCGGTGTTCTGCGACTTCGAGAACGTCGCACTCGGCGTGCGCGATGCGAACTACGAGAAATTCGATATCAAGCCCGTCCTCGAGCGGCTCCTGCTCAAGGGCAGCATCGTCGTCAAGAAAGCCTATTGCGACTGGGACCGCTACAAGGGGTTCAAGTCCACCATGCACGAAGCCAATTTCGAGCTGATCGAGATTCCCCACGTGCGCCAGTCCGGCAAGAATTCGGCCGACATCCGCCTCGTCGTCGACGCGCTCGACCTGTGCTACACCAAGTCGCACGTGAATACTTTCGTCATCATCAGCGGCGACTCCGACTTTTCGCCCCTGGTTTCCAAGCTGCGCGAGAACGCCAAGCAGGTGATCGGCGTGGGCGTGAAGCAGTCGACCTCCGACCTGCTGGTGGCCAACTGCGACGAATTCATCTTCTACGACGACCTGGTGCGCGAAGTGCGCCGCGCCGCCGCCAAGCGCGACGAACGCAAGGCCCAGCCGCAAGCCAAGCGCGGCAGCGACGACAAGCGCAAGGAAGAACTGGAAGCGCGCAAGACGCAAGCCCTGGAAATGGTGGTCGAGACCTTCGACGCCCTGGTGTCCGAACGTGGCGACACCGGCAAGATCTGGGCTTCGCTGCTGAAGGACACCCTCAAGCGCCGCCGTCCGGAATTCTCCGAGGTGTATTACGGTTTCCGCACCTTCGGCAACCTGCTGGAAGAAGCGCAGGTGCGCGGCCTGTTCGAATTCGGCCGCGACGAGAAGTCGGGCACCTATGTCTACCGCAGCGGCGCACCGGCCGTGCTGGCCGAACCGGCGCCGCTCGAGACCGCGTTGATGGAAGCATCGGCTTCCGAGACGGCCGAGCCGGCAGCGGCGCCGGCGCCTGCACCTGAAGAAGGCCGTGGCGAAGGCCGCCGCCGAGGCGGACGCGGACGCAAGGGTTCCCAGCGCGCGGAGACGCCGGTCGTGGCCGTGACGCCCGACGAGCTGGGCCAACTGGAAACGGCGCAGGACGCCGCTGGTGCGCCGGCCCAGGTGTGGCCCGAGGCTGCGCCGGAGGAAAGCGCCGTGGCCG
>DEKZ01000400.1:4133-4572 GCA_002354135.1 Massilia sp. UBA2709 | reverse complement strand
CCCTGCTGCTGGCGGTGGTCGGGGTGATCTCGGTATGGTCCTGGCAGCTGACGAAAGCACGGCGCCGCGCGCGCCGCGCCCAGGAGACCTATGCCGCCGCGTCCGAGGGCAGCCTGGACGCCTTCGTCGTGCTGCGCACGGTGCGCGACCTGCGCGGCACGGTGCTCGATTTCGAGATCGAGGCCGCCAACTCGGCCGCCGAAGCCATCTTCGGCATGGACCACGAGACGCTGTGCGGCACCCGCCTGTGCGAGCTGCTGCCCCACTTCCGCAGCAATGGCATCTTCGAGGACCTGGCGCTGGTGGCCACCACCGGCCAGCCGCGCGAAGGCGAATGGCAGGCCCATGCGCCGAGCGCCCAGGGGCGCTGGCTGCACCGCCAGGTGGTGGCGGTCGAGGACGGCGTGGTGGCGATCGTGCGCGACATCACCGAGCGCAA
>DEKZ01000400.1:381-4122 GCA_002354135.1 Massilia sp. UBA2709 | reverse complement strand
CTCACCGGCCTGCCGAACCGCACCCTGATGCACGACCGCATCGACCAGGCGATCCGCAACGCCGCGCGCAACGGCGAGGGCGTGGCGCTGGCCTTCGTCGACCTCGACGGCTTCAAGCTGGTCAACGACGGCCTCGGCCACAAGGCCGGCGACGAGCTGCTGAAAGTGGTCAGCGAGCGCATGGGCGCCTGCCTGCGCCGCAACGATACCCTGGCGCGCTTCGGCGGCGACGAGTTCGTCATCCTGCTGCCGGACCAGGGCCAGGGCCAGGACCCGAAGGCGCTGGCGCCGCTGCTGGAAAAGATCCGCGTCGCCGTCACCGAACCGGTGCAGGTGGCCGGCCAGGCGGTCCAGGTCAGCTGCAGCATGGGCGTGGTGATGTACCCGCGCGACGGGCTCGATGCCAGCGCCCTGCTCATGAACGCCGACGCCGCGATGTACCGCGCCAAGGACCTGGGCAGCAACAACTTCCAGTTCTACGCGCGCGAAATGAACGCCAGCGTCGAGGAAAAGCTGGTCCTGCTCGACGGCCTGCGCCAGGCGGTCCAGGCGACCGTGGACGGCGCCGGCGAGAACAGTTTCTACCTGCTGTACCAGCCCAAGGTCGACCTGAAGAGCGGACGCATCTTCGGCGTCGAGGCGCTGCTCCGCTGGCGCCACCCGGAACACGGCGTGGTGCCGCCGCAGCGCTTCATCGGCCTGGCCGAGGAAAGCGGCCTGATCGTGCCGATCGGCGATTGGGTAGTGCGCACCGCCTGCCGCCAGGCCCAGGCCTGGCGCGAAGCCGGCCTGGGACCGATCACGGTCTCGGTGAACGTCTCGGCGCGCCAGTTCGAGGAAGCGCGCCTGGCCGACCGCGTCGCCGCCGCCCTGGTCGATTCAAGCCTGCCGCCCGCGCTGCTGGAACTGGAAGTGACCGAGAGCCTGATCATGCGCGACCTGCAGAAATCGGTCGCGACCATGCGCGAACTGAAAGCGATGGGCGTGTCGCTGTCGATCGACGACTTCGGCACCGGCTACTCCAGCCTGTCGGCCCTGAAGAGCTTCCCGATCAGCCGCCTGAAGATCGACAAGAGTTTTGTGAGCGACCTGGCCGACAACCCCGACGACCAGGCGATCGCGATGGCCGTGATCTCGCTCGGCCACAAGCTGAACCTGAAGGTGATCGCCGAAGGCGTCGAGACCGAGCAGCAGTGCCGTTTCCTGCGCGAGAACGAATGCGACGAGATGCAGGGCTACCTGTTCAGCAAGCCGGTGACGGCCAAGGAGATCGCGAAGCTGGTCGAGCTGTATGTGGCGCAGCCGGGGTGTTGTGCGGGCCTGGCGATGGCGCCGGAAGAGCAAGTAGTGGTTCGCGCAATCGCAGCTTGACCCGTAGGGTGGGCACTCCGTGCCCACGCGTTACGTGCCTCGACGGTTGACTACGTGCCGGGATATGTCGCTCGCACGGCATCCGTCAGCCGTACGTCGATCGTGGCAGGGTGACACAGCGCGGGCGAGATATTCCTGCACGTGTCCGAGGAATGCGTCCGTAACGCGTGGGCACGGNNCGGGGTGCCCACCCTACGACTTCAGCCCGCGGGTCCTGCCAGCGCCCGCAGCCGCTTCACCAGCGCCTCGGCGTCCGCATCGATGTTCATCAGGCCCACGTGCGCCGTGCGCACGAAGCCTTCCTGCTCCTGGTGCCGCGCAAAGGCCGCCAGGCCGTCGTAGAAGCCTTCGGTGTTCAGGAGGCCGATCGGCTTGGCGTGGATGCCCAGCTGGGCCCAGGTCACCATCTCGAACAGTTCTTCCAGCGTGCCGAAGCCGCCCGGCATGGCGATGAAGCCTTCGGCCAGGTCGGCCATCATGGCTTTGCGCTCGTGCATGTCCTTGACCACGAACAGGCGCGTCAGGCCCGCGTGGCCGACTTCGCGCTCGACCAGGGCGCGCGGGATCACGCCGGTGGCTTCGCCGCCCAGGCGCAGCACCTCGTCGGCGATCACGCCCATCAGGCCGACCTTGCCGCCGCCGTAGACCAGCGCGATGTTGTGGTCGACCAGGGCGCGTGCGAGCAGGCGCGCCGCCTCGGCGTAGATGGGCTTGGCGCCGTTCGAGGCGCCGCAGTAGACAGCAATCGATTTCATGTTTGTTCCTATCGGGTGTCGGCGCTTGGGCAAGCGCCGCAGGCCAAGGCGTGCTGTCGAAGACAGTACGCCAGTACGGCGAGACGGCGCAACGCAGCCATGTGGCGTGTGCTCAGGCGCTGGGGTCGCGGGCTTCCTCGGGAAGCTTCTTGAGATACTCTTCCGACAGCTTCTCGAACAGCAGCCGGGTGTCGCCGCGCAGGTAGGGGCCGAGCATCGACAGCACCTGGTAGCAGCCGCGCGCAAGCGCATCGGCAATGGCCTGCTGCTCGCTGTACTTGCGCGGATTGCGCACGTATTCGTAGGACAGCCAGTAGGTCGCGACGACCACCATGTTGGTCGCCATCGCGCTGATCTGCTGGTCGCCGGCGTCGAGCGAGCCTTCGCTGCGCAGGTCTTCGCAGAGCTGGCGCGCGACCTTGATCTTGTGCGCGAGGATGGCCTTGAAGTGCAGCTCGAGCTTGCGGTTGCGCGACAGCAGGTCGTTCAGGTCGCGGTAGAAGAAGCGGTAGCGCCAGATCAGCTCGAACATCAGGTGCAGGTAGAGCCACACGTCTTCCATGTTCGAGCGCCGCCCGGCCGGGACGGTGAGGATGCGCTCGATCTCGGCTTCGAACTGGACGAAGATCGAATTGACGATGTCGTCCTTGTTGCGGAAATGGTAGTACAGGTTGCCGGGCGAGATATTCATCTCCTCGGCAATGACGGTGGTCGTGATGTTCGGCTCGCCGAACTCGTTGAACAGCCTGAGCGAGAGCTCGAGGATGCGTTCACGGGTGCGGCGTGGAGCTTTCTGTAGCATGGAAGGCGGCATTTATGGTGTCACCCGCAAGCATAACATCGAACGCCACCCCGGCGACACTGCCGGCCGCCCGGCCTCATTCGCCATCGCCGCGCGCCGGGCGCGTCGTCGACTTCGCCGCTGCCTTCCTTGCCGCAGGCTTGTTCGCCGCTGCCTTGGTCCCGGAAGCCTTTGCGGCAGGCTTCCTGGTCTCCGCCTTCTGCACGGCGGCCTTCTTCACGGCGGCCTTCTTCGGCGCTTCCGCCCTCGGCACGCTGACGCTCAGCTCGGCCAGCATGCGCTCGAGTTCGTCGATGCGGTGGTTCAGCGCTTCCATCTCGCTGCGCGCCGGCACGTCGATGACGGCCAGGGCGCGGGCGACGCGCTCCTCGAACACCTGTTCCAGCTTGCCCCAGGTGCTCGATGCGCGCCGGCTCGAGCGCTCGGCCTTGCGCGCCACCGTGTCGGTCGCGTCCTCCACCTTGCGGGCGCGCTTCTGCAGCTCGGTGCCGTCGCGCACCAGGCGCGTGAAGGCGCGTCCGCCCTCCTGCTGGGCCTTGGCGAAGGCGCCCAGGCCCGCCTGCCAGATCTGCTGCGCCGAGCTGCGCACCGCGCGCGCCAGTTCTTCCTCTTCCTGCTCCAGGTCCTTGATCTTCTTGTTCATTGCATCCTCATTCGCTATCGGCCCATTGTAGGAGCGCCCGCTAGAACGTGGATTCTAAACGCTCGCGCGCCTGCGCTGAAGAAGCGCGGCCTCGCGCAGGGCCGCGATCAACGCCTCGCCCATCCAGGGCTTGGCGTAGAAGCGGTCGGCGGCGCCGCTCTCCAGCGCCT
>DEKZ01000400.1:0-288 GCA_002354135.1 Massilia sp. UBA2709 | reverse complement strand
GCGCCGCTCTCCAGCGCCTCCTGGATCTCTTCCTCTTCCACCTCGCCGGAAAGCAGGATGCGCACCGTGGCCGGATACAGGCGCCGCACCTGCGCCAGCAGCGCCGCGCCGCGCATGCCCGGCATGAAATGGTCGCTTACCACCACCGCCGCCGGCTCGCGCGCCAGCCGGGCCAGCGCCTGTTCGCCCGAGGATGCGGTCAGCACGCGCCAGCCCTCCTGCTCCACCAGGTCGGCCAGGACCTCGAGCATGAAGGCGTCGTCGTCGACCAGCAGCAGGGCCGGCGCC
>DEKZ01000472.1:663-4858 GCA_002354135.1 Massilia sp. UBA2709 | reverse complement strand
GGTGCAGGCGCCGCACTGGCCGCGGTCGCAGCCCTTCTTGGTACCGGTCAGGTGCAGGGTTTCGCGCAGGGCGTCGAGCAGGCTCACGCGCGGCTCGATGTGCAGCTGGTGTTCGGCTCCGTTGATGCGCAGCGTCAGCGGCTGCGGCGGAACGTAGGGCGGCGCGTCGCTGCGCGCCAGCAGGGTCTGGTCGTCGTCTGGCATGGGTTGACTCTTCAAAAGGTTGTCGGGAGGCGCTCTCAGCCCTTCACGCAGACGATCTGCTTCAGGGTGTGTACGACCTCCACCAATTCGTCCTGGGCCCGCATGACGGCGTCGATGTCCTTGTACGCCATCGGGATTTCGTCGATCACGCCCTCGTCCTTGCGCGATTCGACGCCTTGTGTCGCGCGCTCGACATCGGCGCGGGTGAAACGGCGCTTGGCCTCGGTGCGGCTCATGGTGCGGCCGGCGCCGTGGCTGCAGCTGTTAAAACTCTCCGGGTTGCCCTTGCCGCGCACGATAAAACTCTTCGCGCCCATCGAACCGGGAATGATGCCCAGTTCTCCGGCGCGCGCCGAGACCGCACCTTTGCGCGTGATCAAGACGTCGCGGCCGAAGTGGCGCTCTTGCTGCACATAGTTGTGGTGGCAATTCACCGCTTCCACGTGGGTCTCGAAGGGCTTCGTGATCACGCTGCGTACCGCGTGGATCAGGTTCTGCATCATCACTTCGCGGTTGATGCGGGCGAACTTCTGGGCCCAGCCGACGGCCTCGATGTAGTCGTTGTAGTGCTGGGTGCCTTCCTCGAGATAGGCCAGGTCCTGGTCGGGCAGGTTGACCATGTGGCGGCGCATGTCCTGCTTGGCCAGCTCGATGAAATGGGTGCCGATGGCATTGCCCACGCCGCGCGAGCCGGAGTGCAGCATCAGCCATACAAAATTGTCCTCGTCCAGGCAGATCTCGACGAAGTGGTTGCCGCTGCCCAGGGTGCCCAGGTGCTTGTAGTTGTTCGTGCCGCGCAGCTTGGGCCACTTGCGGCACAGGGCGTCGAACTCGTCCTTCAGCCTGGACCAGCCGGCGTCCACCGGCGGCGGCGGGCGGTCCCAGGAGCCGACGTCGCGGCCCCTGGCGTTCCGCGTCTTTGGCGACATGCCGTGCGGGATGGCCTGCTCGATGGCGCTGCGCAGTTTTCCCAGGCTGTCCGGCAGGTCGGTCGCGCGCAGCGTGGTCTTCGCCGCCATCATGCCGCAGCCGATGTCCACGCCGACCGCCGCCGGGATCACCGCGCCCAGCGTGGGGATCACGCTGCCGATGGTCGAACCCTTGCCGAGATGAACGTCAGGCATGACCGCGACGTGGCGGTAGATGAAGGGCAGCTGGGCCAGCTTCGTCAGTTGTTCCTTGGCCGCTTCCTCGACGGGCACGCCGTGCGTCCACATCTTGACCGGTTTGGCCCCTTTCGCTTCGAGCGTTTCGTAGTCAGCCTGTTTCGTTTCCATGATGGGTGGTGAAGACGACAACGGCTTCATGATCACCCAAATCGAAAAACCGGGGAGTCCGGGAGAGAGAGCGGAAGCGTTCGGACCTACAGTTGCGGTACGAGAACGACGCGTTCTATACTGGCTGAGGCGCTCTGGCGCGCCCTCTACGGAACCCTTGCATGCGAAAACTTCTTCTACTGGCTCTCCTGCTGCTGGCCGGCTGCGTCGACGACTCGGCCACCTACTACATCGACGGCAACGACCACGCGCTGACCGTGCGCGCCCTGCAGGAGCATTTCTGGAAGAAGGACGTCACGCTGGAACTGGTCGCCACGCGCATGCCGGACTGCCAGCGCAGGTTCGAGCTGGTCACGCTGCCGCTGGCGGACGTGGAACTGGAATTGTTTGCGTCCGGCGAGAACGTCTACACGCTGCGCGCCGGAGACCTGGTGTGGCGGGTGGAAACGCAGAACTGCAGCGAGATGGAAGAACCCGAGCAGGTCACCGGGCAGCCGCTCGGCCTGTTCCACCTCGACGAGAAGGGCAAGCTCGTGTTCGAGGAGGCGGAAGGATCCACGCCGTGATTCAGGGGCGCAGCCAGCCGCGCGCGATCGGCGCCGCCAGCACGCGGCGGTAGACGGCCTGCATCAGCGGCACCAGGGCCGCAGCCAGCGCCTGGCCACGGCGCGTGTTGATCAGCACCGCTGCAAACGTCGAGACCAGCAGCGCCCCGACCATGTCGAGCGGCCAGTGCACACCCAGGAACACCCGCGCCCAGGCCACCGGCAACGCCAGCACGAGCAGGCCGATGCCGAAGCGGCGCGCCTCGCGCAACGGGCCGAACAAGAGGGCCAGGGCCACCGAGAACATGCTGGTGCCGTGGTCGCTCGGGAAGGAACTGTCCGGCGCGTGAACCATGAAGGTATGGCCGATCTCGGCCACGAAGGGACGTGGATGGGACCAGCCCAGGCCGATGAGCTTGTTGATCGTCAGTGCGATCGCGGCGGCCAGGAACGCACGCACGGCCGCCTCGCGCTGCTCGGTGCCGCCATTCGTCCACATCAGCACCAGGCCCAGGGGCACGATCATGATCAGCCACTCGGCGGCGAAGATCGCACCATGCAGGCGCCAGCCCTCGAGGCCGGGTGAGGAATTGAAGATCGCGAACAGGTACTGGTTCAATTGGTCGAACATCGGCGCCGGGATGAAAGAAAAACAATATCCCAGCTTAGCTCAGCCGCCTGGCGCGCACGATTTGAAATCGCAACAGAATGTGACAAAGCTGGTCAGGCCGCTGTCACCAATGCAGCAAATCAATTTATATCGATGCCGGCGTTGCGCCGATTCCACGCGGCGTATTGACACCGACCGCTCAGCGCGGCCGCATCAGGCGGTGCAGCTGGGCCAGCTCGACATCGCGTCCGAGCGTCTCGAGCGTCTGCTCGAGCAGGGAACGGTCGCCGTTGCGCAGCATGGACCATTGGGTGAAATATTCGTGCACGGTGCGCCAGGGCGGGAACTCGCGCGGCAGGCTGCGCCAGGCGGCGCCCGTATGCAGGAAGTACAGCACCGCGCAGTAGACATCGTACAGGTCGTGCTTGCGGGGACGCGTCTTGCGGCGCGCCGCTTCGAGCATGCCACGCACGCGCTCGAACTGCTCGCGCGGAATATCGCTGGGGAATTCTGACCGAGCCATCGTTCGCCCCCTAAAACTCCTTTGAGGGCGAAGTTAATGAACAGGTTCCCGACGCGCCGCGATGGCCGGCCGGGAGCCTGTGGCTCGGTTATTTACCGCATCAGTCCCGCGCGAGCGCGAGGAACTCGGTGCGCAGCGCCAGGTTCGGCTGCAGCTCGCCCAGCATGCACGAGGTGATGGTTTCCTCGCCCTGGGTGCGGATGCCGCGGCTTTCCATGCACATGTGGCGGCACTTGACGACCACGCCCACTGCCTTCGGCTCGAGCACTTCCATCAGCGCATTCGCGATCTGCATGGTCATGCGTTCCTGGACCTGCAGGCGCTTCGAGAAGATGTCGACCAGGCGGGTCAGCTTCGACAGGCCGACAATTTTTCCGTTAGGCAGATACCCGACGGTCGCCTTGCCGAAGAACGGGGCCAGGTGATGTTCGCAATGGCTGTAGACCGGGATGCCGCGCACCACGATCAGCTCGTTGTACTGCTCGGCGCCATCTTCGAAGGCCTTGAGGACTGCGACCGGATCCTGGTCGTAGCCAGAGGTCCAGTGTTTCCAGGCTTTCGCAACGCGCGCCGGCGTTTCGTGCAGGCCTGGACGGTTCGGATCTTCACCGAGGCTGGCCAGCAGGCGACGCCAGTCGTGTTCGGTGAATGCTTCTTTGTCAGACATGGTAAACCTTAAAAATACGATTGCCGTCAGTATATAGAAAATGTGCCGAGGCTTCCGAAGCCTGCTGATTTCTTGAGCAAAGCGGACTAATCTGTTGCGCCTGTGCGCTAGCGTGGACGGGTTCTCATGCGACGGGAGGCGGCCTATGTTCGGAAGCTCGGTACTGGAAGTGGCAATCGGATTGACGTTCTGTTACGGCACGGTGGCGCTGATCGTCGCCACCCTGCAGGAAGCGCTGGCGGCGGCGTTCCGGCTGCGCGCCAATACCCTGCTGGCGGGTATCAAGAGCATGCTCAACGACCCGCGCTTCGACGCGCTGGCCCAGATGGTGTACGCCCACCCGCTGGTCAATCCGCACAGCGACGGCAG
>DEKZ01000472.1:0-588 GCA_002354135.1 Massilia sp. UBA2709 | reverse complement strand
GCGCCGACATCGACGCGGTGTCCGACCCGCAGGTGCGGCGCGCCCTGCACGCGCTGTATGCGCGCGCGGCGGGCGACCTGGACCGTTTCCAGGTGCTGGTGGCCGGCTGGTTCGACAACGCCATGGAGCGCGTGTCGGGCGCCTATAAACGGCGCCAGCTCCTGATTTCGCTGCTGCTCTCGCTGCTGCTGGCGATCCTGTTCAACATCGACAGCATCAATCTGTTCCGCACCCTCTGGCAGCAGCCGCAACTGGCGGCGCACATCGGTGGCGCCCCGGGCGCGCTCGACGCCGAGACCCTGCGCCAGCTGTGGGCCTTGCCAATCGGCTGGGAAAGCTTCCCGCCGGTGCTGGACGCCGCCTTTGCCCTGCAGGCGGCCGGCTGGCTGATCACGGCGTCCACCACGCTGTTCGGCGCGCCCTTCTGGTTCGACCTGTTGCAGCGCGCGGTGCAGTTGCGCGGCACCGGGGCGCGGCCACAGGAAACACCCGTCGCCCTGGCGGCGTCTCCGGCGCCGGCGATGGTATCGTCGACCGTCGCCGTGGTGCGCGCCACGCCGACAGAGGCCTAGCTGTGAAGTTGCAAGA
>DEKZ01000133.1 GCA_002354135.1 Massilia sp. UBA2709 | reverse complement strand
CAGCTCCTCGACCAGCGGCGCGATGGCCGCTGCGTCGAAGTCGCCGACGATCGCCATTTCGGCCGGCACGCTGCCGTAGTAGCGGCGGTGGAAGTCGACCAGGTCGGCCAGCTTGGCCGCCTTCAGCTCGGCCATGTCTTCCTCCAGGGTGTTCGCGTGGCGCACGTCGCCCTTCGGGTAGATGTCGAAATGCTGCGACAGCGTACGGCTGGCCACGGCCGCGGGCTCGTTGCGGCTCGCCTCCAGGCCGACGATGGCCTGGCGCTGCAGCTGCTCGAACTCGGCCTGCGGGAAGCTCGCCTCCTTGAGCACGTGCGCGACCAGGCGCAGGGCATCCGCCAGGTGCTCGCGCGTGGTCTGGAAGTGCGACAGGCTGCCGGCGATCTTCAGCCGGTCGAATTCGTCGGAGAGCTGCTCGCGCGTGTAGCGGCTGGTGCCGCGCATGAGCATGGCGGCGGTCAGCTCGGGAACGGCGCCGGTGCCGAACAGGTTCCTCTCGTCGCCGATGTGCTGGCGCAGGTCGACCTTGACGGCCTCGCCGCGGTTCTTCTTCGGCAGCAGCGCCAGCTTGACGCCGCCGGCCGTCGCCAACGTGGTGCGCTTCATGATGTTGGCCTGGCTCGGGTCGAAGTCCTCGGAAACCAGGGTCGAGGCGCGCGGCTTGAATTTTTCCAGGATGCTGGCCACGGTCGGCGCCGCCGGGATGACCACGCGCTGCGGCGCTTCCTCGGGAATGAAGGTGCCGGTGACGCGGTTGTCGCGCTTGAAGTAGCGCTTGGCCACCGCCGCCACTTCCTCGGCCGAGATGGTCTTGATGCGCTCGCGCCCGGTGAAGAACAGGCGCCAGTCGCCCAGCGCAATCGTTTCCGACAGCGCCACGCCGACCCGCTGGGGATCGTTCAGGCTGCGCTCCATCTCGTTCTCGTAGAGACGGCGCACGCGCTCCATCTCGGCCGGCGTGGGCGGCGTGTCGCCGAAGCGTTCCACCGCCTCGGTCAGGGCGGCGCGCAGCGGCTCGACCGGCTCGCCCTTCTTGAGCACCGCCCCGATGTATTGCAGGCCGGGCGCGTAGCCGGTCTGGCCGAAGCTGAAGACCTGGCTGGCCTTGCCGGTTTCGACCAGGCTCTTGTGCAGGCGGCCGGTCGGCACGTCGCCCAGGATGGTCGAGGCGAAGGCCATCACGTCGCTGTCGTCGTGCAGCGCGGACGGCACCTTGTAGCCCAGCATGACGATCTGGACGTCGCCCTGGCGCCGCACCGCGAAGCTGCGTTCGCCGTCCTGCGGCGGCTCCACCGTCCAGAACGCCGGCAGCGTGCGCTTGGGCTTCGGGATGACGCCGAACAGGCGGCTGATCTTGGCCAGGGTGGCGTCGGGATCGAACTTGCCGGCCACCAGCAGCACGGCGTTGTCGGGCTGGTAGTAGGTGCGGTAGAAGGCCTGCAGGTTGCCGATGCGAACGTTCTCGATGTCGCTGCGGTTGCCGATGGTCGAGCGGCCATAGCTGTGCCAGTCGTAGGCCACGCTCTGCATGCGCTTCATCAGCACGCCCGACGGCGAGTTCTCGCCGCTCTCGTATTCGTTGCGCACGACGGTCATTTCGGAATCGAGGTCCTTCTGCGCGATGAAGGAGCCCGTCATGCGGTCGGCCTCCATCTGCAGGGCCCAGTCCAGGTTCTCGTTCGAGGCCTGGAACACTTCGTAGTAATTGGTGCGGTCGAGCGAGGTGGTGCCGTTGAAGTCCATGCCGCGGTCGGCGAACTGGCGGGTGATGTCGCGGTTCTTGCGCGAGCCCTTGAACATCAGGTGCTCGAGCAGGTGGGCCATCCCGGTTTCGCCGTAGTTCTCGTGGCGCGAGCCGACCAGGTAAGTCACGTTCACGGTGACGGTCGGACGCGAGGCGTCGGGAAACAGCAGGACCTTCAGGCCGTTGGCCAGCTGGTATTCGGTGATGCCCTCGACCGAAGGGCCGAGCGTGACGCCCTTGGGCAGCGGCGCCGACCAGGCGGCGCTGGATGCGAGGAAGGCAAAGGCGCCCGCGATCAGGTGCGCAGGCAGGCCGCGCTGGTAACTCGTCAGGTTCATGTGATCCCGTCAGGTGGGTGCGCCCGCGAGGACGCGCATGCGCCGCCGGGAGCGGCGCGCCAACGGCGATGGTAACAGATGGCCGATGCAGGTGATGCCACCGCGCACTATTGCTGTACGCGAACATTGCGCTAGTACAAACCTGCTGTTCGCAAAGTGGGCAAGGCCCCTCGCCCACCATGGCTTAGTGCCGCGCCCGCTTCTCGTGGGCTTGCTGGTTGGCGCTGATGCGCGACAGGTCGCCCATTTCCTCGGCCAGGAACTCGAGCAAATCGTCGGCGCTGACGATGCCGGTCAGTCCGCCGGCGCGGTTCACGACCGGCACGCGGCGGATGCCGCGCAGGCGCATGTGCTCGATGGTGGCGTAGACGTCGTCGTCTTCGCGGCAGGTCAGCAGGTCGTCGCTCATGATGTCGCCGACCTGCAACCCGGCCGGATCGAGCCCGAGCGCGATCACGGAGACGACGATGTCGCGGTCGGTAATGATGCCGGCCGGAACTTGCTCGCCATCGAGCTGGTCAACCACGATCAGGTCGCCGACATGGTGCTTGCGCATCAGGAGCGCCGCCCCTTGCACAGTCTCGTCGCGCGTGCAGGAAATGGTCTGGACAGTACAGATTTCGCTGATGTTCATGATGCCTCCCCCATTGTGTGCGGATGCGGCGGCGCGCAAGGTGCCCACACCCTATGCGGTCCACGCTAATGCGGAGAGTGGCAGACGGCTTGATTTTGCTCAAACCGTGAGGCAAACGTGCTTACTGTTTCGGATCGCCCGGCAATTCGACGAAGCAGGCATCGACGACTTGCAGGTCGTTGTCTTTCGCGAAGTTCACGACGAAGTGGTAAGCCAGCGGTTCGGCTTTCTGGAGGGCGTTGTTCACGACCACTGCCTTGACGCCGTTCACCACGGTCGGGTGAACGTAGGGAGAGAACTGGAGGTGGGCATGGCGGCCGCCGCTCCCCTCGGGTCGAAAGCAGGACATGACGCCGCACAGGCGCTCCGCCCAGTCGCTCGGGCGGAACTGCTTGCCTTTATTCGTGATTCCCAGGATGAAGAACTCGCCGTTGGCGGTCTGGTTCCCGGTATGCGGTAACTCGGCCATAGTGCTGCTTGCTGATACAAGAATACTGCGTGGATGAGAACAACGGCAGTATTATATCTTATAGAAGACCTGCGGACGAGTCTTGTCTCGACAACTTTACGACGCCGGACCAGACTCCCGGGGCATGGCGCATTGTCGGCGACAATACGCTGGTACGGCGCGACCGGGCCGCGCCGTCATTGCAACTGTGCGAAATGCTGTGCTCCTAGCCGAGCCACACCACGCTCGAGAGCAGCAGCAACAGGATCATCCATAGTATCAGGGCGCGCCACACAAGTCCCACCGTGCTTTGCAGTGCGCGCAGGCTCGGCTCTTCGCCGGGCAGCACATCGGTCTCGACATCGGACAAATCCACCGTCGCCGCATCGGCCGGCAACAGTTGCGGCGCGTTTTCCTGCGGCGTGCCCAGGCGCACGCCCATGGCGCCGCCGCCGGCGGCCAGGATGATGCCGCGCGACTCGTCCGCCCAGCGGCTGGCGAAATTGCGCCAGGCATAGATGGCGTCCTCGAAATTGCCGACCACGGCAAAGGCGATCGCGGTCAGGCGCACCGGGATCCAGTCGATCCAGTAGAAGGCCTTGGCGGCGAACTGGCCGAAGGCTTCGTTGCGCATGTGCTCGGGCTCGTTCCAGGCTCGCGCCAGGTATTCGGACACGCGGTACAGCACCGCGCAGGCAGGCCCGCCCGGCATCAGGAACCAGAAGAATACGCCGAACACGCTGCGATGCGTGGTAATGAGCGATTTTTCGACGGCGATGCGGGCGATTTCCTGGGCATCCATGCCGACCGTGTCGAGCCGCGTCCATTCCGCCAGCAGGGAGCGGGCGGTGGCCTCGTCGCCCTGGTTCAGGGCCAGCTGGATCGAGGTGAAGTAATGGCTGTAGTGGCGAAAGCCCAGCGTCAGGTAGACGACGATGACGTTCCAGGCAAAGGCAAGAAAGACCAGGCCGTAGTACTGCAGCACCCAGTAGACGATGGCGACCGGCAGGACCAGCACCAGCATCATCAGGATCCATCCCATGCGGCCATTTTTCGGCTCGCCGGCATTGAACCAGCCTTCGATGCGCATCGCGAGCGTCTTGATGCCGCCGTAGACCTGGTTATCCGCGCGCAGGGGCTTCAACTGCTCGATCAGCAGGGCGCACAGAATGGAAAAAAATGTCATGCAAATCCTTCTTTTGTTATGGCAATACTACGCTGCCCGCTACGATAGCGCAGACGACGGCCATAATCAAATCTGGACTGGTAAGCAAATGTGATCGGATTTGCTATGCACGCAGGAAATGGAACAGGTTCCGCAGCATCCCCGCGGTCGCGCCCCAGATGAAGAAGCGCTCATAGGGCATGGCATAGAAGCTGCGCCGCCCTGCCCCTTCCGGCAGCTCGAAGGACATGCGCTGGTGATTCGCCCCGTTCATCAGGAAACCGAGGGGCACCTCGAAAATCTCGGCGACCTCGTTCGGGTCGGCCTTCAGGTCGAAGGGCGGCCGCACCAGGGCGACCACGGGACGCACCCGGTAGGCGCTGGCCGTCACGTATTCCGGGAGCACGCCGACGATCTCGACGTGGCGGCGATGCAGGCCGATTTCTTCTTCCGTTTCGCGCAGCGCGGTTTCGATCGGCGAGGAGTCGACGTCCTCGGCCCGTCCTCCCGGGAAGCTGATCTGGCCGCCGTGGCTGGTCAGGTGCGCGGTGCGCTGGGTCAGCAGCACGGTCAGCCCTTCGGGCCGGTCGACCAGGGGCACCAGCACGGCGGCGCGGCGCAATGTCAGGCCGGGCTGGAACGGCGTTTCCTCGCCGGTCTCCGGGTCCCAGGCGCGGCGCGATTCGGCAAAGCGGGCGCGCAGGCGCGCGGCCGTCAGCAAGGAGGGGGCGACGGGTGGTTCGCCGGCGATGGCATCGACCGGCAGGCGGGTTGGATCGAGATGCAGCTTGGCCAAAAGCATTTCCTTTATACAAAAAGGAAGAATCAAAAAGAAAAAGGCATCCCGAGGGATGCCTTTTTCGTTCCACAGACGCTATTACTCAGCGGCAGCGGTGGTAGCGACGCGGCGCTGCGGCAGTTTCTCTTTGATACGTGCCGATTTGCCCGAACGCTCACGCAGGTAGTACAGCTTCGCACGACGGACGTCACCGCGACGCTTCACTTCGATCGAAGCGATCAGCGGGGAGTACAGCTGGAACGTACGTTCCACGCCTTCGCCCGACGAGATCTTGCGAACGATGAAGTTCGAGTTCAGGCCACGGTTGCGACGCGAGATGACGACGCCTTCGTATGCCTGGGCGCGCTTGCGGTTGCCTTCGACGACGTTGACGTTGACGATCACGGTGTCGCCAGGTGCGAATTCAGGAATGTTGCGGCCGAGGCGCGCGATTTCTTCCTGCTCGAGTTGCTGAATCAGGTTCATTTCTTATGACTCCAAAAACCATCTTGCTGGCGCTGTACTGTTTGCCCAGTAGAGGATGGGGTTGAACGCACGGGCAACATGCCCGCAGGTCTTGCACCAGGATCGGTGCCTTTTTCCGGCCTGCCCTCAAACCGAGAGCGTGGCCAAAAACTTTTCGTCGGCTGCGCTCAAGCGGCCCGCCTTGCGCGCCGCATCTAGCAATTCCGGACGCTTCTTCGCGGTCGCCTCCAGCATGCGCTGGCGGCGCCACTTGGTGATCTCTGCGTGGTTGCCACCCATCAAAACCGGCGGCACCGCTACGCCTTCGTAGACTTCGGGACGCGTGTAGTGCGGCGAATCGAGCAGGCCGTTGACGAAACTGTCTTCGACCGCCGACGCATCGTCGCCCAGCACGCCGGGCAATTGTCGCACCACGGCATCCATCAGCGCCATCGCCGGCAACTCGCCGCCGGACAGCACGAAGTCGCCGAGCGAAATTTCCTCGTCGACGACACGGTCGAGCAAGCGCTGATCGACCGCTTCGTAACGGCCGCAAAGGATGACGAGGCCAGGCTCGTCCTTCAGCGCCATCACGCGTTCGTGCGTCAGCGGTTTGCCTTGCGGCGACATGAACACCACGCGCGGCGCGGGCAAGCCGAGTTCGGCCTGGCGCGCCTTGGCCGCACTGATCGTTGCCTCGAGCGGCTTGGCCAGCATCACCATCCCGGGGCCGCCGCCATACGGGCGGTCATCCACGGTGCGATGGCGGTCCTGGGTGAAATCGCGCGGATTCCACAGCTTCAGGCCCCAGCGTTCCTGCTCGAAGGCGCGGCGGGTCACACCCGACTGCGTCAACGCGGCAAACATCTCGGGAAACAAGCTCACGACGTCGAACTGCATCGGGACCTCGCTTCGGGTTGGAGGGATCAAAAGTCGAGACCCCAATCCAGGGTAATCTGTCTTGCTTTCAGGTCGACGGTTTTCACGAACTGGTCCACAAACGGAACCAGGCGCTCAGGCGCCTTGTCGCTGGTTGCCGGATCGGGCACCGGCTCGATGCGCAGGATCGATTGCGCGCCGTTGCTCATCATGTCGATCACCTTGCCGAGCGCTTCGCCCTGCAGGTTGACCACATCCATGCCGATCAGGTCGCTCCAGTAATACTCGTCTTCCTCAAGCTCGGGAAACTGACTGCGCGACACATGGACGGCTGCGCCTTTCAGCGCCTCCGCCAGGTTGCGGTCACTCATCCCGACCAGGGTGGCGACCACGTCGCCGCCATGCATCTTCGCGGTCCGCACGGTGACGGACCGCAGGCTCGGCTTGTCGAGCCACCAGGTTTTCACGTTCAGCAAGGCGTCCGCATCCACCGAGAACGGGGTGACGCGGATGGCGCCGGCAATGCCGTAGGCGCCAGAAACATACCCGACCTGGGTCAGGTCGACGGGGGCTTGCGCCCCGCTTGCAGCCAAATCGCTCAAACCAGGAAAAACTAACTTAGGCAGCCGGCTTCTGCTGGGCAACCAGGCGAGCAACGGTCGGCGACAGTTGTGCGCCAACGCCTTGCCAGTAGGCCAGACGGTCCGCGGTGATCTTCAGGCCGACTTCAGCGCCCGAAGCCATCGGGTTGTAGAAGCCGATGCGCTCGATGAAACGGCCATCGCGACGGTTACGCGAATCGGTTGCAACGATGTTGAAGAACGGGCGCTTTTTTGCGCCGCCACGAGCCAAACGGATAACGACCATAATAATTCCAAAAAGTTGTACTGGACGGAGAAAGCCGACGATTATAGCGCGCAATGCCGCAGATCAGCAAGCGATATGGTAAAAGGCGGACAACAGGGCGCGCGGTCCCGGCCGAATTGCGCATTATCCCTGATTTTTTGCGCCACCGCTACCTGTCTGCCCCACCGCATGAGAGCGCCCGGCAAAACTCCCGTGGCGGCGCCGCATCGTCCTGCCATGCGCTCGCGCCACCTCAGCGACGTCGAATGGCAATCCACCTTGCCCAAGGGTTTTCTCTGGCGCACCAGGCGCACTTACAAGTTGATACATGGCATTTACATAAAAAATGATGCTTTTGGCACATTTTTGAACCATACTTGCGCCTTTCGTGTAACAAATTCCTTTTCCGCATGTCACACAAGAACAAGACGCTGGCTACCGCATTGGCGTTGTCCCTGGGTGGATTGGGGGCGCACCGCTTCTATTTGCACGGGAACGTCGACCGGATCGGACTCCTGCATGCCTGCAGCCTGCCGGTCGCCGGATTGATCTACAGCCAGACCGGGGGCAGCATGGATGCCTTCTTCGCCCTGCTCCCGCTGCTGCTTTCCTACATCGCCGCCTTCATCGCGGCGCTGGTGATCGGCCTGACGCCGGACGAGAAGTGGGATGCGCGCTTCAATCCGGGCGCCGGCACGCGCACGCGCTCGAACTGGATTCTCGCGGTGCTGCTGGTCCTCACGCTGATGGTCGGCGCGACGGTGCTGATCGCCACCATCGCGCGCCTGTTCGACCTGATGTACACAGGCGGCGCCTACGGCTGAGGCACGGCGCCGGTCTGCCTTCTTTTACCTCCGGCTCCGGAGCGATTCTCGCCCTTATTGGGCAGGCAGCTCATCGGACACAGGCGCGCCAGCCTCCGCCGGCAGGTCCGCCCAGCTCAATTCACCCAGGCGGCGCCGCGACGCCTCGGGCAAGTCTGGCACCAGCACGTTCCTGGTCGCGCGCCGCTCCTGCTCGAACGCGTCCGGCGTCACTTCTTCGATGGTGAAATCCGGCCCCAGGAAGCCACCCTTACCCAGCCTGTAGGCGAGCACCTGACTGCCGGCGTCGAGCTCCAGCTTTTGCTTCATGGATTCGATCCGGAACTTCCCTGGTGGCATTTTCAGCGCCAGATGGTGTCGGCAGGCATGATCAACCTCAGGGGATGCTGCGAGTCCGGCGTCATCGGCCAGATCGCGACGCTGGCGGAAGTCGACTCGACCAGTTTTGCCCCATCCTGGCGGCGGTTAAAAATCACCAGGTTGTAATCCTTGCCCTGCTCCGTCGCGGCGGCCAAATCCCGGATTCCGATCCCAAGCTTGGCGGCAAGACGCTGTTCCGTGACATAGCTCGTCATGACGCCGAGGACCGCCCGGTTGATGAAGTTACGCGCCAGCGCTTCAGAAGCTGCATCAGTCTCGTACAGCGCCACTGCATGCCAGACGACTTTTTTCTCGACCTGGTCGTAGACCACGACCTCACCATTCAAGCTGAACAGGCTCCTGACCTGGCCGTTGAGGAACCTGTATTTCCAGTCGAGTAGCATGACGTAGCGGCGCTCCTGGAGCGCGGCGGGAAGCGCCTGCACCTGACCGGCGATCGAGCGGCGCTTCGCGATCCCGTCTTCCGCCCTGTACAGCGCGGATTTGGAGCTTGGTGCGAATTGGCGGAATTGATTGCAAACTGCCGCCAGGTCGCGTCCCTCGCAGGTTTGCGGCATGAACACGATCATCGCCAGGTCGGCAGGTTTGAGCCATTCGGACAGGTCGGCCTTGAGAATCTCGGGACGCGACAACTGAGCAGGGGCGGCATAGGTGCTGGTGGCCGTCATGCCAAGGAAAATAGCGCCGGCGAGCGCAAGTGGGTGAAGGCTGCGAAACATGGCTGGGAGATAAGTAAATGGGGAGTAAATTTCCAGGAAGAAATAGATGGTGACAGCCCCTCTCCGCGCGCGTCAAGAAGCGCCAGCGTTGCGCTCATGTCTTGTTGTACCTTAGCCTCACCCTTGGCCGAACAAGCAAAAAAAAGCGGCCCGCAGGCCGCTTTGTCGTTTCTGCCGATTCCGATCAGAACTGCTCGACGTCCAGCGCCAGCACGCCGGCGCTGCCTTCCACGATGGCGCTGCGCATGCCGCTTGCCTGCGACAGGATGTGGTCGGCGAAGAAGCGCGCGGTGGCGATCTTCGCGCGCAGGAAGCTGGCGTCGCCTTCGCCCGCGTCGAGCAAGCGCTGTGCAGCCAGGGCCGCGCGCGCCATCTGCCAGCCGCCCAGCACGATGCCGGCCAGCTTCAGGTAGAGCACGGAACCGGCGAACACGCCCTTGATGTCCGATTTCACGTTGGCGACCACGAAGTCGACTACTTCCTCCAGCGCGGCGGAACCGAGCGCCAGCTGCTTCTGGATCGCCGCGAAATCCGCGCCCTGGGCATCGCCCAGCGCCGCCTCGGTCTCGCGCACCTGGGCGATGATGGATTTCGCCACCGCGCCGCCGTCGCGCACCGTCTTGCGGCCGACCAGGTCGTTCGCCTGGATCGCGGTCGTGCCTTCGTAGATGGTCAGGATCTTGGCGTCGCGGTAGTGCTGGGCCGCGCCGGTCTCCTCGATGAAGCCCATGCCGCCGTGGATCTGCACACCGTCGCGCGCGACGTTCTCGCTCATCTCGGTCGACCAGCCCTTGATGACCGGGACCAGGTATTCGTAGACCGCCAGGTTGGCTTTGCGGGTCGCTTCGTCGGCATGGTAGTGGGCCACGTCCGAGATGCCGGCGCCGACGTAGGCCAGCGCGCGCGCCGCCTCGGTCTGGGCGCGCATCGACATCAGCATGCGGCGCACGTCCGGGTGGTGGATGATGGACACCGGACCGGCCGAGCCGGCCAGGTCGCGCGACTGCACGCGGTCCTTGGCATAGGCCACGGCCTGCTGGTAGGCGCGCTCGGCCAGGCCGATGCCCTGCATGCCGACGCCGAAGCGGGCCGCGTTCATCATGATGAACATGTATTCCAGGCCGCGGTTCTCTTCGCCGACCAGGGTGCCGATAGCGCCGCCGTTGTCGCCGAACTGCAGCACGGCGGTCGGGCTGGCCTTGATGCCCAGCTTGTGTTCGATCGAGACGCAGTGGGCGTCGTTGCGCTCACCCAGCGAGCCGTCCTCGTTGATCAGGAACTTCGGCACGATGAACAGCGAGATCCCCTTCACGCCCGGCGGCGCGTCCGGCGTGCGCGCCAGCACCAGGTGGATGATGTTCTCGGCCATGTCGTGCTCACCGTAGGTGATGAAGATCTTGGTGCCGAAAATCTTGTAGGTGCCGTCGCCCTGGGGCACGGCGCGGGTGCGCACGGCGGCCAGGTCCGAACCGGCCTGCGGCTCGGTCAGGTTCATGGTGCCGGTCCACTTGCCGGAGATGAGCGGCTCGAGGAAGCGCGCCTTCTGCTCTTCCGAGCCGGCCGTCAGCAGCGCCTCGATGGCGCCGTCGGTCAGCAGGGCCACCAGCGCGAACGAGATCGAGGCGGCGTTGAGCATCTCGGTGCACGGCGTGGCGACGAGCTTGGGCAGGCCCTGGCCGCCGAATTCGCTCGGGTGCTGCACGCCCTGCCAGCCGGATTCGCCGAAGGCCTGGAAGGCAACCTTGAAGCCGGCGGAAGTCGTGACCTGGCCGTCGTGCCAGAAGCTCGGCTCCTTGTCGCTCGGATGGTTCAGCGGGGCGACGACTTCGCCGCAGAATTTCGCGTTCTCTTCCAGCACCGCTTCGACGGTGTCGACGGTGGCGTCTTCGCAGCCCGGCAGCTTGCTGACTTGGTCCAGGCCGGCCAGTTCGTTCAGGACGAACAGCATGTCTTTGATCGGGGCTTGGTAGCTCACGATATCTCCTCAGGTTTGGATGTAAAACAGGCCACGACAGCCTGGCATATGCCGGACAGCGTGGCCTGAGTTTTGTTCGCGTGACGGGGTTGTAGGTGGGGACTCGTCCCCACCCTACCTATTAACCCAGTTCCTTGACCAGTGCCGGGATCACTTCGAACAGGTCGCCAACGAGACCGTAGTCGGCCACCGAGAAAATCGGCGCTTCCGGATCCTTGTTGATGGCGACGATGGTCTTCGAGTCCTTCATGCCGGCCAGGTGCTGGATCGCGCCCGAGATGCCGACGGCGATGTACAGCGACGGCGCGACGATCTTGCCGGTCTGGCCGACCTGCCAGTCGTTCGGCACGTAGCCTGCGTCCACTGCCGCGCGCGAGGCGCCCATGGCGGCGCCCAGCTTGTCGGCCAGCGGCTCCAGGATCTTGAAGTTGTCGCCCGAACCCATGCCGCGGCCGCCCGAGACGACGATCTTCGCAGCGGTCAGTTCCGGACGGTCCGACTTGGCCAGCTCGCGGCCCACGAAGGACGACTTGCCGACGTCGGCGACGGCGGCGACGTTTTCCACGGCAGCCGAGCCGCCGGTGGCGGCCGCAGCGTCGAAGCCGGTGCCGCGCACGGTGATGACCTTGACCTTGTCGCTCGACTGCACGGTGGCGATGGCGTTACCGGCGTAGATCGGACGCTCGAAGGTGTCTGGCGAATCGACCTTGGTGATTTCCGAGATCTGGGCCACGTCCAGCTTGGCGGCGACGCGCGGCAGGATGTTCTTGCCGTAGGCGGTAGCCGGGGCCAGGATGTGCGAGTAGTTGCCGGCGACAGCCAGGATCTGCTCGGCGACGTTCTCGGCCAGGCCGTCGGCGAAGTGCGGCGCGTCGGCGACCAGCACCTTGGTAACGCCGGCGATCTGCGCAGCGGCTTCCACGGCGGCGCCGCAGTTCGAGCCGGCGACCAGCACGTGCACTTCGCTGCCGCACTGGGCGGCCGCGGTCACGGTGTTGTGGGTTGCGCCCTTCAGGGAGCCATTGTCGTGTTCAGCAATAACTAATGCGACCATGATGTTTCCTATGTTTGATAGTGACGGCGAGGCCGCTTAGATGACTTTGGCTTCGGTACGCAGCTTCTGGACCAGGGTAGCGACGTCCGGCACCTTCACGCCGGCCGAACGCTTGGCCGGCTCGGCGACCTTCAGGGTCTTCAGGCGCGGGGTCACGTCGACGCCCAGGTCTTCCGGCTTGATGGTTTCCAGCGGCTTCTTCTTGGCCTTCATGATGTTCGGCAGCGTCACGTAGCGCGGCTCGTTCAGGCGCAGGTCGGTGGTGACGATCGCAGGCAGGGTCAGGGCCACGGTTTCCAGGCCGCCGTCGACTTCGCGGGTCACGGTCACTTTGCCGTCTTCCAGCACGACTTTCGATGCGAAGGTCGCCTGCGGCCAGCCCAGCAGGGCCGCCAGCATCTGGCCGGTCTGGTTCGAGTCATCGTCGATCGCCTGCTTGCCCAGGATGATCAGCTGCGGCTGCTCTTTCTCGGCCAGCGCCTTCATGATCTTGGCAACCGCCAGCGGCTCGGTCTCGACGGCGGTTTCCACCAGGATGCCGCGGTCGGCGCCGATCGCCATGCCGGTGCGCAGGGTTTCCTGGCACTGCGGCACACCGACGGACACTGCCACCACCTCGGTGACCTTGCCTGCTTCCTTCAGGCGGGTCGCTTCTTCGAGTGCGATCTCATCGAACGGGTTCATCGACATTTTGACGTTGGCGATATCGACGCCACTGCCGTCGGACTTGACGCGGACCTTGACGTTGTAGTCGACCACGCGTTTGACGGGTACCAGGACTTTCATAGGTGTGCCTTTGAAAAATTGAAGAGGTAGACTTGGCTAAAGTGGCCTAGATTATAAGAGATAAACTGCTGCACAACCGAATTAAAGCACGATCGTGCGATTTTTGGCTAGAGTGAATCTTCCAAATCGCGCCCGATGAGTAAGATTCAAGGAAAACAGACGGGGCAAGACCCTGCCCCGCCGGGTAGCGCCGCGAGCCTCAGGCTCTTGTTTGCGCGCTTATTTGCGGCGCATCAGGAAGGTGAATTCGCCGTTTTCGACGGTGTGGGCCAGCAAGGCGTTGCCGGTCTGCTTGGCGAACGCCTGGAAGTCGCGCACGGAACCGGTGTCGGTGGCCACGATACGCAGCACCTGCCCGCTCTCCATCTCCGCGAGGGCCTTCTTGGCTTTCAGGATGGGCAATGGACAATTCAGCCCGCGCGCATCCAGGTCTTTCTGGAATTCCATGGTGTCAATGTCGATAGTCATGTCGCTCATCGCTTGCCTGCTCGGTAGGTGATGCTAAAAGGGTGGTGCTGGAAACTCCATACTACTCCAATTCCGGCAGTATGACGCAGCGCACCAAAATAGTCACACATTGTTGCACGTCCACAACCAAATGTAAAACTTGCCACATTCAGCGCACCAAACCATGACATTTGGGTAAGGAGCGGCACCGCTTCGGTGCAGCGAGCCAAAAAAAAACGCCGCCCCGAAGGCGGCGTTCTTCAATCGGCCCCGAGCGGGATCAGGCGCGTTCGCCGACCCAGCCGGCCACGCCTTCGAGCGCCTTCGGCAGGCCCGCAGGATCGGTGCCGCCGGCCTGCGCCATGTCCGGACGGCCGCCGCCCTTGCCGCCCACCTGCTGGGCGACGAAGTTGACCAGCTCGCCGGCCTTGACCTTGCCGGTGGCGTCCTTGGTCACCCCCGCGATCAGGCTGACCTTGCCGTCGGCCACCGAAGCCAGCACGATGGCAGCGGTCTTCAGCTTGTCCTTCAGCTTGTCCATCGCTTCGCGCAGGGTGGCGACGTCGGCGCCTTCCATGGTCGCGGCCAGCACCTTGATGCCGTTCACTTCCACCGCCTTGTTCACCAGCTCGTCGCCCTGGCCGGCAGCCAGTTTCGACTTCAGCGCCGACACTTCCTTCTCCAGGACCTTGACCTGGTCCTGGACCTGGGCGATGCGCGACGGCAGTTCGTCCGGACCGGTCTTCAGGGCCGACGCGGCAGCGAGCAGCTTGGCATTGGTCGCCTGCACCCAGGCCAGCGCGCCCTCGCCCGTCACCGCTTCCACGCGGCGGATGCCCGCGGCAACGCCGCCTTCCGACACGATCTTGAACAGGCCGATGTCGCCGGTGCGGGTCACGTGGACGCCGCCGCACAGCTCTTTCGAGGAACCGATGTCGAGCACGCGCACCTGGTCGCCGTACTTCTCGCCGAACAGCGCCATGGCGCCATGCTTGACGGCGTCGTCGAAGCTCATGTGGTGCGCCTGGGTCGGATGGTTTTCCAGGATTTCACGGTTGACGATCTGCTCGACCTGGGCGATCTGCTCAGGGGTCATCGGCGCATTGTGGCTGAAGTCGAAACGGGTCTTGTCCGGATCGACCAGCGAGCCCTTCTGCTGCACATGCGAACCCAGCACTTCGCGCAGGGCCTTGTGCATCAGGTGGGTGGCCGAGTGGTTGCGGATGGTGCGCGCACGCTTGGCCTGGTCGACCTGGGCGTCCACCGTGTCGCCGACCTTCAGCGAGCCGCTGCGCAGCACGCCGTGGTGGCCGAACACCTCGGCCTGGATCTTCAGGGTGTCCTCGACCTCGAACTCACCGCCAGTGGCGCGGATCAGGCCGTGGTCGCCGACCTGGCCGCCCGACTCGGCGTAGAACGGGGTGGTATCGAGCACCACGATGCCTTCCTGGCCTTCCTTCAGTTCCTGGACCGACACGCCTTCGCTGTACAGCGCCAGCACGTGGGTGTTGTGCACCAGGGATTCGTAGCCGACGAACTTGGTCTTGTCGCCCGCGTACTCGACCTTGGCGGCCATCTTGAACTTGCCGGCGGCACGCGCGGTCTTCTTCTGCTGCTCCATCGCCTCGGCAAAGCCGGCTTCGTCCAGCGTCACGCCGCGCTCGCGGCAGATATCGGCGGTCAGGTCCAGCGGGAAGCCGTAGGTGTCGTACAGGGTGAAGGCGGTGGCGCCGTCCAGGTTCTTCGGATCTTTCTGGAGCTGCGCTTCCAGGATCTTCATGCCGTTTTCCAGGGTCTCGCCGAAACGCTCTTCCTCGGCCTTCAGCACCTGGGCGACACGTTCCTTGGCGTCGGTCAGTTCCGGATAGGCGCTGCCCATCTCGATGTCCAGGTCTTCCACCAGCTTGTAGAAGAAAGGCTTGGTCTGGCCCAGCTTGTGGCCGTGGCGCAGCGCGCGGCGGATGATGCGGCGCAGGACGTAGCCGTGGCCTTCGCTGCTCGGGATGATGCCGTCGACGATCAGGAAGGAAGCGGCGCGGATGTGGTCGGCGATGACCTTCAGCGAATTGTTCTCCAGGTCGGTCGCGCCGGTTTCGCGGGCGGCTGCCTTGATCAGGTTCTGGAACAGGTCGATCTCGTAGTTCGAGTGCACGTGCTGCAGCACGGCGGCCAGGCGCTCCATGCCCATGCCGGTGTCGATCGACGGCTTCGGCAGCGGGGTCAGCACGCCGGCTTCGTCGCGGTTGAACTGCATGAACACCAGGTTCCAGATCTCGATGAAGCGGTCGCCGTCTTCCTCGGGCGAGCCCGGAGGACCGCCCCAGATGTCGGCGCCGTGGTCGTAGAACACTTCGGTGCACGGACCGCAAGGGCCGGTGTCGGCCATCTGCCAGAAGTTGTCCGAGGCGTAGCGCGCGCCCTTGTTGTCGCCGATGCGGATGATGCGCTCTTTCGGCACGCCGATCTCGTTGGCCCAGATGTCGTAGGCTTCGTCGTCCTCGAAGTAGACGGTGACGGTCAGCTTCTCGGCGGGCAGCATGTAGACCTTGGTCAGCAGCTCCCAGCAGTAGTTGATGGCGTCGCGCTTGAAGTAGTCGCCGAAGCTGAAGTTACCCAGCATTTCGAAGAAGGTGTGGTGACGCGCGGTGTAGCCGACGTTTTCCAGGTCGTTGTGCTTGCCGCCGGCGCGCACGCAGCGCTGCACGGTGGTGGCGCGCTTGTACGGACGCGTGTCCAGGCCAAGGAAAACGTCCTTGAACTGCACCATTCCGCTGTTGGTCAACAACATGGTCGGATCGTTGCCCGGCACGAGCGGGCTGGACCGTACGATCGTATGGCCCTTGGACTCAAAGAACTTGAGGAACTTTTCGCGAATTTCGGAGGATTTCATGTTGGAGGGTGCGGAAAGAGAGCAGTACGGGTATATAAAGCAACGATTATATCAGTCACTGGTGACTTATTAACGCGCGGCGCGAGCGCGTCGGCCGGCGGTTTCTATCTCCGGCAGTTCGCGGCGTCTCCCGTAGGGTGGGCACTTGTGCCCACGCGGATTCAGCATCCCTATAAAGGCACAGGCAACAGCCCCACGTGCGTAAGCACGCGTTCTTGTTCAATGGCGCCGCTGATCACCCGATGAGACCGCGTGGGTACAAGTACCCACCCTACGAGAACCAACGTTTTTTGTCTCCGCCAGTCCGCGGCATCTCCCGTAGGGTGGGCTCGTCATCGATGCCACTGGCATCAATGACCCCACGCGGATTCAAGATACCGATAACGACGCAGGCAACAGCCCCACGGGCTTATGTACGGGATTTTCAACACCTCCTTCACTGATCGCCCGATGAGACCGCGTGGGCACAAGTGCCCACCCTACGAAAACCGATTAACGCACGGCACCGGCGGCTCCGTTAGCGTTTTTGTCTCCGGCAGCCCGCGGCGTGTTCCGTAGGGTGGGCACTCGTGCCCACGCGGATTCAAGATACCGATAACGGCGCAGGCAACAGCCCCACGTGCGTATGCACGCGCTTTCCTCGAAGGCGCCGATTGGTCACTGGATGAGACCGCGTGGGCACAGGTGCCCACCCTACGAAAAATCCGGCCCGATCAGGTCGATCCGGTCGGTACAGAAGGCTTCCACACCCCACCCCATCAACTCCCGCGCCCGGGCCGGCTCGTTGACGGTATAGCAGAACAGCCCGAACCCGGCCGCCCTTACCGCCTGCGCCAGCGCCGGCGTCAGGTGCCGGTGATTGGTATGGATCGCCATCGCCTCGACCAGGTGCGCGCGGCGCTCCCAGTCCGGCGGCAGTTCGCTCATCAAGAGTGCGCGCGGGACGAGCGGCGCCACCTCGCGCGCCGACTCCAGCGCCAGCTCGCTGAACGAGGACAGCAGCGGCACCGCCTCCCACTGCCCGGCCGCGATCTCGTCGGCGAACATGCCTGCCGCAATGCGCGCCACCGTGCCGCCGGTCTCGATCTCGTAGCCGGGCGCGGGTTTGATCTCCATGTTCTGCCAGACGCCGTGCGCCTTGCAGAACTGCGCGAACTCGACGAACAGCGGCACCGGCTCGCCGTCGTACCGGCGCGCGAACCAGCCGCCGGCATCCATCGCCGCCAGCTCGAACGCGTCGTAGTCGAAGACATTCCCGGCCCCGGCCACGGTGCGGCCGAGATAAGGATCGTGCATGACGACCGGCACACCGTCCCGCGCCAGCATGATGTCGTACTCGATGGCGCGAAAGCCGCGCCGCATGCCTTCGCGCAGCCCGGCCATGGTGTTCTCCGGTGCCAGCGTGCCGCCGCCGCGATGGGCCAGCACACGAGGATAGCGCCACGTTCCGGGCGGATTCATGCAGGGGCTGCCAGACGCGAGGAGACGTACACGAAGCCGGCCACGTTGGCCGTCACCGTCGCCCAGAACATCCTCAAGAACGAGCGCTTGGACGACTTGTGGCGCAGCCATTGCTGGGCCAGCAAGGCGCCCGGCCAGCCGCCGACCAGGCCGAGTACCAGCAGGGTCCGCTCGGGCGTGCGCCAGGCGCCGTGCTTCGCCGCCGACTTGTCGAGGGCATAGGCGACAAAACAGGTCAGGCTGGTGATGGCGTAGGCCGCCCCGACCAGCAGCGGCAGGTCCCAGGCCAGGGTCGCGGCCGCGTAGACGAGGGCGAAGGCAAGGATGGGCAAATAAGGCATTGCGCCAGCTTAGCGCGGCAGGCGCGACATTACCAGCAAGCAGCGCCTTAAAATTTTTATATGTCTTGCGTTCGCCACCGTACCGAAACCCGGCTGTGGACGTCCTACCCTCCCCTTTCAACGTCATTGAAGCAGGAGGTCACATGGGTTTTGATTTAGGGAATTTGCTTGGCCAGTATCTCGGCGGTGGCGCCGCCAACCCGGCGCAGGCGCCCGACGACTTCGAGCGCGCCGCCCAGGCCGCGCCGCGCGAAACGATCGCGCAGGGCGTGATCCAGGCCCTGCGTTCCGACCAGACGCCGCCCTTCCCGCAGATGCTGGCCCAGATGTTCGGCAACAGCAGCCCGGACCAGCGCGCCGGCATGCTCAACCAGCTGATCGCCGGCGCCGGGCCGGGCCTGATGGGCAAGCTCGGCGGTTTGTTCGGTGGCAATGCGGTCGGGCGCGTGACGCCGGAACAGGCATCGCAAGTCTCGCCGGAACAGGTGAAGGAAATCGCCGAGAAGGCGCAGCAGGAAAATCCGGGCATCCTCGACCGCATGGGCGAGTTCTATGCCGAGCACCCGACCGCCGTCAAGGCAATCGGCGCCACCGCGCTCGCCGTTGCGCTCGGCGCCATGGCGCAGGGCATCCAGCGCCGCAACCCAACCCCAGAAAAGGAGAAAGACATGGGCATTCTGAGCAACATCTTCCACAAGATCTTCCCGCAGAAATCCGCACCTGCTTCAAGCTCGGCACCGGCCTCGGCGCCGGCCGCCGCGCCGGGCGCCCAGCAGAACATTCCGCAGCCGCCGGCCACCGCCCAGGCCCAGCAGACCGGCCAGCAGACCCAGGTCACGCCGGCCGCCACCGGCCCGGCCGCTACCCTGGCCCAGCAGGTGGACGTCGAGGAAATCCTGACCAACAAGCAGAAGGCGTCGGGCCAGCAGCTGAACTGGCGCACCTCCATCGTCGACCTGCTCAAACTGCTCGACCTCGACTCCAGCCTGCAGGCGCGCAAGGAGCTGGCCGCCGAACTGCACTACACCGGCGACACCAGCGACTCGGCCACGATGAACATCTGGCTGCACAAGCAAGTCATGAAGAAGCTGGCCGAGAACGGCGGCAAGGTGCCGGCCGACTTGCAGGATTAAATCAATCCGCCAAGCTCGTGTTCGCGGCGGTTCCGCATGAAAAGCAGAACCGCGCGAACGCGTTCTTGCGCGTGCTGCAGCAGCCGCAGCGGTCGAACAGGCCGATGCCGCAATGCGGGCAATAGTCGATTGCCGTGTCCTTCAGGTGCACGGCGCGCTCGCAGCCCGGGCAGACGCTCTTTCCCAGCCGCGCCAGGGCCAGGTCGTAGCGCATGGTCTGGCGCCGCTCGGCGTCGGGCAGCGCTTCGCTCTCCTTCTGGCGCGCCAGATAGCGCTGCAGGGACAGGATCGCATAGCGGCCGGCCACGACCGTGACGACGATGCCGACCACGTAGCGCACATAGCCGCCGTAGCTGGGCAGGTAGGGCACCAGCTCGAAGAAGAAGGCGAACAGCGCAAAGATGATGAAACCCCAGGCGAAGGGCCACCAGCTGCTCTTGCGCTTGTGGGCGAACAGCCAGCCGGCAAGCACCAGCAGCGGCAGGGTCAGCGCCAGCCGGTAGAGAAACACCCGCAATTCCTTGGCGCGCAGCGCTTGCGCGTGCGCCTGCACGGCCGGCCGCTCCAGCGCTTCCCAGCGCGAGCGCGCTTGCCGGGCCTGCTGGCTGGCGTCGAGCATGGCCTGCTCCTGGGCCTCGACTGCGGCGAGCGCGCGGCGCTCCTCGGATGCGAGTGCGTCGAGCGCCTGGGTGCGGGCGATCAGCTCGCGGTCCTGGTCGGGCCGGGCCGTGACGCGGCGCGTGGCCAGCCAATTGTCGAAACTGGCCCGCGCCGCACCGGTGTTCGAACGCGCCACCGCGTGCTTCTGCTCGGCCTGCTCGAGTGCGGTGCGCGCGGCGTCCAGTTTGTCCCGGGCCGCGTCGCGCTGCGCCCTGACCTCGGCTGCCCGCCCCTGGTCCATGAACTGCTCGACCGTGAGCGGCGCCTCGACGTGCCACAGGTTGTCGACGATCTTCCCGCCCAGCCCGATCAGGAAGCCGGCGAAGATGAAGGCGACCAGCCACAGCGCGCGCGTCATCCACTGTTCGGTCAAGCGCAAGCCCTTGCTCATGAAATGCTCCCCTGAAGTTGCGATGCGCGGCAGCTTGTCACATCGCAAAGGGAACGGCCAGCGGGGCCGATGGGGGAGCGTCTAGCGATACCGGGGGTATTGGATTGCGGACGGCGGGACGTAGGGTGGGCGCCCCGTGCCCACCAGAACGACGATCAGACGCGACACAGAGAGATGTCTACGAGGCGCACGATTTCGGTGGGCACGGAGCGCCCACCCTACGAAACGATCAGACATAGGACACTTCAGCGAGCGCAAGAACGTCGCGATATTTCATCCGCCGCTTGAACGCCTGGGCGGGGCAACGACAGCAATCAGAAGTAGGACAACCCCAGCGCGCGGCGCACTTCGTCCATGGTCTGCGCGGCCACTTCGCGCGCCTTCATCGTGCCTTCCTTCAGCATGGCCAGCACTTGCCCCTTGTCCTGGGCATAGTGCTCGCGGCGCTCGCGGATCGGCGCCAGCATTTCCTGGAGCACGGTGTCGAGACGCTTCTTGACGACGCTGTCGCCCAGGCCGCCGCGCACGTAATGGGCCTTCATCTCGGCCAGGGCTTCCTTGTCCGGATCGAAGGCGTCGAGGTAGATGAAGGCGACGTTGCCTTCCAGGTGGCCCGGGTCGGACACCTTCAGGTGCAGCGGGTCGGTGTAGACCTGCTTGACGGCGGCGCGGATCTGGTCGGCGCTGTCGCCCAGGTTGATGGTGTTGCCGAGCGACTTGCTCATCTTGGCCCTGCCGTCGATGCCGGGCAGGCGGCCGATTTCCGGCACCAGGGCCTTGCACTCGACCAGGATGTCGCGGTTGGCGATGCGGTTCAGGCGGCGCACGATCTCGTTGCACTGCTCGATCATCGGGATCTGGTCCTCGCCCACCGGCACCAGGGTCGCCTTGAAGGCGCTGATGTCGGAGGCCTGGCTGGCCGGGTAGGTCAGGAAGCCGGCCGGGATGTCGCGCTCGAAGCCGCGCAGCTGGATCTCCGTCTTGACAGTCGGATTGCGCTCCAAGCGTGCGACGGTCACGAGGTTCAAATAATAAAATGTCAACTCGGCCAGTTCCGGAACCTGGGACTGGATGAAGATCGTGGAGCGCGACGGGTCGATGCCGACCGCAAGGTAATCGAGCGCCACTTCGACGACGTTCCGATGTACTTTGCCGGTGTCATCCATGTTGTCGGTGAGCGCCTGGGCGTCGGCGAGCATGACGAACTGGCGGTACTGGTCCTGGTAGGCAACGCGATTGCGCAGGCTGCCCACGAAGTGGCCGAGGTGCAAAGGACCGGTCGGCCGGTCGCCGGTGAGGATGACGTGCGCCGGGTTTGCAGGAGTGGTTGCTGGTGTGTCTTGCGAGCTCATCGAGTTTCCTTATATGAGCCTCGATCCTGCCGCGCAAACGAAAACGCCACCTGAATCGAGGCGGCGTTCATTGAGTCACATCTTCTCTACTGGGCCGCGCGCTGTCAGCGGCGCCACCAGTTGGAAAACGAGAAATGTGGGTTCAGAAAATTCATGGATGGCATGTTTGCAGGTTGGCGGCCCGCTGTCAACCGTCTTCAGGGCCAGCACATCGACGACCGGGCACGGGGGACCCGGCAAAACCTGTCCGAACCTTTTGCTTTCGGCGGCCATCTAAAAAGTTTTTGTTGTCAAAATTTCAAAGAGTGGTGAATAATGAATTCCAATACGAGCCCGAACAGCCAATCCCGTCCCCTTGAACTCTGGGGCGGCCTCGAATGCACCGTCAACCGCGTCCGCGACGACTACTTCAGCCAGCTCGACCGCAACGGCCACGCGCAACGGGCCTGCGACGTCCAGCGTTTCGCCTCGCTCGGCATTCGTGCCATTCGCTACCCTGTTCTCTGGGAACGCACCGCGCCGGACGGCATCGACAAGGCCGACTGGACTTGGCCGGACGAACGCCTGCCGGCCCTGGTTGACGCCGGCGTGACGCCGATCGCCGGCCTGATCCACCACGGCAGCGGTCCGCGCGACACCAGCCTGCTCGACCCGGCCTTCCCCGAACGCCTGGCCGAATACGCCGGCGCCGTAGCGGCGCGCTACCCCTGGCTCGAGTACTACACCCCGGTCAACGAACCCTGCACCACGGCCCGCTTCGCCGGCCTGTACGGCGTCTGGTACCCGCACGCCCGCGAAGACCGCAGCTTCATCCAGGCCCTGCTGGTGCAATGCCGCGCCGTGGTGCTGTGCATGCGCGAAATCCGCAAGGTCAACCCGAACGCCAAGCTGGTCCAGACCGACGACCTCGGCAAGACCTACAGCACGCCGGAACTGGCCCACGTGGCCGACTTCTACAACGAGCGCCGCTGGCTGGCCTGGGACCTGCTGTGCGGAATGATCGGCCCCGAGCACAAGCTTTGGAAGTACCTCACCGGCACCGGCATCGACGCGGCCGAATTCCTCTGGTTCCGCGACAATCCCTGCCCGCCGGACGTCATCGGCGTGAACTATTACGTCACCAGCGAGCGCTGGCTCGACCACCGTCCCGAGCGCTATCCCCAGCACCACCGCGGCGTGGCCGACGGCATTCCCTGCGCCGACATCGAAGCCTCGCGCGCCCTGGCGACGCCGACCGCCGGCATCGGCCCGCTGCTGTCCGAAGTGTGGGAGCGCTACCGCCTGCCGCTGGCCGTCACCGAGGCCCACATCGACGCCAACCGCGAGGACCAGCTGCGCTGGCTGCTGGAAATCTGGCAGGCCGCGCACACCGCGCGCGACAACGGCGTCGACATCCGCGCCGTCACCGTCTGGTCGCTGCTCGGCTCCTTCGACTGGAACAGCCTGGTCACCGAGAACCGCGGCTACTACGAGCCGGGTCCCTTCGACGTGCGCTCGCCGCTGCCGCGCCCGACCGCGCTGGCGCGCATGATGCGCGAGCTGGCGGGCGGCCAGCCG